>JADJOM010000003.1:2387500-2677858 GCA_016713785.1 Gemmatimonadota bacterium | reverse complement strand
CTTCGCCTACGACTCAACGGCAACCGCACCAGCCTCACCACCGCCCTGGGGACGGTGAGCAACAGCTACGACGCCCAGGACCGGCTCACCGGAGCGCCACCAGCGGCGGGGTGGTGACGCTCTACGCCTACCGGCTCGAACGGGGAACTCAGACCAAGACCGACTCCGCCACCGGCGCCCAGACCCGCTACCAGTACGACGCCCTGGGCAACCTCCTCCGGAAGGTGGTACTGCCGACCGGCGACAGCGTCGAGTACCGGATCGACGGCCAGAACCGCCGCGTCGGGCGGAAGCTGAACGGGGTGGTGACCCACCGCTGGCTGTACCAGAACCAGCTCAACCCCATCGCGGAACTCCGACAGCGCCGGCGCGCCCGTGAGCCGGTTCGTGTCCGGCAGCCGGGCCAACGTGCCGGACTACCTGGTCCGGGGCGGAGCGGTGTATCGTCTGGTGACCGACCATCTGGGGAGCGTCCGGGCGGTGGTGGACACCGCCACCGGCGCGGTGGCGCAGTGGACCACCTACGATGCCTGGGGGAATGTCCTCGCCGACAGCGGGGCGGGCTTCCAGCCGTTCGGGTTCGCGGGCGGGCTCACCGGACGCGGCGACGGGGTTGGTGCGGTTCGGGGCGCGGGACTATGATCCCGCGGTGGGGCGTGGACGGCGAAGGATCCGGTCGGGTTCTCAGGTGGTGAATCGGGGACATATGCTCTATTCGGCGAATGACCCAGTGGATCTTCAGGATCCATCGGGTGCGGTTGTCCCGATTGTACTTGTTGGGATGGTGGCCGCGTTCATCGCGATCGACATCGCCTGGCAACAGTTCAGGAATGGCTACCAGCTCGCCTGCCTGAACCTGGGGGAGGCTGCCCTTGCTGGGGCGGCGTTGGGCCTCGGGGCCGGGTGCTCGGCGCCAGCTGCAACGGCGTCGAGCCAGCCGACCGTGTCCGTTGGAGCCGCTGGTGGTACACAACTACCCGCTTCGATTAGGCCAATGCGGGCCACGTGTTCCGTAACGCGAGCGGGCACGTCAATCCAACGACCGTGTCCTCAATGCAGCGGTATGCCAGGTCTCTTCGAGCGCGTCGCAGGCGATCCCGCGAACGCCAATCCCGGTCTCCTTGCAGCCCCTGCGCTTCGCGCCGGTGTCAGGATTCAGTCAGGCATTTCGCAGCGGGCAAGTTTGGGTCGAGGTTGGGTCCAAGCGGGAATGATCCGAAATGCAGGTGTTAACCTCCCAGGAGCATTCAGGTGACGCTCAGTGCGGCGCGTGCGTTCGATCGTCAAGATGCGCCCGTCCAAGCCATCGCGGCCCTACGAAAACGCCATCGCGGCGGGCGAGTATGATCTCGCCGTCCTGCTGGATCTCGTGGCGCTCTACTTCACTGTGCTGGACCCCGGCTATGCGGCGGCGAAGGGGTGTCAGGACCCCCTCCGCGACGGTGGCTTCCCGCGGTTGCAGGAGCTTCTCCGGGCTTGCGCAGGCCAGTATGGCAGACGCGAGGGAAGTCGAGTTCTGGCATTTGTTCTCGAGGGAGCGTGTTCTGGCTCAGGAGATAAGAACCGTCTCAGTATCTGGCTCTCATCCGCGAGGATTTCCTATGGCCGTGCCTTCCGCTCCGTAAAGGGGCGGGGGGCGCGATGGGTTGACGAGATGACGCGACTGATCCGCGATGCCGATAAGCGCGACTGCTCGCGGCAGACTGCTATAGCTACCTGCCATTGCGGGAATTTCCACCCAGGCGCGAGTGACAGGCTCATGCCTGTAGTGTTCCCACCAAGGGCCGGGAGGCCCGGCCTCACCCGACCGTTCGCCCACTGCTTCGCGGCCTTCTGGTGGAACGTGAAGGGGGGCGCACGCAGCTGGGCTCCCTGCAATAGGGGCCCCACTGGAGCCATCGTCTCGCGGTAGATGCCGGACAGGGTGGGCCCCGGTCAGGCCTGGAATGGACCAGCCCGATAAGGGCGGGTTGCTCCAATCGGGGGGCTGCTGACCAGCGGCAGCCCGGTGCCTGTGCCCCGCACCGACTCCCTCCAGCTCGGCACAGGCACCAACTGCAGGAGCTGCGGCCGGCTCATCGCGCTGATCGCCAAGAAGGCTCGCAGGTTACTCTACTCCGACAGTGCGAAAGCATGGACGGCGGGCCGTGATGGCGCCCTAGAGGTGTCTCATGGAATGGAGCCCGCACCTTCGTCCTTTTCCATTCATCGGTCACGGTGCGAATCGGGCGCCCTGCTCTCTTGACATCCCCTGTCGCGGCTAACACCCTCCCGCGCAATCAGGTCGTGGCACTCCTTGCACAGTGGCTTGCCACCTGTGCCTTCGCGCAAATTCTCCCGTTCAATGTTGTTGCCAGTGTTGCAGTTGCTGCAGACATGGTGGTGCTCTGCTTGACCGAGTGCCACGGGTTCTTCCGCATCGGTAGGCCCTTCTTGGAGGTTGATCGCGTTCCTCAGACGACAACTAGGGTGCGTGGGCACCGGCGAAAGCGCCACTAGGGCGAACCCTGGCCGCGTCGGCAGTCTCATCAATAGGGCGCCCGCCGCCCTTCAGGCGGGGCGGTGTATCGTCTGGTGACCGACCACCTGGGAGCGTCCGGGCGGTGGTGGACACCGCCATCGGCGCGGTGGTGCAGTGGGCCAGCTACGACGCCTGGGGCAACGTCCTCGCGGACAGCGGGGCGGGGTTCCAGCCGTTCGGGTTCGCGGGCGGGCTCACGGACGGCGCGACGGGCTTCGGTGCGGTTCGGGGCGCGGGATTACGATCCGACCATAGGGCGGTGGACGGCGAAGGATCCGGTTGGGTTCGCCGGGGTTATGGTTCCGCTCTATTCGTATGTCGGATCCAGCCCAGTTGGACGGACAGACATCACCGGGGGCTCTGCATCTGGGATGGATGCCTTGTCGAGTTCATTGGGCTTTCAGTCGCGGCAGCAGCTGCAATCCAAGCTGGATTCCGAAGCGCTCTGCGGCGGCGACCCTACGCGGGGACAATCGCTGGGGCAAAGACTGGTTTGGCACTATCAACGATCGCTGCCTCTGGCGTTCTCGGTGCTGGTGCGCCCTGCCGCTGGCCCTTGGTCCCAGCGTGTCTGCCGATCACATTGTCCTGGGTCTCGCGGAGCATGGCCTTGCAGACGTGGCGGCTTGGTTGGCGGTCGGAGATTGGGTGCCAGAGTTCATTCCAGAGTTGCAGCGAGCATTGCTGAATCCCGCTGCCTCGGGATTACCGCTGAGCGTTGAAGGGATGTCGGGGAGGGACCATCCACATGACCAGGTCATGGGGGCGGCGTGGGGCCTGTCTCAATCCGGCCGATTCACCGACTTTGAAATGGGAATGCTCTATCAGGCCGGTAAGGCTATCACAGGTCACATTCGTGAACCGTGGTGGACAGGTGCTCCTCAATCCCTTTGCGCCGTGAACCGGCTGCCCAACCAACTACGGGATAGGGACCCGCTGCGCCACGGCCGCTCAGGAGCATACCAATGACGGGCGGCTCGTGGGACATTGCTTCAAGTCATGAGTGGGGTGCCCGCCTGAAGTGGGATCGCCCATTCCAAGTGTGGTCCTATTCGGTAAGTCACCGGCTGCTATTGCTTAGAGCACAGCATCTGAAAAGCCGGCCAGGTCGATGTACTATTCGAGGATGTCCGTGCGTTAGCGCTACCAACCAGCCTCCTTGGTCTGGAGATTGAGTTGAGTCGATTGCAAGAGTCTCGTCTCCGGGCCTTGGTGTGCGGAAGCGGTCAAGGGCTTCCCCGTCCGCGCCGGAGACGCTGAAGGCTACGTCATCCGCCCGTCAAGTGCGATCTCGCGCGGGGGAGCGGGGGTACTTCATCGCAGCCCTCATGCCGAATACGCACGCGCCTCTGAAGGGCGGCACACGTTGCGAGGCTTGGACCGCCCGCGGAAGTGTCCTCCCCTCCCTTGGGTACGGGCCGCGAGCGTGGGGCGGTTGGTGCTGCGCCGCCGGTCGCCCGCGCGGTCGTCCTGGTTGCGCTCCCTCCCTGCTACTACGGTTGGTGCTGCCGTTGTTGGCGCCCTGACGAGGGACGCTCTTCCTCGAGCGCGCAGGAGCGCGTTGGCGTCCTTTGGTGGGTCACGTCGGAGGGGCAGTGGGAGTGGGCGGTGGAGAAGGTAGACTCACTCCTTGTCCATGGCGCGCCAGGGCACAAGTACCTGACCGACGAGGGGGTCGACGACGCGCTGATAGAACTCTCGTTCGGTGACAATCCGCTCGGGTGACTCATTCGCCGCGCTGCCCCGGCTGGACCCCGCGACTCGCTCGACGGAACGCTGCACCAGGCCTTCGCCTACGACTCCAACGGCAACCGCACCAGCCTGACCACCGCCCTGGGCACGGTCAGCTCCAGCTACGACGCCCAGGACCGCCTCACCCGGAGCGCCACCAGCGGCGGGGTGGTGACGCTCTACGCCTACGGCTCGAACGGGGAACTCCAGACCAAGACCGACTCCGCCACCGGCGCCCCGACCCGCTACCAGTACGACGCCCTGGGCAACCTCCTCACGGTGGTACTGCCGACCGGCGACAGCGTCGAGTACCTGATCGACGGCCAGAACCGCCGCGTCGGGCGGAAGCTCAACGGGGCGGTGACCCACCGCTGGCTGTACCAGAACCAGCTCAACCCCATCGCGGAGCTCGACAGCGCCGGCGCGCTGGTGAGCCGCTTCGTCTACGGCAGCCGGGCCAACGTGCCGGACTACCTGGTCCGGGGCGGGGCGGTGTATCGTCTGGTGACCGACCATTTGGGGAGCGTCCGGGCGGTGGTGGACACCGCCACCGGCGCGGTGGCGCAGTGGACCGCCTACGACGCCTGGGGCAACGTCCTCGCGGACAGTGGGGCGGGCTTCCAGCCGTTCGGGTTCGCGGGCGGGCTCACGGACAGTGCGACGGGGTTGGTGCGGTTCGGGGCGCGGGACTATGATCCCGCGGTGGGGCGGTGGACGGCGAAGGATCCGATTGGTCTGCTTCCCCCGGACCTCGCCCTGTACGCGCATGTTGGCGGTGACCCGGTGAACCGGATTGACCCGACCGGTTTGTCGTGGTTCCTCCCGCGAGATGGTGAAGCCGCTCTCAACTACTACCGCTCGGTCTTTTGTGATCCATCGGCCTCGGGTCTGCAGCGCGCGGCGGCGTTGGGCGGAGGGCTATTCGCGGCGCTGTGGACGCCGGATACGTGGTGGAAGACCAGCCTTGCCCTTGGTGGTGGGTGGGTTGCCGGTGAGCTTAGCGCGGCCAGATCGGCCACGTCATTCTTCGAGGGCACCAGCTACTCACCCGAGGTCCTGGCAAAGAACCTCAGGGACCCCATCCAACATGGCTTCAGCGAGAGCGTGCATGCGTTTGAGTCAGCCGGTCGGGTATCAACGTTCATTGGAGGTGATGGCGCCGCCTACACGAGCCTGGAAATCCCCGGTGGACTCCGTGTGGGTGGACGGGCGATAGAGGGAGTGTTCCAGTTCTACAAGGATTTCAATGGGGTCATCACCCACCGCTATTTCAACCCCTTCTGAGAGGGTCGGCACCGTGGTCCGGCAACTGTGGGCGTTTCCCAAGAGCTTCGACGCCGCACCAGCCTCACTTCCCAGCGGTGCGGTCGACGAGCCAAGGTACTACTTCCCTGGCGGGTCCAGTGCGACCGGGCACGATGGGATGATCGTGCGCGTCTCGCCGGTCGGCGGTAGGTCCTGGCTTGGCGTGTTCGCGTTCGGATCACCAACCGGAGATGCCTTGGACTTGGTGGCCAGTACCCCTCATCTGCACAGGCTATTGGTTGTGTCCAAGGGATTGGCGGTCGCTGTTCGCACTGACATGCCCCGCGACTGGTTCGAGGTTCCCATCTCCCCGGTTTGTGAGGTCCTCCCTGCTCCGGAGCAGAAAGTCCTTGTGTTGACAGGGTACACCCAACTGGCTGGATTGGGCGAGCAGGGGATACGTTGGGTCAGCGAACGAGTCTCAATCGACGGAATCCGCATCTTGGGCATCCGAGGGAACCACCTCGCCGGTGAGGCTTCCGATCCTACTGGTGGGACCGTCGTACCGTTCTCCGTCGACCTGGCTACTGGCAGGCACCAGGGTGGCTCGGGTGGGCGGTATCAGTAGGGCATGGATTGGGGTACCTGACATCACGTAGGCATCGCCCCATCCGCAGCATCCGATTAGGACGAGAGCAAATGGCCGGGACTACCGAGTTGGACAGGATACTGGAGACGCTCACGACGCTCGGCGCAAGGGACCTCCGCGGCGCCACGGGGAGGCGGGCCGCGGAAGGGGCGATCCATTCTCTTTTGGAAGTGGTGAATGGGCGCGATGACATCCTTCGCGAGAAAGTCAGGAGTCGCATGAACGCTAACATGTCGGCGTTGTTGCTCTGGTTCGCCAAAGAGCGGGCTGCCAGAGCCATAGGATTGCGGTCGTCGGAGGAATTGCAGCAAGGTTTCGCTGCCCTTGCCCTGGAGGACTTCAGTCAAGATCTGCGGGATAGTCTCACGCCACTCGCGCTGTTGTGTCACGCGGCTGCGCGGCTCGACGTGGATCCAGTCTCGGCATTGCGCTCCATAGAGCATTTGGCCTCCCCGGCGGCGGCCCGCCAGATAGTGGCATTCATCAATCGGCCAGCTGAGTTAAGGAGGATCGAGGCATTTGACTACAAAGAAGGTGATGGTTCTCAGCCCTTCGAGTTCGTCCCGTCACGATCGGACTAGCGACGTCTCGCAGGGGAGACAGGGACAGCATCGTCCGGCCCGACTCCATCGCCGTGCGCTTCGGCTACGACACCGCCGGGCGGCCGAGCACCGTGCAGTTCGACCGCGGGACGCTCGGGTTCAGCTACAGCGCCGCCAGCGGCAACCTGACCCGGATCACCGCGCCGGGGAACGACACGCTCAAGTTTGCCTATGACGGCAGCCTCCCCACCAAGGTGACCTGGGCCGGCCCGCTCCGGGACAGCGTCCAGGTGGCCTACGACAGCGCCTTCCGGGTCAAGACCCAGACGGTCCACGGCACGAGCACCGTGAGCTTCAGCTACGACCGCGACGGGCTGCTGGTGGCGGCGGGGGCGCTCCGCCTGGGCCGCAGTGGCACCCATGGCCTGTTGCTGGCCGATACCCTGGGCCCCGTCCGGGGGAGCTACAGCTACACCAGTCGCGGGGAGCTGGCCGGCCTCCACCAGGCCCGGAGCGGCACCACCCTCCTCGGCACCGGTTACGTGCGGGACAGCCTGGGCCGGATCACCCAGCTCACCGACTCGGCCCGGGAGGCCGGGGGCACGCTCCAGGTGCGGCGCTGGAGCTACGTCTATGACGGGGTGGGCCGCCTGCTCCGCGACTCGCTCGACGGGGCGCTGCACCAGGCCTTCGCCTACGACTCCAACGGCAACCGCACCAGCCTCACCACCGCCCTGGGGACGGTCAGCTCCAGCTACGACGCCCAGGACCGGCTCACCCGGAGCGCCACCAGCGGCGGGGTGGTCACCCTCTACGCCTACGGCTCGAACGGGGAACTCCAGACCAAGACCGACTCGGCCAGCGGCGCCCAGACCCGCTACCAGTACGACGCGCTGGGCAACCTCCTCAAGGTGGTGCTGCCGACCGGCGACAGCGTCGAGTACCTGATCGACGGCCAGAACCGGCGGGTGGGCCGGAAGTGGAACGGCGCGGTCACCCACCGCTGGCTGTACCAGAACCAGCTCAACCCCATCGCGGAGCTCGACAGCACCGGCGCCATGGTGAGCCGCTTCGTCTACGGCAGCCGGGGCAACGTGCCGGACTACCTGGTCCGGGGCGGGGCGGTGTATCGTCTGGTGACCGACCATTTGGGGAGCGTCCGGGCGGTGGTGGACACCGCCACCGGCGCGGTGGCGCAGTGGACCACCTACGATGCCTGGGGGAATGTCCTCGCCGACAGCGGGGCGGGCTTCCAGCCGTTCGGGTTCGCGGGCGGGCTCACGGACGCGGCGACGGGGTTGGTGCGGTTCGGGGCGCGGGACTATGATCCGGCAGCGGGGCGGTGGACGGCGAAGGATCCGGTGGGGTTCCTTGCCGGCGGAACAAACCTTGTCGCGTATGCCGCACAAGATCCCATCGATCTCCTCGATCCCTCGGGCACCGAGTGGCAGTTCTCTGGCGGCAGCTCCGGGCTTATCGGCGGGCTTGCGCTGATTCCTGGGCCATTTGTCGGGGGCGGCGTCACCGGCGGGTTTACCTCGTCGGGCCAGTTGTTCGTCACCTTCACAGCGTCAGCTTCATATGGTGGTGGAGCGTTCGCTGGTGTAGGTGCAACAGGGGGCCTCTCCAGCTCAAGCGGTGACCTGCCCGTTGGAATCAGTGAGGCGAGCGCGGTCGTTGCTCAAGCAAACGCTGGGCTTGGGTGGAGCGGGGGCATTGCCGCCACTCGTGATGAGAATGGTGACTATGGGCTGGGCTCCGGGGTATTTCCGAGGTTTGGGGCGGGAATCGGGGTGCAGGCATCGATTGGAGTACAGAAGGCCACCACGATTGCCTCACCGCCAATTTTCAGGGTCCTGCGCGATCTGTGGAGGCGGTTCTTCGGACGCCGCCCCACGATTATTGGTGGGCTCTGTCTCACCTAACTCGCGGTCAGTCGCGTTGTCGGTTGTTGCCAACGCTGGGAGGAATAGGTATGCGTGTGCTAGGCCGTCCGCTTCCCGACCCCCGTTCCGCAGGCATGATGAGTGGGGCCTTCTATGCTCTCAGTACGGTCATTGCAGCGCTGGTCGGAGTCGGTGGCTATTTCCTCGGCTGTGAGTTGCTACTACTGGCCTCCGCCCCGTTTGTGTTGTGCGGTGTCTTGGGAACCTGGATCTGGATTGGCGCCTCGTTGTACAGGTGGCTTATGAAGACGGCGCACAGGCCGTTCCGGGGATCGAGACGTCCAAAGGAGTGACCCATTGCTCGATGGAGGCGTCGCCCACAGGGGCTGGTGACCTTTCCCCCGTTTCAGGGCCGCTCAGGATCGGAGCCTCGGAGCTGAGGGCGGACCTCCCCGAACTAGGACCACTAGGAAGCGCAGACCGGCAAGCGGTTCGGGCCTGGGATGTCGTGCCCCCCATGCAGCGCGGCGGCCGGCGCTGGTCCGGCACCCGCTAGTCCTCCCGCACCTCCGCGCCCGCCGGCGCCACCGCCACTGGGCGCGCGGGTGGGGTCGGCACCGCCACCGCCGGCTGCCCCCCGGTGACCCGCCCGGCACGGGTGGCCGGAAGCGCGGCCGCCGCCGCGCGGAGCGCCTGCCAGTCCTTCCCATGGAGCATCCGGCGCCACCAGGCGGGGCGCGGCTCGATCCCCTGCAGCGTCGCGCTCGCCGGGCCCCGCGCCGGGTGGACCGCCACCACCAGGGCAAACGCGCGCCGCCCCACCAGGCGACCAAGCCCCGCGGCGTGCCGGGCCAGGAACTCCGCCGCGGCGATGGTGCCGGCGTCGCCCAGGCCGGTGACCAGCAGGTAGCTCCGCCGCACCCCGGTCCGCTCTCCCTTGTAGATCAGCCCGAAGTCGAGTCCCTCCCGCGCCTCGAACACCGTGCCCGACCCCAGCAGCCGCACCGATGCCGATGGACGGACGCTGGCCAGCCGCGGGGCGCAGCCATCAAGGACCTGGTAGGCGAGGTGGTGCGGTCCCACGATGATCCCGTGCTCACCCCACGCCGGACGGCCCGGCTCACCAGCCTCGAGGGTGGGCACCACGCGGGGACAGGCCGCGGCCAGGAGGCGCAGCAGCGTCGTCGCCGCCTGCACGTCGGCCGCCGCATGCACCCCATCCACCCGCGCCCACTTGTGGACGGTCAGCCCCCCCGCGGGATGGCGCGGGTCCTCCGGGGCCCGGCTGTAATACTCGTGGCCCGGCACGAACAGCCCCCGCAGGTAGATCGCGAGCCGCCCGTCGGCGCCCGCCAGCGGATGCAGCAGCGCCCGCACCGATCGGTGCGCCAGCCGCGCCCGGGCCACCCCCGCCAGGAGGGCCAGGGCCAGGCCGGCGACGATGCCGGCCACGAGCATCCAGGGGATGGAACCGTCCGCCAGGAGCACGTGCATGACCGCCATGGATGGGGGACAGGCGCAGGGATCTCCGCAATAGAGCGCCCGGGACCGCCCGCCGCGCGGTCACCCGTCACAGCGCGCCCTCCGCGACTGCCGCGGCGGCCGTGCCACACTCGCCCGCGCCGGCCCGGTGCGCCGCCGCAATCGCTTGTGCCGCCCGGCGTTCCCGTCCCGGGCCGGATTCCGGGCCGCGGCGTCGGCACGCTCGCAGAATGCAAGCGCTCGCCTGTGATCCAGCCCACCGGTGTCCACACGTCCTTCGCCGTACTCTGTGGGTCCGCGTCGGCAGCCGCCGGCCGGTCTCCCGTGCCGCCCGATCCCCGAGGACTCCAGACCCATGTCCACCTTTCTCAAGACCCTGCGCGGCGGTGCCTCCGCCGAAGAGCTGGCCCAGCTCGCGCAACTCGTCAGCCGCCTCGACACCCAGCGGGCCAGCCTCGAGCAGCTGGTGCAGCACGCCGATCGCTCGATCGGCCAGCTGCAGCGGCTGAGCACGCTCGGCGAGCGGGTGAGCACCATCGAGCGGCAGCTGGCGGGGGTCGAGGAGCTGGCGGGACGCTTCGGCGCGGCGGAACGGCAGCTCGCCACCCTGGTGGGCACCCGCAACCAGCTCGAGTCGGACCTGGCGGACATCGGCCGCGGGATCGAGCGCACCCGCGGCGAGGCCGCGCTGGTGCAGGAGCAGGTGGCGCGCACCATGGCGCTCAAGGACGACCTCGCCGGCTTCCTGGCGCTCGAGGGCCCCTTCCGCCAGCTGCGGGGCGAGATGGACACCCTCTCCTCCCAGGGCGAGGCCTTCCGCGGCGAGCTGGCCCGGCTGCGCGAGCAGCACGAGAAGACGCTGGGCCAGTACAAGGCGGCCAGCGGCCGGATCGAGTCCTTCGACGGCGACTGGCAGCGCATCGCCCGGACGCTGGGCGAGACCGAGCATCGCATCGCCGGCATGGAGCAGCTGCTCGCCGACCTCGGCCCGATGGCGGAGTCGGTGGCCCAGACCCGGCGCCAGCTCGCCGGCGTGCGCGCCACCGCCGACCAGGTGGGCCAGAAGGTGGCGCTGCTCGACCAGCAGCGGGACCAGATCGACCGCGCCACCGCCAAGCTCGAGCACCTCACCAGCCTCATGCAGCGCGCCGACCAGGGCCTGGAGCGCCAGGCCGACATCACCCGCACCCTGGGCGACCTCCGCGCCGAGCTCGACCAGCTGGCCGAGCACCACTCGGGGATGCACGACCGCACCCTGCAGGTGGCCGAGCGGCTGGACCGGATCGAGTCGGGGCAGTCGGGCGCCGATCGCTCGCTCGCGCTGCTGCGCGAGGCGCTCGAGCAGCACGCCGAACGGATCCAGCTCGAGAGCCGCGGGATGGAAGGGGTGTCGCAGCGGGTGGGCGACCTGCGCCGCAACCTCAATGAGTGGGAAGGCCGCTTCTCCGCCCTCGCCGCCGGCGCGGAGGCGATCACCGGCGCCGCGGCACGGGCCGACGCGCTCACCGCGCAGGTCGGCGAGCTGGGCGGCGAGCTGGGCCGCATCACGGAGCTGGGCGCGCGGGCCCGCGCCGGGCTCAGCGACCTGGAGCGGCTGGAGGAGAACATCGGCGGGCTCACCGAGCGCACCTGCCGCCTCGAGGAATCCCGGCCGGTGCTGGAGCGCACCGTCCGCGACCTGCAGTCCCTCTCCGCTACCGGGGAGGCCATCCGCGACGCGCTGGAGCAGCTGCGCACCGCGCGGCAGGAGATGACCGACACCCGCGGCCGCGTGGAGGGCACCCGCACCTGGCTCGGCGAGGCCGAACGCCAGATGGCCGCCCTCAAGGGCGACCTCACCGGCCTGGACCGCCAGCGCACCCTGCTCGACACCCTGCGGCGCGAGGTGGACCAGCTGGCCGCGTCGCTCAACGTGGTCGAGACCCGGCGCGGCCTGGTGGAGGAGGTGCAGCAGCAGCTGGGTGGCGTGTCGCAGCTCGGCGCGTCGATCGAGGAGCGGGCCCGCGCGCTCACCGAGCGCCTGGCCGGCGCCGAGGACCGGCTCGACACCATGGGGCCGCGGCTCGACGAGGTGAACCGCACCGGAAACCAGCTGGTGAGCGTGAGCGCGGAGCTGCGCGAGATGGAGCAGCGGGTGCGCGAGGTCGAAGGCACGGTGAGCGGGGTGGAGCACAAGGCGAAGGGTCTCACCCAGCTCTCCGACAAGATGCACGACCTGGCCCGCGAGGTGGACCAGCGGCAGGCGGCGCTGGCCCGCGCGGCCGAGCACCTGGAGCGGGCCACCACCCTTCGGCAGGAGGCGGCGGAGGCGGCGCAGCTCCTCGCCACCCGCACCCACGAGATGGACGAGGTGCTCACCCGGGCGGGCGAGCGGCTGCAGGCCACCGAGGTCCTGGCCCGCGAGCTCGATGGCCGGGTGGCGTCGCTCTCCACCATGCAGGAGCGGCTCAACGGCTTCGAGGCCCGCCTGGCCGAGTGGCGGGGCGCGGAGCAGCAGCTGGCGCAGGCCATGGAGCAGGCCTCGGTGCGGCAGGCCACCATCGGCGCGCTCCAGGGCGAGATCCGGGCGCTGTTCGAGGTGGCGGAGCGCACCCAGGCCGACGCGCGCGCGGTGGTGGAGGCCCATCCGCAGCTGGCGCGCACCCGCGCCGAGCTCGACGGGCTGCTGGAGCGCCTCGGCGACGCCGGCGGGATGCTGCGCACGCTCGAGGAGCGCCGCCGGCAGCTGGACCGCACCGAGGAGCGGCTGGCCCACGCCGAGACCCTGGTGATCGACGTCCGCGGCGCGCTGGAGACGCTGCTGGCCCAGAAGGCCCAGGTGGACCACTTCCTGGAGAAGGCCGCGGCACTCGCGCTGGAGACCCGCCGCGCGGAGGGGCTGCTGGAGACCCTGCGCGAGGAGCGGCGGATGACCGACCGGATCCAGGCCTCGCTGGCCGACCTCCGGCGCCGGGACGAGGGGGCGGTGGCGCCGGTGGCGTAGCAACAACGGGGGGAAGCGGGAAGCGGGAAGCGGGAAGCGGTGGCGTGGGGATATGTTCCCTGCACCGGTTCCCGCTTCCCTTTTCCCTTTTCCCGTTTCCCGTCAGTTCACATGACCCCTGCTGATCTTCGGGCCCTCCAGGCCCCCCTCAAGGACCGCTACCGCCACGACCCCGCCACGGCGCGGGTCACCTCGCGGGCCACCGCCACCCTGGTCCCGGGCACGGTGAGCTGCGACGTGACGATGGGCGGGCAGGTGGTCCGCGCCGGCCTCCATCCCGCCACCGGTGGCGACGGCACCCTGCGCTGCTCCGGGGACATCGTCCTCGAGGCGCTGGCGGCCTGCGCCGGGGTCACGCTGAGCGCCGTGGCAATGGCCATGGGGATCCCGATCCGCGCCGGCGCCATCCATGCGGAAGGGGACTGGGACGCGCGGGGCACCCTCGGCGTGAGCCGGGAGGTGCCCGTCGGGCTCACGGCCGTCCGGCTCCGGGTGGAGCTGGACAGCGATGCCACGCCCGAGCAGCGGCAGAAGCTGCTGGAACTCACCGAGCGCTACTGCGTGGTGGCGCAGACGCTGACCCACGGAGTCCAGGTCGGGATCAGCTGAGGAACGTGGGAAACGGGAAGCGGGAGGTGGGCCTGGTTCCCGTTTCCCTTTTCCCGTTTCCCTTTTCCCTTTTCCCTTCTCCCGCTTCCCGTTTTCTTCCGGCATGCGCACCCGCTTCGCCCCCGCTCCCACCGGCTACCTCCATCTCGGGCACGTCGCCAACGCGCTGACCGTGTGGGGTGAGGCGCGGGCCCGCGGCGCCGAGGTGCTGCTGCGGATCGAGGATCATGATCGGCAGCGCTGCCGGCCCGGGTACGAGGCCGCGCTGCTCGAGGACCTCGAGTGGCTGGGCTTCGTGCCGGACATCGCGCCGCCGGCGGTCTTCCGTCGCGGCCCGACACCCTATCGCCAGAGCGACAACGGCCCCGCCTACCTGGCGGCGCTGGCGCAGCTCGAGGCGGCCGGGCATCGGGTGTACGCCTGCGACTGCTCCCGCCAGGACGTGATGGCGCGCGCACCCGCCGTGGTCAGTGCCGACATCGAGGTTCCCTATGACGGCTATTGTCGAGATCGTGGCCTGAGTCACGGACCGGGCCGCGCCACGCGAGTACTGTTGCGTCCCGGTGTGGTGCGCTTCCATGATCTCCGACTGGGGACGCAACACCAGGAACCGGCCGCCCAGTGTGGCGACCTCACGCTCCGGGATCGCCTGGGCAACTGGACCTACCAGTTCGCGGTGGTGGTGGACGACCGGGACCAGGGCGTGGACCTCGTCATCCGCGGGATGGACCTGCTGGCCTCGACCGGACGGCAGCGTGCCCTGGCCCGGCTGCTCGGCGTCGCGAACCCGCCGCGTGTCCTGCATCACCCGCTCCTCCGCAAGCCCGGCGGCGCCAAGCTGAGCAAGTCGGATCACGACACCAGCGTGCGCGACCTGCGGGAGCAGGGCCGGTCACCCGCCGACCTCTTCGGCCTCGCGCTGCACGGACTGGGCAGGCCCGGCCCCGGTGCCCTTCCGCTCGAGGACGCCCTGGGCCTCTTTTCACCACCCGCCTGACCGGTGTGCATGGACTGAAGCGCAACGCGGGGCGGGGAGCACCTGGCTCCCCGCCCCGCATCGTGCCGGCTCCCGCGCCGGCCGTCGGTGCCTGCCCGGTCAGTTCCCGGTGCTTCCGGTGAAGATGCCGTGCCGGATGCGCTGGGCCTTGGCGCTCGCGTCCGGGTCGAGGACCAGGCGCTGCTGGGTGAGCACCACCAGGCGGACGGTGCCCGTCAGGGTGAGTTCCTGGTCGCCGCGGCGTACCCGGATCGGCAGGCTGGCCCCGTCCTTGTCGCCGTAGGTGGCGCGGAACTGCTGGAAGGACGGCTCCCCGGTGATCGCGATGTCGCCGAGCGCGAGCAGGATGTCGCCCGCCTGCACGCCCGCGGCCCCGGCGGCGCCGTCGGGGGCCACCGCCATCACGCGGGTGCCGGTGGAATCGGTGCTGGTGTTGATGCCGAGCCGCGCCGAACGCATGCTGTCGGTCACGAGCCGGAGCCCGGCGAGGGGCAGCACCGTGTCGTACGGGAACGGCTCGCGGCCGTCGATGTAGCGGTCGTTGAAGCCGTCGAAGCTCCGGCCCCCGGCGGCCCGGCGCACCGCGCCCCACCACTCCGCCGCCCCGAAGCCCTTCCCCTTCTTGAAGGTGCCGCCGTAGGTCTCGCGCATCACGGCGTCGAGGCTCTGCCGGTTGTCGCTGGCGTCGCGGATGATGATGTCGAGCAGGAACCCGGCGAGCGAGCCCTTGGGGTAGTACAGGTAGCCGGTGCCATCGGTGGGGTGGATCCAGGTGGAGAGCGACGCATCCTCCAGCGCCACCGCCGGGGACTGGTTCACCTGGGCGATCTTGCCGCCGGTGGTGGCGAGGAACCCCGCGGAGTCGATCACGCCGGCCCGCACCATCGTGAGGTCGGCGTAGTAGTCGGTGATCCCCTCGCTGACCCACAGCCAGACCGTCGGCTGCGACACGTCGTAGCGGTAGGGCACCATCTCCGCCGGCCGCAGGCGCTTCACGTTGAAGGCGTGGAACATCTCGTGGGCGGTGACCGAGGCCACCCACTCCTGCCCGATCCCCTCGGGGGTGTAGATGCCGAGGTGGCTGTTCTGGTGCTCCAGGGCGGAGCCGCCGCCGAAATCCTTCGGGAACACCATGAGGGTGGTGTAGCTGTCGTACGGGGTCTCGCCGAACACCCGGACCTGGGGCGCGAACAGCGGCCGGTACTGGTCCCAGAAGGCGCTGCGCGCGGCACCCGCGAGCGTGCCGGCGGGGTAGGTCGCGAGCCGCACGGTCAGGCCGTTGACGGTGGCGCTGTCGAGGTCGAAGCGGCCCACGAAGAACGGCATGTCCACCAGGTCGTGGTAGCTGCGCTCGCCGTAGCTGCCGTCGGGGCGGCGGTGCATCCCGGTGGCCACCAGCCACTCCGACTCGGTGCGGATGCGCACCGTGGCCGGGAACTCGAGGCTGCGACCCTCGGGGTACGGGAAGAGGTTGGTGCCGTTGAAGAACGCGAAGTCCTCGCGGCTCCAGGCCATGGCGTTGTCGAGCGAGTCGGCGTACACCATGAAGCGCACCGACACCTGTCGGGCGCCGCCGGTGCGGATGCGCCAGGTGTCGTAGTCCACCTTGTCCCAGCGCAGCGCCTGGCCGCCGGCCACGGCGCTGAACTCCGACACCCAGCGGGCGAAGTTGGTCACCTCGTAGGCGCCCGGGGTCCAGGTGGGGAGCGAGAGCAGCACGTCGCCGCTGCCCGAGACGTCGAACCGCATGCCGACCTCGAGGCTGCGCCGGGCGGCGGTCTCGCGGGTGAAGCTGACGTCGTAGGTGATGTTGGTGATCGGGGCGCTGACGGCCGGCGCCCCGGTGGCGAGGGCAAGCAGGGCAAGACTGGCAAGCATGACGCGGGAATCCTGGGATGGGGGACGCCCCCTAGACGGCCGGGGGCGGGATTTGGTTGCAGAGGTGAAACGTGCGCGGGGCCCCCCGGGGGGGGGGCCGGGGGCCCCGCCGCCGGGCCCGGCGCCCCTAGTGGCCGGCCGCCGGGGTCGCCGCCGCCACGGCCGGGGGAGCCGGCGGGCCCCACTCGCCTTCCCACTTGGCCATGGCCGCGGAGGCCAGGCAGTTGCCGAGCAGGTTGACGGAGGTCCGGGCCATGTCCATCAGGGCGTCCACGCCGAGGATGACGGCGATGCCCTCGAGCGGCAGCTGGAAGTGGGTCAGGGTGCCGGCCAGGATCACCAGCGAGGCCCGGGGCACCGCGGCCACCCCTTTGCTGGTGAGCATGAGGGTCAGCATCATGAGGATCTGGGTGCCGATCGGCATGTCCACCCCGGCCGCCTGCGCCACGAACACCGAGGCCACCGCCAGGTACAGGGTGGAGCCGTCGAGGTTGAACGAGTACCCGGTGGGGAGCACGAACGACACGATCCGCTTCGGGACCCCGAACTTCTCCATGTTCTCCAGGGCCAGCGGCAGCGCGGCCTCCGAGGAGGCGGTCGAGAAGGCGATGAGCCACGGCTCCTTGGCCCAGCGCCAGAACTCGCGGATGGGAATCTTGAAGAGCAGCGCCACCGGGATGAGCGCCACCAGCACGAACACGATCAGCGCGCCGTAGAGCGTGCCCACCAGCTGGGCCAGGTTGCCCAGCACGCCCAGGCCGTTCCGCCCCACGGTCACCGCCACGGCGGCCCCGATGCCGATCGGCGCGAACAGCATCACCACCCCGGTGAACTTGAACATCACCTCCGACACCCCCTCGAGGAATGAGAGGACGGTGTGCTTGTGGGGGCTCTTCACCTGCGCCAGGCCGATGGCGAACAGGATCGCGAAGAACACGATCTGCAGCACCTCGTTCTTGGCCGCGGCCTCGAAGAAGCTGGCCGGCACCGTGTGCTCCAGCACGCTGGCCAGGGTCGGGGTGTTGCTGGTGAACTGCTGCACCTGGGTGGAGTCGACCTGGACGTTGAGGTCGATGCCGACGCCGGGGCGGGTGTAGTTGACCGCGATCAGGCCGATGGCCAGCGCGATGGTCGTGACCACCTCGAAGTACACCAGCGAACGGAAGGCCAGCCGGCCCACCCGCTTGAGGTCGTCGCCGTGCCCCGCGATGCCCACCACCAGGCTCGCGAAGACCAGCGGGGCGACGATCGACTTGATCATCCGCAGGAAGATCGAGGAGAAGGGCTGCAGCCAGGGCGTGAGGTCGGTGGCGGTCCAGACCGAATGGTCGAAGTGGCCGATGACCACGCCCACGACCATGGAGATGATGATCCACCACGTCAGGGAGATGCGCCGGAGGAAGGCGAACATGAGCCCGGGAGGGTAAGGGGAATTGGCCAGAGGGCAACGGGAAGCGGGAAACGGGAAACGGGAAACCGGCCCACGGGGCCGACTGCCCTCCCCGCCTCGCCGAACGTAAGATGTCACCTGACGTTCCCGGCCGCCACCGTGCCGATCGTCGGCAAGCCGCTTCCCGCTTCCCGCTTCCCGCTTCCCTTTCCCCGCTTCCCTTTTCCCACTTCCCGCGTCCCCCCTATTCTCCATCCAACCCGTTGCCGGGACGCCCATGCCCATCGACTACCTCCGCAGGAGCCTCAACGCCCGCGTCTATGACGTGGCCATCGAGAGCCCGCTCGAGGCCGCGCCGGCGCTGAGTGCCCGGCTGGGCCACCGGGTGCTGCTCAAGCGGGAGGACATGCAGCCGGTGTTCTCCTTCAAGCTGCGTGGCGCCTACAACAAGATGGCCGGCCTGGCCCCCGCCGCCCTCCGCCGCGGCGTCATCGCCGCGTCCGCCGGCAACCACGCCCAGGGGGTGGCCCTCGCCGCGCAGCGGCTCGGCTGCCGCGCGGTGATCGTCATGCCCGTGACCACCCCGCGGATCAAGGTGGAGGCGGTCCGCGCCCGCGGGGCCCGGGTGGTGCTGCATGGCGATACCTACGACGAGGCCGCGGCCGAGGCGCGGCGGCTGGAGCGGGCCAAGGGGTACGCCTTCGTGCACCCCTATGATGATCCCGACGTGATCGCGGGGCAGGGCACCGTGGGGCTCGAGATCCTGCGGCAGGCCCCGGCCGACCTCCACGCGGTGTTCGTGGCGGTGGGCGGCGGCGGGCTGATCGCGGGCGTGGGCGCCTGCGTGAAGGCGGTGCGGCCGGGGGTGCGGGTGATCGGGGTGGAGCCGGTCGACGCCGACGCCATGGCCCGCTCGCTTCGGGCCGGCCGGCGGGTGACCCTGGACCAGGTGGGGCTCTTCGCCGACGGGGTGGCGGTGAAGCGGGTGGGGGCGGAGCCGTTCCGGCTGGCCCGCCAGGTGGTGGACGAGATGATCCTGGTCGACACCGACGCGATCTGCGCCGCCATCAAGGACGTCTTCGAGGAGACCCGCAGCATCCTCGAGCCGGCGGGCGCGCTGGCCATCGCGGGGGCCAAGGCCTGGGCGGCGCGGCATCGCGGGCCGGCGCGGACCGTGGTGGCGATCGCCTGCGGCGCCAACACCAACTTCGACCGGCTGCGCTTCGTGGCCGAGCGGGCCGAGGTGGGCGAGGCGCGCGAGGCCATCCTGGCGGTGACCATCCCCGAGCGCCCCGGCAGCTTCCGGCGCTTCTGCGCCGCCATCGGCCCGCGCAGCATCACCGAGTTCAATTACCGCATGGGCGATCCCGACCGCGCCCACGTCTTCGTCGGGCTCGAGGTGCAGGGCCGGCCCGAGGCGCGGCGCATCGCCGCCACGCTCCGCCGCCGCGGCTTCCCCACCCTCGACCTGAGCGCCAACGAGATGGCCAAGCTGCACCTGCGCCACCTGGTGGGCGGGCACGCGCCCGGCGCCCGGCACGAGGTGCTCTACCGCTTCGAGTTCCCGGAACGGCCCGGCGCGCTGCTGCGCTTCCTCGACGCCATGCGCTCCGACTGGAACATCAGCCTGTTCCACTACCGGAACCACGGGGCCGACTCGGGGCGGGTGCTGGTGGGGATGCAGGTGCCGCCCGCCGAGGCCCGCGCCTTCCGGCGGTTCCTCGACGAGCTGGGCTATCCGTGGGTGGAGGAGACGCGGAACCCGGCGGCGCGGCTGTTCCTGGGCTAGACCAGGACCGCGGCCTTCTTCTCGATCACGGCGAGCAGCGACGCGAACGACGCCGCGAACGAGCTCACCCCCTCGGACTCGAGGATCGGGGTGATGTGCTCGAGGTTGATGCCCTGCCGCGCCAGGTCGGCGAGCACGGCGGGCGCGGTGGCGACGGCCTCGTGGATGCGCCGGGCCGGCTGGCCATGGTCGCGGTAGGCGGCGAAGGTGGCCGGCGGCAGGGTGTTCACGGTGCGGTCGCCCACCAGCGCCTCCACGTAGTACACGTCGGGAAGGCTCGGGTCCTTGGCGCTGGTGGAGGCCCACAGCGGCCGCTGCACCATGGCGCCCACCGCCGCGAGCCCCTGCCACCGCGGCGTGGCGAACAGCTCCTCGAACGCCTGGTAGGCCAGCGCCGCGTTGGCGATCGCCGCCTTGAACCCCGGCACCTTGCCGTCCACCCGGCTCACGAAGAAGCTCGCCACCGACGCGATGGCGCCGATCGGCCGCCCCGCGCGGTGCCGCTGCTCCAGCCCGCCCATGAACGCCTCGACCACCTCGCGATAGCGCTGCACCCCGAACAGCAGGGTGACGTTCACGTTGATGCCCTGCGCCAGGCAGTGGGTGATCGCCGGGAGCCCCTCGCGGGTGCCCGGGATCTTGATCATCACGTTGGCCCGCTCCACCCGGTGCCACAGCCGCTCGGCCTCGCGGATGGTGCCCTCGGTGTCGTGCGCCAGCGTGGGCGAGACCTCGATCGAGACCAGCCCGTCGAGCCCCCCCGACGCCTCGTACACCTCGCGGAAGAGGTCGCACGCGGCCTGCACGTCGGCCACCGCCAGCGCCTCGAAGATCTCGGCCGGGGTGCGCCCCTCCGCCGCCAGGCGGCGGATGTCGGCGTCGTAGAGGTCGCTCCCCGCGATGGCCTTCTCGAAGATCGTGGGGTTGGTGGTCATGCCCCGCAGGCCGTCCTCGCGGATCAGCCGCCCCAGCTCGCCCGAGGCGATGAGGTCGCGGGTGATGAAGTCGTACCAGGGGCTCTGGCCGTGGGCGCCGAGCTGGCGGAGGGGATTGGTCATGAAAGCACCCGTGTGACCGCGGCAACGATGCCGTCGGCGGTGAACCCGAATTCCTTGAACAGGCGGTCCGCCGGGGCGGACGCGCCGAAGTGGTCGATCCCGACGACTTCGCCCCGCTCCCCCACCCACCGGTGCCAGCCGAAGCTGGTCGCCGCCTCGACGGCCACCCGCGCACGCACCGCCGCCGGGAGCACCGCCTCACGATAGGCGGCGGGCTGCGCCGCGAACAGTTCCCACGACGGCAGCGACACCAGCCGCGCCGCCACCCCCGACGCCTGCAGCCGTTCCACCGCCGCCAGCGCCAGGTGCACCTCCGCCCCGGTGGCCATGACGATGGCCGCGGGGGTGCCGCCGGGGGCGTCGAGCAGCACGTATCCGCCCCGCGCCGCGCCCTCCGCCGGCGCGTACCGGGTCCGGTCGAGGATCGGCAGCTTCTGCCGCGAGAGCACCAGCACGGTGGGCCCGTCGGCGCGACGCACCGCGGCCTTCCAGGCCTCGACCGTCTCGTTCGCGTCGGCCGGCCGGATCACGGTGACGTTCGGCGTGGACCGCAGCATCGCGAGCTGCTCGATCGGCTGGTGCGTCGGGCCGTCCTCGCCCAGGCCGATGGAGTCGTGGGTGCCGATGTAGACCACCGGCAGCTGCATCAGCCCCGCGAGGCGGATCGACGGCTTGCAGTAGTCGGTGAAGATCAGGAAGGTGCTGCCGAAGGGGCGGATGCCGCCGTGCGCCGCCATCCCGTTGAGGCAGGCGCCCATGCCGTGCTCGCGCACGCCCCAGTGGACGTTCCGGCCGGTGCCGGTGGCCGAGAAGCTGCCGCCGCCCTTGATGTCCGTGCCGGTGCTCTCGGCCAGGTCGGCCGAGCCGCCCATGAGGTTCGGGAGCTTTGCCGCCAGCGCGTTGAGCACCTTGGCGGAGGCCTGCCGGGTGGCCAGCTGGCCGTCGGCGGGGGTGAAGCCGGGGAGCCCGTCGTCCCAGCCCGCGGGGAGCGCACCCGAGAGCCACTGCTCCAGCTCGGCGGCGAGCGCGGGGTGGGCGGCGCGGTAAGCCGCGAAGCGGGCGGACCAGTCCGCGTGCGCGGCGGCACCCCGCCGCCGGGCGGCATCGCGCCAGGCCACGGTCTCGGGCGCCACGTGGAACGGGGTCTCGGGCCAGCCGAGGATGGCCTTGGTCTTCGCCACCTCGTCCTTGCCGAGGGGCGCGCCGTGGGCGGCGGAGGTGTTCCCCTTGGTGGGCGCGGGGTCGCCGATCTTCGTGCGCAGGACCACCAGCGTCGGCCTGGCCGCCTCGGCGCGGGCCGCGGCGAGCGCCGCCGCGATCGCGGCCAGGTCGTTGCCATCGGCCACCCGCAGCACGTGCCAGCCGTAGGCCTCGAAGCGGCGCCCCACGTCCTCGGTGAAGCTGAGCGCGGTGTCACCGTCGATGGTGATGTGGTTGTCGTCGAAGATCAGGGTCAGGCGCCCCAGCCCCAGGTGCCCGGCGAGCGAGGCGGCCTCGCTCGCCACGCCTTCCATGAGGTCGCCGTCGCTCACGAAGCCCCAGACCCGGTGGTCGATCACCTCGTGGCCCGGGCGGTTGAAGCGCTCGCGCAGCACCCGCTCGGCGATGGCCATGCCCACCGCGTTCCCCACGCCCTGGCCCAGCGGGCCGGTGGTGGTCTCCACGCCGACGGTGTGGCCGCGCTCCGGGTGCCCCGGCGTCTTCGATCCCCACTGCCGGAACTGGCGCAGGTCCTCGAGCGTGAGCTCATACCCGCTCAGGTGCAGCAGCCCGTAGAGGAGCATCGAGGCGTGGCCGCAGGAGAGCACGAAGCGGTCGCGGTCGGGCCAGGCGGGGGCGGCGGGATCGAACCGGAGGCACTGTTCCCAGAGGACGATCGCCGCCGGGGCGAGGGCCATCGGGGTGCCGGGATGGCCCGACTGGGACTGTTCCACGGCGTCCATGGCGAGGACGCGGAGGGAGTTGATGACCTGCCAGGTGGCGTCGGACGAGGCGGCCTCGGTGGCCGGACGGGTCCGCGTCGCGGGGGTGCTCAGGACTGGGCTCCGGTAAAGACGGCCAAACATAGCGGGTGCTGGCGGGACCGTGTGAGGGGGCGCTATACTTGTTCAACGATTTTTGTGATAACCTTGAACAAACAAACGCCCCCGACGCCATGACCGCCATCGCGCCCAACCGCACCTACGAGATTCACGAAGTCGCCGAGCTCACCGGCCTGCAGACCGCGCGGCTGCGCGCGTGGGAACGGCGCTATGAAGTGGTCCGGCCCCGCCGCCTGCCCAACCGCTATCGGGTCTACACCAGCGAGCAGGTGGCGCTGCTGCGCGCCTTCGGGCGCCTGTGCGCGGCGGGGGAGCGCATCGGCGACCTGGTCCGGGAGGCACGCGAGTCGGTCATCGCCCGGGCCGAGGGGCGGGCCACCGACGGCTCGCCGCTTTCGCTCATGCTCGAGGCCATCCGCCGGCTCGACCGGGAGCAGCTCACCCAGCTGCTGCAGGAGCAGCGCCAGCGGCTCGGCGGGCTCCGCTTCGGGCGGGAGATCGTCCTCCCCCTGAGCGAGGTGATCGGTGATCTCTGGGCCCTCGGCAAGCTCAACGTGGCGGCCGAGCACCTCGCCAGCGAGGTCGTGGTGCAGCAGCTCAAGCAGGAACTCGCCGGCGGCCCGGCCACCGGCCCGGTGCTGCTGGCCGCGTGCATGCCGGGCGAGCACCATGAGTGGGGCTTCCTGGTGACGCTGGTCGAGATGCGGCAGGCCGGCTGGCGGGTGCAGTACCTCGGCGCCGACCTGCCGCTCAAGGATCTGACCGACGCGGCGTGGACGGTGGTCCCCGCCGTGGTGGCCATCTCCGCCGTCAATCCGGACAACGTGCTCGCCCGGCTGGTGGAGCTGCGCCGGTTGCCGCGGCTGCTCCCGCCCGGGACCCGGGTGGTGCTGGGTGGGGCGGGCGCGGATGCCAACGGCGCGCGGTTGCGCCGGGCGGGGCTCAAGGTGGGCGCGGGCGCGATCCCGGCGCCGGGCGCGGCGCCGACGCCCCTGCGGGTGGTGCTGGCGTGAGCGCGCTGGGGACATCGCCGTGATCCTCGATCCGCTGGAACGGAGCTACGCCGAGGCGGAAGCGCTCACGGCCACCTGGGCCAAGAGCTTTCACTTTGCCAGCCGGTTCCTGCCCGCGGCCAAGCGCCGTGCCGTGTGCGCGCTCTATGCCTATTGCCGCCACGCCGACAACCTGGTCGACGACCGCGGCGACCGGCCGGAGGCGCAGGCCCGCGCCGACCTCGCCGCACTCGCGGCGCAGGTCCGGGCCATGCACGCGGGCACCCCGCCGACCGACGACCGCTGGCTGGCGTTGCACGACACCCTGCGGCGCTATCCCGTACCGCTGGACCCGCTGCTCGAGCTGCTGGAGGGCGTGGCCCTGGATCTCGAGCCGGTGGCCATCCCCGACGTCGCGGCGCTCGAGCGCTATTGCCGCCAGGTGGCCGGGGGGGTGGGGCTCGCGGTGGCGCCGATCCTCGGCGCCCAGCCGGGGGAGGAGGCTGCCGGGCTGCAGCTCGGGCTCGCCATGCAGCTCACCAACATCCTGCGCGACGTGCGCGAGGACCTGGACCGCGGCCGGCTCTACTTTCCCGCCACCGAACTCGCCGCGTGGGGAATCAGCCGGGCGGATCTGGAGCGGCGCACGATGACGCCGCGGCTCCGGCTGTACGTGGCCTTCCAGATCTGCCGGGCCCGGGAGTACTTCGCGGCGGCGGAACCGGCGATCGACCGCTTTCCGGACGACGGCTCCCGCCTCACCGTGCGGCTCATGCAGCGCACCTACGCCGGGATTCTCGATGAGATCGAGCGGATGGACGGTGACGTCTTCCGCGCCCGGGCGCACGTCCCCTTCCGGCGGAAGCTGGTGATCCTGGGACGCGCCATGCTGTCCCGCGGGCCGCGCCAGTCGCTGCTCGACACCACCCCGGCCTGAGGCCTCGCGCCGGCGACCATCTGGCCGGTCGCCGCGTGGGCAGCGTACCTTTCCGCGATGGACCTGCACCTGCCCGGCACGCCCCCGCTCACCCCGCGCCCGGCCCCGGCGCGCCGCCCGCCTGCCCGGCGGCGTGGCCCGACCGAGGCCCGCCATGGTTGACTACCTCGTCATCAAGTCGCTCCACCTGCTGGGCGCGGTGCTGCTGCTCGGCAACGTGACCGTCACGGGCGTGTGGTCCTACTACCTCTACCGTCATTGGCGTGACGGCACGGTGCCGTTCCGCCCGATCGCGCGGGCCATCCTCTGGACCGACCTGGCCTTCACCGCCGGGGGCGGGGCGGCGCTCACGGTGAGCGGGGTCTGGATGATTCTCCGCATGGACTACCCGGTGCTGGCCACGCCGTGGCTGCTCAAGGGCATCGTGGCGCTCTCCCTCAGCACGCTCTCGTGGCTGGTGGTGCTGCTCCCCGACCAGGTGCGGCTCGAGAAAAGCGACGACCCGGCGGTGATCCGGCGGCTGTTCCAGCGCTGGTCGGTGGTGGGCTGGGCCTCGACGGCGCTGCTGTTCTACGCGTTGTGGGTGATGGTCACCAAGCGCTGACCATGGCATCGTGCCGCTGGGCCCACATGCTGGCACTGCTCACGGCCGCGCCGCTGGCGGCCCAGGCCCAGCCCGGGTGGTCGCTGGCCCAGGCCGCAAAGAACGGCTTCGCCGACCTCTGGGACGCCAGCGTGGCCGACCGTCGGGAGTATGTGGCCTGCCTCGGCGGGTGGCTGGAGGGGGATACCGTCCACGTGACGGACGTCCTCCCGCTCGAGGTGGCGCAGGCCGACAGCCTCACTGCGGAAGCGCAGGCGTCGATCGAGCGCTGCGGCCCGCCCGGGTGGATCGGGACCATTCACACCCACATCCGCTCCACCGACGACGAGCGTCCCTCCGGGTTCTTCAGCCCGTCCGACCGGGCCGTGATGTCGGCCTGGGTGAGCCGCTGGGGGCAGCAAGGCGCCTTCTGCCTGCTCCACAGCGACCGGGCCGCCAAGTGCGAGGTGTACCCGCCGGGGCTCCCGCTCCGCCCCCGCCGGGAGTAGCCGGGCGCCCCCCCGTTCCCCCATGCTGCATCAGGGTTTATCTTGCCCCTCCCCAAGAACAGACCGTCGCCAGTCGGAGAACGAGCCGTGTCAGACGAGCCGGAGTACCTGAAGGCCCTCAAGCGGAACCAGGAAAAGCAGAAGGCGGGCAGCGCGGCCAAGTCCGCGACCGTCACCAAGGGCGGGACCCCCTCCCCTGCCGAGCGGGAAGCCACCCGCTGGGCCCGCGAGGTGGGCGGCAAGGAAGTGCGGATCGCCCCGTCGGTGACGGGGGCCAAGGTGGCGCTGCTGGTCCGGCCCATCACGCCGTTCGGCACCCCGGCGGTGACCCTCGAGGGTCTCGGCAGCCGGGAGGCGCTGGGGGAGCGGGTCAAGGCGGCGGCGGGCGCGGGCGAGGAGGTCCTCGGCTGCTTCGAGCTGACCACGGGGCGCCCCCTGACGGTCGAGGTGCAGGACGGCAAGGCGGTCATCACCGCCGGCGCCCCGCGCCAGATCATGAAGGCGGAGAGCCCGGAGCGGATGATCCGGCTGGCCGCCAAGCAGGCCGAGGAGCTGGCCAAGACCCGCAAGCTCGACGACCGCGACAACAAGGGCGGCCGCGGCCGGCGCTAGCCGCCACGCGGGGCGTGTCATGAAGGCCGGGATCCTCGGATCCCGGCCTTCGTTGTTGCGGGGGATTACTCGGGCAGCGGCGTGCCGGGCCGCCAATCCTGGGCGTAGAGCCGCTCCAGGAGGGCGATCACGCGGCCGCGCTCGGCGTGGGTGGGGAGCACCAGCAGGTCGCCGGGACGGGCCCAGGCGAGCGCGGCGCGCACCGCGAGCAGCTCGGTGGGGTGGCGCTCGACGCTTGCCGGGTCGGCACCGAGGGCCTGAAGCTCCGCGGCCAGGAGGTCGCTGGCCTCGCCGGGCTGCCGGCCCCGCAGGTAGTGCTCCATCTCCTTCAGCAGCACCCGGTCGGGGCGCAGCGCCCAGGCGCTGCGCGCCAGCTGGCGGATGGCGTCGTCGTCGCGGTCGCCGGCCTGCCCCAGGATTACCAGGCGGCGGGCGGCGGGGAGGGCGCGCGCCAGCGCAATCAGCGCGTCCATGCCGTGCGGGTTGTGGGCGAAGTCCACGATGGCCGTGGCGCCGCCCAGCTGGTAGAGGTTGAGGCGGCCCGGGTTGTCGTGGCTGGTGCCGTGGAACTGGCGCAGGCCGGCGCGGATCGCGTCGAGTGGCAGGCCGGCGACGGCCGCGAGCGCCACCGCGCCGAGGGCGTTGTAGACGTTGTGCCGCGCCGCGCCGCCGATGGTCATCGGCGCGTCCGCCACCGGCAGCACCTCGGTGCGCGCGCCGCCCTGCGCCAGCACGATCATCCCGTCTTCCACCCAGCAGGCATCGCCTCCCGTGGCCCGGTGCGCGGCGAGGACCGGCGCGCCCGGATCGAGGGAGGTCCACAGGATCGGGGCGCGGGCCAGCGGCGCCACCGCCACCAGGTGCGCGTCGTCGGCGTTGAGCACCAGGCGGCCGCCGGGCAGCACGGCGCGCCCCACCACCAGCTTGGTCTCGGCCAGGGTGCGCAGGTCGCCGACGCCCCACTCGCCCACGTGGTCCTCGGCGATGTTGGTGACCATGGCCGCCACGGCGCGGGTGGCGGCCAGGCCGCGGCGGAGGATCCCGCCCCGCGCGGTCTCGAGCACGGCGAATTCCACCCGGCGATCACGCAGCACGAAGCGCGCGCCGGCGGGGCCGGCCCAGTCGCCGCGGTCCATCACCTCGCCGCCGATGGTCACGGTATCAGTGCAGCTCAGCCCCGTGAGGCGCCCGGCGGCGGTGGCCATGGCCGCGAGCAGCCGGACGGTGGTGGTCTTGCCGTTGGAGCCGGTCACGAGCACCACGGGGATGTCATGGATGCCGGCCCAGTCCACCTGCGCCGGTGCCGGGAGGGCGCCGACCGCCCAGGTGCGGGAGCCGGTGCCGGCGCCCACCGAGACCTCGTCGGGATCGTGCAGGCAGGTGAGGCCGCGGGCGGTGGCCTCCCGGTAGAGCGCCAGCAGGGCGGGGCGGGCCTCGGCGCGCATCCGCTCCCGCAGGTCGGCGGCGGCCACCGCCTCGATGGGGGCCGCCGGGCCGCCGAGGTGCTCGGTGGCCGCGGCGATGGCCCACTCGTTGATCTCGGTCGCGGTGAAGAGGAGGTCGATCGGGGCGCTCACGGCCACGCTGGCGCCGTGCGCAAAGCGGCGGGCCGTGAGCGCCTCCGTGGTCCAGCCGAGCCGGTCGAGCATGCGCCGCGCCGCCTCCCGCCAGGCGGCGAGGAAGCCGTCGAGCAGCTCATCGGGGCAGGTGACCTCCGCCACGGCCCCGGGGCGGTCCCAGAGGAGGCCCGGTCCGGGCACGCGGCGCGAGTCGGCGAGGGTGATCGCCGGCGCGCCGGTGGGCGTGGTGGGGGGGGTCACGGCCGGCTCAGTCGTCCCGCTCCTCGCGCGCCAGCCGGACGCCGCGCGCGTCACGGACCACCTGGTCGCTGTCGAGCAGCACCGGCTCCGCCAGGGGCGGCGCCTCGACGTACGCCGGGCGGCTCGGCTCGGGGCGGGGGGCGGCGTCGGGCTGGAACTGGACCACCTGCTTCCAGCTGCGGGTGATCTGGTCCACGAAGATGAGCAGCACGTCGCCGGGCTGGCCCCAGCGGAGCGCGGCCTCGATGGCCTCGGTCTCCTCCGGGACGCAGGCCACCTGCGCCGCGGGTACCCCGTGGGCGAGCAGCGCGTCACGCAGCAGCGCGGGCACCTCGTCGGGCCCCCGGCCACGGGTGCGGTCGTCGCGGCGGCAGATATAGTGATCGAAGTGCCCGGCGCAGATCCGGCCGATCTCCCGGATGTCCTCGTCGCGGCGGTCGCCCGGGGCGGCCACGACCACCAGGCGGCGGCCCGGCGGCTCCAGCCGTTCCACCAGGGTGACCATCGCCTCGACGGCGGAGGGGTTGTGGCCGTAGTCGAGGATCACCTTGAACGGGTGGTCGTCGTACACGTTCATCCGGCCGGGCGCCTGGAAGAACGTGGTGTCGAAGGTGCGCAGGCCGTGCCGGATGTCCTCCAGCTTCACCCCCATGCTGAAGGCCATCGCCGCGGCGAACATCGCGTTCTGGACGTTGTGGGTGGCCTTCCCCTCGAGGGTGGCGGGGATGAGGTGGCTCCACAGGAGCGGGATGTGGGTGCCGCGGTCGTACAGCGTGATCATCTGGCCGTTGATGCCGGTCTCGAGGCAGGCGGCCCGCCCGCCGGCGCGGATGTGCTCGCGCACCAGCGGGTGGGAGGGGTGCATGGTGACGTAGCAGAGGTTCTTCGCGTCGGTGTAGTCGGCCATGCGGAGCACCAGCGGGTCGTCGGCGTTGAGCACCGCGGTGTCCTGGGCCACCTCCACCGGGATCCGCTTCACGGCGGCGAGCTGCTCCAGGGTGTCGATGCCCTTGAGGCCGAGGTGGTCGGACTGGACGTTGAGCACGGCGCCGACGTCGATGAAGCGGGTGCCCATCCCGGCGCGGAGCAGGCCGCCCCGCGCCACCTCCAGCACCGCCACCTCCACGTGCGGGTCCTTGAGCACCATCCGGGTGGCCACCGGGCCGGTCATGTCACCCTTCACGGTGCACTGCCCGTCGATGTACACCCCGTCGGTGGTGGTCAGCCCGACGCACTTGCCCGAGAGCTTGTGGATGTGGGCCAGCATGCGCGCGGTGGTGGTCTTGCCGTTGGTGCCCGTCACCGCCGCGATGGGAATGCGCGAGGGGGCCCCCGCCGGGAACAGCATGTCGATCACCGCCCCGGCCACGTCGCGCGGCTTCCCCTCGCTCGGCGCCACGTGCATCCGGAAGCCCGGCGCCGCGTTGATCTCGCAGATGCCGGCGCCGTTCTCCTTGTAGCTCACCGCGATGTCCGGGCTCAGGAAGTCCACCCCGCCCACGTCGAGGCCGATCGCCTTCACCGCGCGCACCGCCATCTCCTCGTTGTCGGGGTGCACCAGGTCGGTGACGTCGATCGCGGTGCCGCCGGTGGAGAGGTTGCCGGTGCTGCGGAGGTAGACCACCTCGCCCGCGGCGGGCACGGTGGCGCGGCCGTAGCCGCGCTTGGCCAGCAGCGTGTCGGCCTGGTGGTCGAACTCGAGCCGGGTGAGCACCTTCTCGTGCCCCACGCCGCGGCGCGGGTCGGCGTTGACCCGCTCCACCAGCTGCTCGATGGTCCGCGCGCCGTCGCCCACCACGTGCCCCGGCACCCGCTTGGCCACCGCCACCAGCCGCCCGTTCACCACCAGCATGCGATGGTCGTCGCCGGTGAGGTAGGTCTCCACGATCACGCTGCGGCTGTGCTGCTGCGCCACCCCGAACGCCACCTGCACCTGCGCGTCGTCGGTCAGGTGGATCGAGACGCCCCGCCCGTGGTTGCCGTTGTACGGCTTGAGCACCACGGGGTAGCCGATCTCGCGCGCGGCCCGCACCGCCTCGCCCTCCGACTGGACCAGCCGCTGCCGGGGCACCGGCAGGCCCAGCGTGCCGAGGATCCGGTTGGTCTCTTCCTTGTCGGAGGCCAGCTCCACCGCGATGTGCGGGGTGTGGCTGGTGACGGTGGCCTGGATCCGCTGCTGCCAGCGGCCGTGCCCGAACTGCACCAGGCTGTACTCGTTGAGCCGGATCCACGGGATGCCGCGGTCCTGCGCCACCCGCACCAGCGACGCGGTGCTCGGCCCGAGGTCGCGCCGCTGCGCGAAGCGGATGAAGCTCTCGCGCGCCCGGGTGAAGTCGAAGCCCTCCGGCACCGCGCCGGGATCGCGCAGCTCCGGCGGCAGCAGCGACTGCAGCAGCGTGAGCCCGAGGTTTGCCGCCTCGAGGCCCACGGTCTCTTCCTCGTACTGGAACACCACCTGGTACCACCCCGGCAGGTCCAGCGAGCGGGTCTTGCCGAAGGTCACCTGCCGGCCGCTCGCCTGCTGCAGCTCGATGACCACGTGCTCCAGCACGTGGCCCAGCCAGGTCCCCTCGTCCTCCCGGCAGCGGCGCAGGAAGCCACCGGGCTCGCCGTAGGAACAGCCGTGCTCCGCCAGGCCGGGCAGCGCCTGGACCAGCGCGTCGGTGAACGCGGGGCCCAGGCGCGCCGTGGGCCACGCCTCCAGCGCGCCGAGGTCCACCTCGAGGCGGATCACGGGGAAGTGGGCGTACAGGCTGGGACCGATGTAGACGGAGCGGTCTGCGATGCGCATCGTGGGACTCGGGGGCGGGCCGACGGGCGACGGAAAGCCCGCGGAGGTCCGCGGGCCGTGAACACCGTAGCGATAGGCTACCGCGCGAACGGGATGCGCGGAAGGGCTGTCTAGCCTTTCACCGTCGCGACGCTCCCGGGCAGGGCCGCCCGAGTATGAAGATTGAACGTGGCGCCCCGGACAAGAATGTGCAGCCGGACCCCCAGCAGGCACACCGGCTCGTCCCGGCTGGCCTGGTCCATCGAGGAGAATTCGATCTCCGAGGGGTCCACCACGGTCACGCCGCCCGAGCCCATCACTTCGACAATTTCGTCGGGCCCGATGAAGGCGGCCGTATCCTCGTCCAGCCCGAGTCCCACGGCAAAGGGGTTGTAAGCCAGCGCGGTGAGCAGCCGGCCCAGCCGGTCGCGCTGCCGGAAGTGCTGGTCGATCACCACCCGGTTGGTCAGCCCCAGCCCCGGCGAGAGCGTCACGCTCCCGGCACGGGGGCTCGCCCCCTCCTCGCCGAAGGCGATCATGTGCTCGGACAGGAACGCCGCGCCGGCCGAGGTGCCCGCCACGTGCACCCCGCGGGCGTTGAGGATGCGGATGGTCTTCGCGATCGGGGTGCCCCCGAGGTGCGTGGCCAGCCGGAGCTGGTTGCCCCCCGTGAGGAACACGCCCGTGGCGCGCTCCAGCTGCTCCAGGGTGTCGGCGTCCTCGCAGTCGGTGCGGCTCTCCAGCGGCAGGGCCACCGCGGACCGCACCCCGAGGTCGTCGAACAGCGCCTCGTAACGCCGGCCCGTGTCGGAGGCCAGCGAGGCGGTCGGGATGATCGCGATCCGCGCCTCCCGCCCGCCGCACAGCTTGGCGAACCGCTTGAGGATCGCGGGATCGTGGATCTTCTCTTCCGCGCCGCCGATCGGGATGATGTACCCGCGCGGGTCGTCGCCGCTGGGGCGTGAGGGACTCATGCCTCTGCTCCTTCAAAGGTTCCACGCACCGCCGGCACGCCGTCCACCACCTGCCAGCGGCCCCGCGCCATCACGTCGGTGACGCCGCCCCGCGGGTCGAGCACCACGAGGTCCGCGTCCGCCCCCACCGCCAGCCGGCCCTTGCCGGCCAGGCGCAGCAGCCGCGCCACGTTGCTGGTAAATGGCGGCAGCGCAGCGGCCAGCGGCCTGCCGCGCTCCACCAGCTCCCGCAGGGTGTCGGCCAGCGCCCCGGGGCGTCCCACGTCCATCGCCTCGACCCGCCCCTCGGCATCGAACACCGGCAGGCACCCGCCCCCGTCCGAGCTCACCGTGATCCGCTCCGCCGGCAGGCCGGCGGCGAGGTAGCGGTCCACCGCCTCCGCGGCGGACCAGGCATCCTCGCCCTCCGCCACCGGGAAGGCGGTCACGTCGATGGTGGGGCCCCGGGCCACCAGGGCGCAGGCCTCGGTGAACAGCGCCCGCCGCCGGTTGACGTGGGTCGGATTGTAGACCCGGGCGGGAATCTCCGCCGTGTCGAGCGCCTGCCCGATCAGCGCCAGCCCGCGGGGGCCATCCCCCACGTGCAGGTGCACGATGCCCGCCTTGCCGGTCATCATCCCGCCCACGTGCGCCTCGCCCGCGAGCTTCACCAGCTCCTCCAGCGTGAGCTGGCTGGAGCGGTGGTCGCTGATGGCGATCTCGCCCACGCCGATCACCCGGTCGAGGTGGACGATGTCGCCCCGCACCGAGCCGGTCACCGTCACCGGCGGGTAGTGATAGCCGCCGGTGTGGCACCAGGCGGAGAGGCCTTCGGCCTCGAGCCCGCGGGCGGTGGCCACCAGGCCGCCGGGGGTGCGGGTCACGTCGTCGGTGCCGAGCACGCCCACCACCGAGGTGATCCCGGCGGTGGTGAAGCGGGTGAGCGGCACCGGCGGCACCCGCGTCTCGTACCCCGCCTCGCCCCCGCCGCCGGTGAGGTGCACGTGGGCGTCGATCAGCCCGGGGATCACCCGCTGCCCGTGCAGGTCGCGAACCGTGACGCCCAGGCTCCCATCCAGCATCGGCCGCTCCCCGCCGATCCAGAGGATCCGGCCGCCGCCCAGGAGCAGGTGCCGGCGGCCCAGGGAATCCGGGGCGTACAGGTCGGCGTTGAGCAGGAGGGTGAGCATTGCCGCGGGAAAGGTAGCGACCGCCCGGGGGCGGCTCCAGCCGGTCCGCGGGAAGAAGCCTTCATGTGGCGTTGACATCGGCCGGGCAGGCTGGCATCCTGACCCCATGGCCAACCCCAAGACTCCCCGCAAGCGCTTCACCCGGAAGACGATCGTCGCCCTGCTGCTGTTCCTCGCGGTGCTGGGCGGCCTGGCCTGGGACGGCAGCCCCCTCGGCAGCCTGGCGCTGCGGCAGGCGGTGCGGCTCAAGTTCCGTGACGTGCGGCAGGTGTCGCCGACGGAGCTGGTCCAGTGGACCCGCGATCCCAACCGGCCCCCGCCGCTGCTGGTCGATGCCCGGCCCGCGGCGGCCTTCGCGCTGAGCCACATCGAGGGGGCGGTGAACATCGATCCTGCCCAGCCCGACCTGGCGCCGCTGGCGCACGTGCCCCGCGACCAGCCCATCGTGGTCTACGACGGTCCCGGGGTGGTGAGCGCGGCGATGGTCGTGGGGATGAGCCAGGCCGAGTTCACCCGGCTCTCCTCGCTCGAGGGGGGGCTGTTCCGCTGGGTGAATGAGGGGCACCCCGTCGTCGACGCGCGCGGGCCCGCCACGGCCGTCGAGCCCCTGAGCTGGGCCTGGGGTCGCCTGCTCAAGTCGCGCTTCCATCCGTGAGCGCCGGCCGCTGGGCCGCCGGCCTCACGCTCCTCGCCCTCACCGGCGTGAGCCTGGTCCGGCCCGGCCCCGCGCCCCGGCTGGGTCCACTGCTCGATCCCGTCCACGGGATCTGGAGCGTGGCCGCGAGCGCCGATCCCCCGGCCAGCGCCCTGGTGCGCATCCCCGGGCTGGTCGCCCCGGTGCAGGTGGCCTTCGACGACCGCGCCGTCCCCCACATCTTTGCCCGCAATGAGCTGGACGCCCTCCGCGCCCTGGGCTACGTGGTGGCGCGCGACCGGCTGTTCCAGCTCGAGCTGCAGTGGCGGGCGGGCGCGGGTCGCCTGACCGAACTGGTGGGCGCGGCGGCGCTGCCGGTGGACCGCGAGAGCCGCGGCCTCGGGCTCCCCGACGCCGCCCGCGCGCGCTACGCGGCGCTCCCCCCGCAGGCGCGCGACCGCCGGCTCCTGGAGGCGTTCAGCGAGGGGGTGAATGCGCGGATCACCGGGCTCACCGCGCGCGAGATCCCGCTCGAATACCACCTGCTCGATCGCCGGCCGGCCCCCTGGGAGCCGGTGGATTCCTACTACCTGCTGGCGCGGATGGGGTGGACCCTCGCGTACAGCGACCTCGAGGACACCCGCGCCCGCGCCGCCGCGCTGGTGGGCGATGCCGCCGCCGACGCCCTCTACCCCCGCGAGAGTCCGATCCAGGAGCCGATCCAGCCCAACGGGGCCGGGGCGCCGCGCTTCGACCTGCCGCCGCTGCCCCCGCCGGGTCTGCCCAGCGTGACACGCGCCGCGACGCCGCCGCCGCTGCTCGCGGCGGCGCGCCGACGGCCCGACGGCCTCGAGGCCGATGCCATCGGCTCCAACAACTGGGCGGTGGCCCCCATCCGCAGCGCCGATGGCAACGCGCTGCTCGCCGGCGACCCGCACCTCGAGCTCACCCTGCCCTCGATCTGGTACGAGGCGCACCTGGTGGTGCCCGATTCGCTCGATGTGTACGGGGTGACCATCCCCGGCGCCACCGGCATCGTGATCGGGTTTACCCGCGCGCTGGCGTGGACCTTCACGAACGCCGAGGCCGATGTCCTCGACCGCTACGCCGAGGTGGTGGACGCGCCCGACGCGCCGACGCGCTACCGGGTGGACGGCGCCTGGCGACCGCTGCGGGTGGTCACCGAGGAGTACCGCGACCGGCGCGGCGCGCTGCTCCGCGCCGACACGCTGCGCTACACCCATCGTGGCCCGCTGCTCCGGGCCGCCGACGGGTGGCAGTCGCTCCGCTGGACCGTGCTCGAGGCCGGCGGGGAGCAGGGGATCTTCGGCCGGGCGGCGCGCGCGGCCGATGCGCGTGCCTGGCTCGACTCCATGGCCGGCTACCGCGCCCCCGCGCAGAACATGCTGGTGGCGGATCGCGGCGGGAGCATCGCCATCCGGTCCACCGGCCACTTCCCCCTCCGGCCCGGCGACCGCGGCGACCTGGTGCTCCCCGGCGACACCAGCGCCAGCGACTGGACCGGGGAGTGGTCGGCGGGCGAGATGCCCCAGGCCATCGCCCCCGCGCAGGGGTACCTCGCCTCGGCCAACCAGCAGCCGGTGGATCCGCGGGCCGACCCGCGCTACCTGGGCGCCAACTGGTACTCTCCCTGGCGGGCCCTGCGCATCAATGCGCTGCTGCGCGCCGACAGCGCGGTCACCCCGGACGCCATGCGGCGCTACCAGACCGACCCCGGAAGCGCGGCCGCCGACCTCTTCGTGCCGGCCCTCCTGGCCGCGGCCGCGCGCAACCCGGGACGCGACTCCGTGGCGCTCGCCGCGCGGCTGCTCGAGGAATGGGACCGTCGGTACACCCGCGACAACACCCGCGCCATCCTGTACGAGACGGTGCTGCGCGAGCTGGGCGACCGCCTCTGGGATGAACTGGAGCCGTCCCGCGCGCGCGGCGAGCTGCCCAGCCCCGGCTATGCCGTGGTGCTCGGCCTGCTGCGCGACTCGACCAGCGCCTGGTGGGACGATCGCCGCACCGCGACGGTGGTGGAGCAGCGGGATCACATCATCGCCGACGCCCTGGCCGCCGCCCTGCACGAGGTGAGCGACCGCTACGGCAACCCCGAGGGCGACGGCTGGCGCTGGGATCGCGTCCGGCACGCCCGGATCAATCACCTGCTGTACCTGCCGGCCCTCTCGGCGCCCGGCATCCCGGTGCAGGGGGGGCAGTCGACGCTCAGCCCCACCAGCGGCTCGGGGAGCTTCGGGGCCAGCTGGCGGATGGTGGTGGAGCTGGGACCGCAGGTGCGGGCCTGGGGCACCTACCCCGGTGGACAGTCGGGCAACCCGGCCAGCGCCCGCTACGACGACCGCATCCGGCAGTGGAGTGAGGGGCAGCTGGATACCCTGCTCGTACCCGCCACCGTGGACCAGGTGCCGGGTTCGGGAGCACGCATTCGGTTCGACGTAATGGGCAACGACTGATGGCGCGCGCCGCGCTGCAGCTCCTGCTGCTCGCGCTCCTCGGCGCCGCGGGCACCTGGTTCGGCGGCTGGTGGGCGCTGCCGATCATCGGCGGCGTCTACGGCTGGCGCGGCGGCCGACCCCTGCTGGCGGGGCTGGGGGCGGCGCTGGCGTGGGGCGCGCTCTTCCTGATGCTCCCGGCCGCACCCGTGGGCCGGCTGCTCACCCGCCTCGGCGCGCTGGCCCACCTGCCGGGCCCCGCGCTCATCGCCCTGACGCTCCTCTTCGCGGGCCTGCTCGGCTGGAGCGCCGCCCGCCTGGTGGCCCCGGAGACCCGACCGTCGCGCTGACTACTCCGCGGGCCTGGGCATCGCGAAGGTCACCAGCGCCCCGCTCGGCTCGCGGACGGTGAACTCCTCCATCCCGTAAAACGTGACGTGCCGCGCCACCGCCCGCGGCACCCCCGCCAGCGCGCGATCCACCGCGCCGATGTCGTCCACCTCGATGAACAGGGTGATGGAGTGCCCCGTGGGGCCTGCGGCCAGCTCCGGATGCTCCGCCTTGAGCGCGGCCCAGGTCTGGTACATCACCTCGATCCCGTCCTTGACCAGCAGGACAAACTGCGGCTGGCCATCGGGGCCGGGCACCTCGGCGACGTTGGCGAAGCCGAGCTGCTCCACCCAGAAGGGGAGGCAGGGGGCGATCCGGTCCACGAAGAGGACCGGCGTGAGCTTGCGGACGGTGGCGGACATGGGGGGCCTCCGGGCGGGGGCGGCGCCGCCGAGAAGGCAGAGCGCCAGCAGGCAAAGGGTACGACGGGTCATGGGATTAGTCTCGATTGGACTAGACACTAGTATAAACGAGACTATATTGAGCGTCAAGATGCCGACCGCGCTGACCCTCCCCGATCTCGTGGTGATGACCCTGCTGGCCGAGCGGCCGATGCACGGCTACGAGCTCGACCAGGAGCTGGAGCGCCGGGACGCGCGCGACTGGGCCGGGATCTCGCGGCCGCAGGTCTACTATTCGCTCAAGAAGCTGGCCGCGAGCGGCCACTTGGCACGGGCGGCCGCCGGGCAGCGGGGCGGCGCCGGGCCGGAGCGGCAGGTCTGGCGGCTGGCGGCGTCGGGTCGGCGGGCGCTCACCGAGGCGCTGGCGCGGCCCGATTGGGCGGAGCAGCGCCCGCCGGCGCCGTTCCTGACCTGGCTGGCGCTGTCGGCCTTTGCCGAACCGGCAGCCCGTGCCAGCCTGATCGACCGGCGACAGGCCTTCCTGGAGGCAGAACTGGCCCGGGAACGGGCCACCCTGGCCGCTATCCGGGCCGATACCGGGGCCATGGTCCCGGCTGCCGAGTTGATGGTGGAGCTGGTCATCCGCCAGTGGGAGTTGGAGTTGGCGTGGCTGGCGGAGGTCCGGGCGCGGCTGGTGCCGGCCGGGGGCCCGTAAATCGGCCGGCGGGGCCCCAAAGTTGCTAGGCAAGGGGCATGGGTCTAGGTTTGAAGGGCCCTACAACCGCGGAGGAACCCCTGTTCTTCGCTGCACCCTGCTTTCTGAAGGAATAGTTTGTGTCACGAGCTGATCGTCGTCGTCCGTCCTCCCGTCCGACCACCAAGGACCGCAGCCTCGGTCGCCGCTCGATGGATGCCCATCGTCGCTGGCTGATTGACCAGTACGGCTCCGTCTGCGCCTACTGCGGGGTCGAGATCCCCGAGGACCGTACCACCCTGGACCATGTCTATCCCCGCAAGGGACAGACGGCCTATGACCGGCCCGACAACCTGGTCATCGCCTGCCAGCCCTGCAACTCCGCCAAGGCCGACACCCCGTTCGTCGCGTTCATCGCCCAGCGCCGCGCCCGCGGCGTGTTCCTGCTGCACTACGGCGAGCATCTCTCCGACTGGGTGAAGGACCTGGTGCGCCAGACCTCGGAGCGGGACCTGCTCCCGCCCGCCCGGCCCCAGTTCGTGCACCACAACGGGCACGGCAACGGCAACGGCAAGCACTAGCGGCAGGCGAGTAGGTGAGACGAGCAAGGGCCGGATTCTCCTAGGGGAGTCCGGCCCTTCATCGTTCGGCTCGGCGGCTCGGCCTGCCCGCCTTACCGCCTTACCGCCTTACCGCCCTACCCCAGCGCTTCCGCCACGATCCGCTTCTGCTCCGCCGCGTGCGCCGTGGCGTAGCCTTCCGCAGGACTGGCCCGGTCGGGGCGGCCGGCGTAGCGGAGGGTGAGCCCAGGGCCGAGCAGCGCCCGGAGCCTCGGCTCGACGTAGGTCCAGGCGCCCATGTTGCCGGGTTCCTCCTGGGTCCAGACCAGCTCGGTGGCGTGGGGGTAGCCAGCCAGCATGGCCCGGAGCTCCTCCTCGGGGAAGCTGTAGAGCTGTTCCAGCCGCACCAGGGCCAGGCGGGAGCGGTCCATCCCCGCCGCGCCGGCAAGCAGGTCGTAGGCCACCTTGCCGGAGCAGAGCACCACCCGGCGGACGGCGTCACGGTGCTCCCGCGCCACCGGGTCGTCGAGGACCGGGAGCCAGTAGCCGCTGGCCAGCTCCTCGAGGCGGCTGGTGGCCTGCGGCAGCCGCAGCAGGCTCTTCGGCGTCATGACCACCAGCGGGCGCTGCCGGCTGCGCTTGGCCTGGCGCCGCAGCAGGTGGAAGTACTGGGCGGGCGTGGTGGGATTGGCCACCCGGATGTTGCCCTCGGCGCAGAGCTGGAGGAACCGCTCCAGGCGCGCGCTCGAGTGCTCCGGTCCCTGGCCCTCGTAGCCATGCGGGAGCAGCAGCGTGAGCCGGGTGGTGAGCCCCCACTTGGACAGGCCCGAGACGATGAACTGGTCGATGATGACCTGCGCGCCGTTGACGAAGTCGCCGAACTGGCCTTCCCACATCACCAGCGTCTCGGGGGCGGCGGCGCTGTAGCCGTACTCGAAGCCGAGCGTGGCCAGCTCGGAGAGCGGACTGTTGTGCAGCTCGAGGCTGGCCAGCGCGCCGGGGAGCTGCTTCATCGGCGTATGGGCCACCCCGCTCACCGCGTCGTGCAGCACGGTGTGCCGCTGGCTGAAGGTGCCGCGCTCGGTGTCCTGCCCGGTCATGCGGATGGGCACGCCTTCCACCAGCAGCGCGGCCAGGGAGAGCGCCTCGGCGTGGCCCCAATCGATCCCTCCCTCGGGGCCGAGCGCGGAGCGCCGCCGCTCCAGCTGCTTGACCAGCTTGGGGTTGACCGTGAAGCCCTCGGGCCACGCGAGCAGCTGCTCATTGAGGGCGCGGAGCAGGTCGGCCGGCACGGCGGTCTCCGGTTCCACGCCGGAGGAGCGGTCGGGGGCGCGGGCGTGCTCCTTGGCCACCTGGCCCAGGTTGGCCTTGAACGCCTGCTGGATGTCCACCAGCCGCTGGTAGCCCGCTTCGTACAGCTGCTCCGCCTCGCCGGGCGCCACCGCGCCGCGCTGCTCCAGCAGCCGGGCGTACTGCTGCCGCACGGTCGGCAGGTGCTTGATCCGCTCGTACATCTGCGGCTGGGTGTACGACGGCTCGTCGCCCTCGTTGTGCCCGTGCCGCCGGTAGCCCACCAGGTCGATCAGCACGTCCTCGTGGAACTTCTCCCGGTAGGCCATCGCCAGGCGCACCGCGGAGAGGCAGGCCTCGGCGTCGTCGGCGTTGACGTGGATGATCGGGACGTCGAAGCCCTTGGCCAGGTCGCTCGCGTGCCGGGTGGACCGGCTGTCGAACATGTCGGTGGTGAAGCCGACCTGGTTGTTGGTGATGAGGTGCACCGTGCCGCCGGTGCGGTACCCCTTGAGCGCGCCGAGGTTGAACGTCTCGGCCACGACGCCCTGGCCGGCAAAGGCGGCGTCGCCGTGGATGATCACCGGCACCGCGGCGGTCGGGTCATGATGCGCCTCCCGCCCCTTGCGCGTGGTCTGCTCGGCGCGGGCGCGGCCATCGACCACCGGTCCCACGAACTCGAGGTGGCTCGGGTTGGGCGACAGCGTCACGGTGACGACCTTGCCGCTGCGCGACTTGTACGCCCCCTCCGCGCCGTGGTGGTACTTCACGTCGCCGGTGCCGCCATCGGGCCGGCTGAGCCCCACGTCGGCGTTCTTGGCCCCCTCGAACTCGGCGAAGATGGTCTCGTACGGCCGTCCCACGGTGTGGGCCAGCACGTTGAGCCGTCCCCGGTGCGCCATGCCGATCACCACCTCGCGCGCGCCCTGCTGCGCCGACAGCTCGATGACCAGGTCGAGCATCGGCACCAGCATGTCCACGCCCTCGATCGAGAAGCGCTTCTGGCCCAGGTAGGCCTTGTGCAGGAAGCGCTCGAACGCCTCGACGTCGATCAGCCGCTGGTACAGCCAGCGCGCCTCCTCCGGCGCGATGGTCTGCCGGTGGTACCCGGTCTCGATCATCTGCCGGAACCAGACCCGCTCGCCGTGGTTGGAGATGTGCTCCAGCTCGTAGGCCATGGTGCCGCAGTAGGCGTCCTGCAGCCGGGGCAGCGCCTCGGCGAGGCTCTGCCCGGGGGTGTTGATCCGCAGCACCGCGGTGGGGATGGTGTGCATCACGTCGGGGGTGAGCCCGAGCGGCTGCGGGTCGAGCGCCGGGTCGCCGACCGGCACGCTGCCGAGCGGGTCGAGCCGGGCGGCCAGGTGGCCGTGGGTCCGGTGGGCCTTCACCAGCGCCATCGCGGCGGCCACGTGATAGAGGTCGGCCTGGGACTCGACCACCGGGATCGAGCCGCGGCTGGGGCGGCCCGAGGGCGGGGGCGGGGGCGCCTCCGCGCCCGGTGCGGCCAGCCCCAGGCTGGCAAACGCCTCCTCGTAGAACCGGTCCTCGCCCTGCAGCAGCTGGTCGACGGTGCGCAGGAACTCGCCCGACTCCGCCCCCTGGATCACCCGGTGATCGTAGGTGCTGGTGACGGTCATGACCTTCGAGACGCCGAGCTCGCGCAGCCGGTCGTCGCTGACCTCGCTGAAGGCGGGCGGGTAGTCGATGGCGCCGACCGCGATGATGCTCCCCTGGCCCGGCATCAGGCGGGGCACCGAGGCCACCGTGCCGAGTCCCCCGGGATTGGTCAGGGTCAGGGTGGCGCCGGCAAAGGCGTCGGGCAGCAGCTTGTTGCCGCGCGCCTTCTCGACCAGCGATTCGTACACCTGGTGGAACTCGGCGAACGACTTGGCGGCGGCCTCGTGGATCACCGGCACCACCAGCCCGCGGGTACCATCCTTCCGTTCCACGTCCACGGCGATCCCGAGGTGCACCCGGCCGCCCGGCAGCTTGTGCGGGGCGCCCGGGACGTCCACGAACACGGTGGTGAGGGCGGGGTGCTTCTGGGCGGCGCGCGCAATGGCGTGGCCGATCAGGTGGGTGAACGAGACCTTCTCGCCCCGGCCCGCGGCGCGCAGGGCGGCGTTGAGTTCCCGGCGCCGGGTCTCGAGGGTGGCCACCGACAGCTCGCGGAAGCTGGTCGCGGTCGGGATCGACCGGCTGTCGTTCATGTTGGCCACCAGCTTGGCGGCCGGGCCGGTGATCGGCACGGCGCCGGGCGGCACCGGCGCCGGGGCGCCATCGGCGGCGCGGGCGGGGGCCGGGGGCGCCGCAGGGGTGGGGGCGGCCGGGGCCGCGCCCTGGGCTGGCCGCGCATCGTGCACCGAGGGGTGGTGCCCGTTGCCCTGTTCCGGCGTCAGGCCCGCGTTCCCGGTCTGGAAGTAGCGGCGCCACTCCTCCGACACCGCCGCCGGGTCACGCAGGAACTCCTCGTACATGATCTGGGCGAAGCCGGCGTTCGCGGTCTCGAACACGTTCGGTTCCACGGATCGTTCGCAGCCTTTCCACTGATGGGTGGTGCCCCGGGTCGCCCCGGTCTCACGGCAAGATAACCAGCGGGCCGGGGGTCCGGTGAGGCGGTGTGTCCCCGCAGGCTTGTGCGGACGTCCCTACGACGTAGGATACACCGGTTTCCCACCCCCTCACCCTCTCGGCCCCCCGCCCGGACCTCCCCGCGGGCGCCGAGACCTTTCGGAGGTTGCATGCGAAGGACAGCCTGGCAGGGCGCGCTGCTGGGAGTAGCCGCGGCGCTCATCGCCGCGTGTGGCGGCAGCGGTGGCGGCGGCAGCGGCAACAATCCCACCCTCACGATCGCCAAGGCCGCCGTGGCCAACGGCGACAACCAGGTGGCGGCGGTCGGCACCGCCCTGGCCAACAACATCCGCGTGGTGGTGACCGATGACGGCGACCCGGTGGAGGGCCAGGTGATCACCTGGGCCACCGGCAACGGCTCGGTGACCCCCACCCAGAGCACCACCGACCAGAACGGCATCGCCACCACCAACTGGACCCTGGGGAACATCGCCGGCGCCCAGTCGCTGTCGGCTTCGCTCAGCGGGGCGGTCAATTCCCCCCTGGCCTTTGCCGCCACCGGGACGCCCGGCGCCATCAGCACGTTCTCCGCGATCAGCGGGTCGGAGCAGTTCGCGGCGGTCAGCACGGCCTTCGGCCAGCAGGCCACGGTGAAGGTCGCGGACCAGTTCGGCAACGGCATCCAGGGCGTGGTGGTGACGTGGGCCGTGGGCAGCGGCAGCCTCACCCCCTCGGTGGGCTTCAACAGCACCGGCACCAATGGCCAGGCCTCAGTGACGGTGGTGGCGGGCGCGTCGGCGGGTCCGGCGCTGCTCAACGCCACCATCACGGCGCTCGCCACGGTGATCCCCTTCACCCTCACCGTGGTGCCCACCGCCCGGCAGGTGAACGTGGGCAGCGACTTCTTCACCAGCGTGACCAACGGGACCTCCGATCCCGCGGTGGACACCCTGGTGGTCGGGCAGTCGATGCAGTGGAACCTGGTCGGCGGCACCCACACGGTGCACTCGATCGGGCAGGGGTTCACCAGCAGCGGGAACCTCACGGGGGCGGGCTACACCGTGCAGTTCACCAACGCGGGCACGTTCACCTACGACTGCGCCATCCACGGGGCCCAGATGACCGGGACCATCGTGGTGCAGTAGCCGGCCGGCGGTGTCGATGGGGCAGGGCAGCCGCCGGCGCTCGGATGCGCCGGCGGTTTGCGTTGCGGACCTACGCGGACGGGAGCGGGTCGGTGGCCATGGCGTGGTAGCGGAGCCGTTCCTTCTCGATCCGTTCCGCGCTCCACCCCAGCTCCGCGCCGAGCAGCTCGGCGGTGCGGCCCGCCGCGCCCGCGCCCCGGTCGGTGGTCTCGTAGTAGAGGTGCAGCCGCCGCACCAGGACGTCCTCGACCAGCCGGGCGAACTCCCGCCGCGCCACGTGCACCACCTCCGCCCCGATGGCGGGGTGATCCGGGCTGAGCGGCGCCGCCAGGCCGCGCTCCTCCCGGACCAGGTTGAAGACCGCGGCGCACTCGGTGCCGAAGGTGCGCACGATGTGATCCACCGCGGCGATCGGCAGCCCGAGCTCCAGCCCCGCCTGGCCCAGCGGCTCGAGGTCGGGCACCTCGCCGCCGGGGAGCGGCTCGCGGTCGGTGGCGGGGCGCGGGGCACGGGGGCGGCCGTCGAGCGCGTGCAGCGCGGCGGTCACCTCGTCCACCAGCTCCGCCGCCATGGTGCGATAGGTGGTGAGCTTGCCGCCGGCGATCGACAGCATCCCCCCGGGCCCGGTGACGATGACGTGCTCCCGCGGGATCTGGGAGGCGCCGACCCGGTCCGGCGGGGCGATCAGGGGCCGGAGCCCGGCCCAGGTGGCGATCACGTCGCGCGCGTCGAGGTGGGCATTGGGGAAGGCGGCGTTGGCGGAGCGGAGGAGGTACACCACGTCGTCCGCCGTGGCGCGCACCGCGTCGGGGCCCTCGGTGGTGTCGGTGTCCGTGGTGCCGATGTACGAGAACTCCCCCCAGGGGAGCACGAACATCACCCGGCCGTCGATGGGGCTGGTGAGGGTCACCGCCGCCTCATGGCCCAGGCGGTTCCGGCGGACCACCACGTGGGTCCCCTTGGTGGGGCGGAGCAGCGGGGTGGCGGCGGGATCCTCGAGCCGCCGCAGCTGGTCGCACCAGGGGCCCGTGGCGTTCACCACCACGTGGGCCTGGATAGTGCCGGTGGCGCCGGTCAGGCGGTCCCGGATGCGGGCGCCCCGGACCCGGCCGTCGGCCTTCAGTAACTCCTCTACTGCCATGTAGTTCGCCACCTGGGCGCCGTGCCGGATGGCGCTCCGCGCCGTGGCCACCACCAGGCGGGCGTCATCGCACTGGGCATCGTAGTAGCGGGCGCCGCCCTGCAGGCCCTTGTCCCGCAGCATCGGCTCCAGCTGCAGCAGTCCGCGCTTGCCGAGGAAGCGGTGGCGCTTCACATTGCGGAAGGCGGCCAGCAGGTCGTACAGCCAGATGCCCGCCCAGATCTGCCACAGCGGCACCCGGTCGCCCTGGTGCACCGGGAAGACGAACGGCAGCCGATGCACCAGGTGGGGCGCGATGGTGAGCAGCACCTTCCGCTCCGCCAGCGCCTCGAAGACCAGCTTGAGGTCCCCCTCCTCGAGGTAGCGCAGCCCGCCGTGAATCAGGCGGCTGGAGCGCGAGCTGGTGCCGAAGGCCAGGTCGTGCTGTTCCACGAGGATGGTGGACAGGCCGCGCATCGCCGCATCCCGCGCGATGCCGGCGCCGGTGATGCCGCCGCCGATGATGAGCAGGTCCACCGGCGACGCGCTCAGTCGCTCGATCGAGGGTCGATGCCAGATCTCACCCGCGGGGCGCCCCCGCCCGTCCTGTACCTTCCCCGGCCCAGCACCTGGCTCGTGTGGCACGACTACCTCATCCGTCCGGGGATGCGGGTGCTCGACCTGGCCTGCGGGGAGGGCCGGCACGCGCTCAAGGCGGCGCAGTGGGGCGCCACGGTCACGGCGCTGGACCACGACGACGTCAAGCTGGAGACGGGCCGCGAGGCGGCCGTCCGGCTGGGCGTGCAGGTGGACTTCCAGGCGGTGGATCTCACGGGCGAGTGGCCGGCGCTCGGGCGCTTTGAGGTGGTGCTGCTGTTCAACTATCTTGACCGCGAACGGATGGAGGACGTCCAGGAACTGGTGGCGCCCGGAGGGCTCCTGATCATGGAGACCTACCTGGACTGGCAGCGGGCCCTCGGCTGGGGCCCGACCAGCGACGACCACCTGCTGCAGCCGGGGGAACTGGCCCGGCTGGTGAGCCCGTTCGAATCCCTCCACGGCCGGGAGGTCTTCGAGCCCATCGAGGGCAACAAGGTCCGCGCCGTCGCCTCGATCGTGGCCCAGCGGGCATAGCATAAGCGCGCACCGCGGTGCGCGGCAACGGTGCCGGCTCCCGGGCCGGCGCCCCGAGTACCCCGAGAACCTGCCATGGCTTCCCCCCGTCGTCCCGCGATCGTCTCCGGCCTGCGCACGCCCTTCGCCCGGAGCGGCACCGTCTTCAAGGATGTCACCGCGGTGCAGCTGGCCCGCCGCGTCACCCAGGAGCTGCTCGCGCGCACCGCGCTCGACGGCGCCCTGGTCGATGAGGTGGCCTTCGGGCAGGTGGTGGCCTCGGTCCTCGCCCCCAACGTGGCGCGCGAGGTGAGCCTGCTGCCGCAGCTGCCGCGCACCGTCCCCGCCTTCTCCATGAACCGCGCCTGCGCCTCCGCCGGCCAGGCCATCACCTACGCCGCGGACCAGATCACCCTCGGGCACGCCGACGTGGTGCTGGCGGGCGGGGTCGAGTCGCTCTCCGACATCCCCATCCTGCACAGCAAGCGGATGACCCAGATCCTGCTCGAGGCGAGCAAGGCGAAGACCCTGGGCCAGCGGGTGGGGACCTTCCTCAAGATCCGGCCCCGGGACCTCATCCCGGTCTCCCCCGCCATCGCCGAACCCTCCACCGGCGAGTCGATGGGGCAGTCGGCGGAGAAGATGGCCAAGGAGAACGGCATCACCCGTGAGGCGCAGGACCGCCTGGCGCTGCTGAGCCACCAGCGCGCCGCCGCCGCCACCCAGAGCGGACGCCTGGCGCAGGAGATCGCGCCCTGGTTCGGCGGCCGCGGGATGGACGAGGTGGTCACCACCGACAACCTGGTCCGCGGCGACACCTCGCTGGAGCAGCTGGCCAAGCTCAAGCCGGTGTTCGACCGCCGCTATGGCTCGGTCACCGCCGGCAACGCCTCGGCGCTCACCGATGGCGCCGCGGTGGTCCTGATGATGAACGAGGAGAAGGCCCGCGCCCTCGGCTACCGGCCGCTGGCGGTGGTGCGGAGCTACGCGGTGGCCGCCGTGGATCCCGGGTGGCAGCTCCTGATGGGGCCGGCCTACGCCGTCCCGAAGGCGCTCGACCGCGCCGGGATCACCTGGAAGGAACTCGGCCTGGTGGAGATCCACGAGGCGTTCGCCAGTCAGGTGCTCTCCAACGCCCAGGCCTGGGCCAGCCCGGCGTGGGCCACGAAGCTGGGCCGCAGCGGGCCGGTGGGCGAGGTCGACTGGGAGCGGACCAACGTCCATGGCGGCTCCCTCGCGATCGGCCATCCCTTCGGCGCCACCGGCGCCCGCATCGCCACCACGCTCGCCAACGAGATGGTGCACCGCGACGTGCAGTTCGGCCTCATCTCCATCTGCGCCCAGGGCGGGATGGGCTTCGCCATGGTGCTGGAGCGCGTATGACCGCCCTGACCCTCCGGACCCACGGCCGCGTCGCCGTCCTCACGCTCGACCTGCCGGGCGAGCCCGTCAACAAGCTCAACGCCCAGGTCAAGCAGGAGTTCGAGGCGGCGCTGGAGCAGGTGCGCGGCGACGCCGCGGTGCAGGCGCTGGTGATCACCTCCGGCAAGCCCGACAGCTTCATCGCCGGCGCCGACATCGAGGAATTCACCCGGCTCGCGGGCCAGGAGGCGTTCACCCGCCTCTCCCGCGAGGGCCAGGCGATGCTGCAGCGGCTGGACGACTTCCCCAAGCCGGTGGTCTGCGCCATCCACGGCGCCTGCCTCGGCGGCGGCTACGAGCTGGCGCTGGCCTGCGACTGGCGCGTGGCCACCGACCACCCCCGGACCCAGATCGGCCTCCCCGAGGTGCAGCTGGGGCTGCTGCCCGGCGCGGGCGGTTGCGTGCGGCTCCCCCGCCTGATCGGGCTCTCCGCCGCGCTCGGGATCATCATGCCCGGCAAGACCGAGGGCGGGTCCAAGGCCTTCAAGCTCGGCATGGTGGACGAGCTGGTGCCGAAGGCCATCCTGCTCGACACCGCGCTCGCGGCGGCGGAGCGGCTGCTGGCCGCCGGCGTCCCCGCGCGGCCGGCCAGCCGGCCCGCCCGCGGCGGGCTCATGGGGGCGATCTTCGACCGCAGCATCCCCGGGCGGATGTTCGTCTATCACAAGGCGCGCAAGGACACCCTCAAGAAGAGCGGCGGTCATTACCCCGCGCCCCTCGCGGCGCTGGCGGCGGTGAAGGCCGGCCTCGAGGGCGGGCTCGCGCGCGGGTTCGCGGTGGAGCACCAGAAGTTCGGCGAGCTCGCCGCCACCGACGTCTCCCGCAAGCTGATCGGGATCTTCTTCGCCACCACCGCGCTCAAGAAGGACGATGGCCTCCCCGAGGGCGTGACGGCCACCCCGCGCACGGTGGAGCGCCTGGCGGTGATCGGGTCCGGATTCATGGGGGCGGGCATCGCGGGGACGGCGGTGAGCAGCGCCGGCGTCGACGTGCGGGTCAGGGACACCGAGCTGGCCCGGGTGGGGAAGGGGCTCAAGGCCGCCACCGACATCCTCCACGGCCGGCTCAAGCGGAAGCGGATCACCCGGTTCGAGTACGAGCGTCTCGCGGCGCTGCTCTCGGGCGGCACCGACTTCACCAGCTTCCCGCGCGCCGACCTGGTGATCGAGGCGGTGTTCGAGGACCTCGACGTCAAGCGCACGGTGCTGGCCGAGACCGAGGCGGCCACCCCGGCCACGACGATCTTCGCCACCAACACCTCGACCATTCCCATCGCCGACATCGCGGCCCGGGCGGCGCGGCCGGCGAGCGTGCTCGGGATGCACTTCTTCTCGCCGGTGGACCGGATGCCGCTGCTCGAGGTCATCCCCACCGACCGCACCAGTCCCGACGCCATCGCCACCGCGGTGCAGTTCGGCCGCAAGATCGGCAAGACCGTGATCGTGGTCCGCGACCGGCCCGGCTTCTGGGTGAACCGGATCCTGATCCCCTACATGAACGAGGCCGGCCACCTCTTCAGCGAAGGGGTGCCGATGGAGCTGCTCGACCGGCTGATGACCCGCTTCGGCTTCCCGGTCGGGCCCATCACCCTGCTCGACGAGGTGGGCCTCGACGTGGGCGCCAAGGCAGGCACGGTGATGCACGCCGCCTACGGCGACCGGCTCAAGCCCTCGGAGCTCATCGGCAAGCTGCTCGCCGACCAGCGGCTCGGGCGCAAGAACGGCAAGGGGTTCTACCACTACCACAAGGGACAGAAGACCGGCCCCGACGAGTCGGTCTACGACCTCCTCGGCCTCAAGCCGCGCGCCCCCGCCGCCACCACCGACGCCGAGCAGCGCCTGGTCTACAGCATGCTCAACGAGGCCGCGATGGCCATGGGCGAGGGGGTGGTCCGCAGTCCGCGCGACGGCGACATCGGCGCCATCTTCGGGATCGGGTACCCGCCGTTCCGCGGCGGCCCGCTCCGCTACATCGACGACCTCGGCGCGCCACGGGTGGTGGAAGTGCTCCGCGCGCTCGCCGCCGTCCACGGCCCGCGCTTCACGCCCTGCGACACCCTGGTGCGGATGGCGGAGGCGGGCGGGAGGTTCTACCCGGCGTGAGCCGCGGCGACGACCCCTCCGCCGCCGACCCGCACGACTCGCTGGAGGCGCTGCGCGCGGCGCTGGCCGGCCGGTACGACCTCGAGGCCCCGATCGGGCACGGCGGGATGGCGGTCGTGCTCCGCGCCCAGGACCGCCGCCACGGCCGGCCCGTCGCCATCAAGGCGATCCGGGCCGGCCTGCTCGCGTCAGGGGAGTCGGCCGACCGCTTCCTGCGCGAGATCCGTTACGCCGCCCAGCTGGGCCATCCCCACATCCTGCCGCTGTACGACTCGGGCGAGCTGCCCGGCCCGGGCGGCGCCGCGCTGCTGTTCTACGTGATGCCGCTGGTGGCGGGCGGTTCGCTGCGCGACCTGCTCCGCGCCGAGGGCCGCCTCCCGGTGGGCCAGGCCATCCGCCTGGTGCGCGCGGTCGGGGCGGCGCTCGACTACGCCCACCGCCGCGGCATCCTGCATCGCGACATCAAGCCGGAGAACATCCTGCTGCAGGAGGGGGAGCCGGTGGTGGCCGACTTCGGCGTGGCGCGCGGCCTGTGCGACGCCTGCGAGCCGGCCGGTTCGGTCACGGCGCCGGGCATGGCGGTCGGCACCCCGGACTACATGAGCCCCGAGCAGGCCAGCGGCGACCCGGTGCTCGATGCGCGCAGCGACCAGTACGCGCTGGCCTGCGTGCTGTACGAGCTGCTCACCGGCCTGCCGCCGTTCACCGGCTCGGGGCCGCGCGCCACGATGGCCCGCCACGCCACCGAGCCGCCCCCGCCGCCGCGGGCCCGCCGGCCTGAGGTCCCGGCGCCGGTGGAGCAGGCGCTGCTCCGCGCCCTGGCCAAGGAGCCGGCCGACCGCTTCGCGACCGTCGCGGAGTTCTGCGAGGCGCTGGTGACCCCGCTCTCCGGGCTGCCGGACTACGCCAGCGCCGCCGCGCGGCGCGCCATCGCCGTGCTGCCGTTCACCAACGCGAGCCCGGACCCCGACAACGAGTACGTGAGCGACGGGCTCACCGAGGAGCTCATCCACGCCCTCGGCGCCGTGGAGGGGCTGCGGGTGGCGCCCCGCAGTTCGGTCTTCGCCATCAAGGGACGGCACCAGGATGTGCGCGCCATCGGCGCGCTGCTCGGGGTGTCGATCGTGCTCGAGGGGAGCGTCCGCCGCGTGGCCGACCGCTTCCGCGTCACCGCCCAGCTCTCCGATGCCACCGACGGCCGCCTGCTCTGGTCGGAGCGCTTCGACCGCGAAGGCCGCGACATCCTGGCGCTCGAGGATGAGCTGGCCCGTTCCATCGTCGGCACGCTCCGCACCCAGCTCGGCCTGGTGGGCGACCCCGGGCGCCGGCGCGCCGCCACCAGCCCGCGCGCCTTCCACCTCTACCTCCGCGGCCGCCACGCCTGGAACCAGCGCACCGGTGCCGGGATGGAGCAGGCGGTGCGGTACTTCGAGCAGGCCATCGCGGAAGACCCCGGCTTTGCCCTGGCGTACACCGGGCTGGCCGACGCCTACGCCCAGCACGTGGACTACCGCAACATGCCCGTGGCCGAGGGGCTGGGCCGGGCGCGGCGCGAGGCGCGGAAGGCCATCGAGCTGGACGACACCCTGGCGGAGGCGCACACCTCGCTCGCGTGGGTGCTGTTCATCCATGACTGGGACTGGCCCGCCGCGGAGCGGGAGTTCCGCCGCGCCATCGCGCTCGATCCGCGCTACGCCTCGGCCCGGCAGTGGTACTCCTGGTACCTCGCCGCCCTGGGGCGCACCCGGGAGGCGATCCTTGAGGGGCAGCGCGCGGTGGAGCTGGACCCGACCTCGGTCTCCATCCGGCGCAGCTGCGGCTGGCTCTACTACTACGACCGCACCCCCGAGGCCGGCGTGCCCTACCTGCAGCAGGCGCTGGTGATGAACCCGGAACAGTCGGACACCTACCTCAACCTGGCCGTGCTGCTCACGCTGGCGCGCCGGGTCGACGAGGCCGGCGAGGCCATCCAGAGCTGCCTCGACCTGAGCCCCGACGACGCGCAGGCGCTGCAGACGCAGGCCCAGATCGACCTGCTGCGCGGACGGGAGGCCGCCGCCCACGCCACGTGGGAGCGCTTCGGCGCGCTGGCCACGGAGCGGTATGTCTCGCCCACCAACTGGGCCCGGCTGGCGCTCACCCTGGGCCGCACCGACGACGCCTTCCACTGGCTGGAACAGGCCCGGGCCGAGCGGCGCGGCTGGCTCACCTACCTGCGGGTGGACCCGCTGTTCGACCCGGTCCGCGCCGACCCGCGCTTCCGCGCGCTGCTCGAACACCTCAAGCTCGCGTGATCCGCGCCCTGCTCCTGGTGCTCGGCGTGGCTGCCGCCGGCTATGTCGCCATCCTCGTCTGGCTGGTGGGAAACGAGGACCGGATCGTCTTCCAGCCCGAGCCGGGACCGGTGCCGGTGCCCGCGCTCGACGACGGGACCGTGATCGAGGCGGTGCAGTTCCCCAGCGGCGATGGCACCCCGCTCACGGCGTGGAGGCTGGCCCCGTCGCCGGCCGCTCCCGCCGGGCGCTGGGTCCTGGTGCTGCACGGCAACGCCGGAAACCTGGCCACGCCGGGCCGCCCCGAGCACGACCAGCAGCTCCACGGGCTCGGCCTCGGGGTGCTGGCGCTGGACTACCGGGGCTATGGCCTGAGCGGCGGCGTGCCCAGCGAGGCGGGGCTCTACGCCGACGCCACCGCGGCGTACCAGTATCTGCGCGACACCCTCCGGGTGCCGCCGGCGCGGATCCTGATCTATGGGCACTCGCTCGGCAGCGGGGTGGCGGTGGAGCTCGCCACGCGGGTGGAGGCGGCCGGGCTCATCCTCGAGGGGGCGTTCACCTCGGTTCCGGATCGCGCGGCGGAGGTCTATCCCTGGCTCCCGGTGCGGTGGATCGGGCACAACCGGTTTCCATCGCTGGCGCGGATCGGCGCGGTGCGGATGCCGGTGCTCATCATCCACGGCCGCGACGACCAGACCATTCCCATCGGTCACGGGCGCCGCCTCCATCAGGCGGCCCGGGCGCCCCGGACCTTCCTGGAGGTGGCCGGCGGGCACGACGACGCCTTCGAAACCGGGGCCCGGGAGTATGAGGCGGGCATCCGGCACTTCCTCGCGGGGCTGCCCTGAGCCTTTCCGGGGCACCGCTGCGGGTTCCGATCTGCCAGCCCTCCAAGCACTTAGCGCGGACTGTGACGGGACCGCTTGTTTCCGGCGTTCCCGGGGTCGAGCTTGGGGCGTCCGCCCCCCGGCCCGGGGGCGGCTTTCCGTCACCCCCGGGGGAGCGACACCGCGTGTCCGTACCGAGCGAGATGCCGATCCGGCAGTTCCCGCGCCCGCTGCGCACCCAGGTGCGGGTGGCGTACGCCGTGGCGTGGGAGGCGCTGGTGGCCAGCCACACCGAGCAGGCGCTGCAGTTCGTGGGGGAATTTTCGAGCCGCGTGTCGCCGCTGGAGGCGCTGGAGCTCTACCTGACGGTGGTGCCCGTCTCGGCGATGATGCACGAGCCGATCCGGACCCGGACGCTGGCGGCGCTGGAGCTCGACCACCTGCCCGCGCAGGCCGCCCTGCCGACGCTCCGGGGGTGGCGCGTGCTCCGGCTCGACCTGGTGGTGAAGCTCATCCGCTACCGGCGGGCCTACCAGGAGCGGACGCTCGAGCTGGCGCGGATGGTGGGGGCGCGGGCGTCGGAGGCGGTGACCGCCACCCACATCCGCAACGCGCAGGCCTTCGCGGAGCTGCTGGCGGGGCACCTGCCGGTGGGCCGCGCGGTGGTGGAGTACGTGCGCGCCTTCCACATGTCGCTCGGGGCGGGGCAGGTGGTGATGCAGCGGGTGAAGGCGGCGGCGGCGGGGAGCGAGCTGGCGCTCGAATACACCAGCCCCGCGCAGCCGGACGCCGACCTGCTGGAGGCGGCGCCCGAGGGCGAGCTCAGTCTACCTGCGCCACCAGCTCCGCATTCGTCGCCGAGCGCCGCATCAGCGTGAGCACCTGTTGCATGGCGTCCACCGGAGTCATCGGCGCGGTGCGGCTGCGCAGGGTGGTGGCCACGGCGAGGAGCGGCGGCGGGAGCAGCAGCTCCTCGCGCCGGGTGCCGCTGGCCTTGAGGTCGATGGCGGGGAAGATCCGTCGCTCGGCCAGCTCGCGACTCAGGGTGAGCTCGCTGTTGCCGGTGCCCTTGAACTCCTCGTAGATCACCTGGTCCATCTTGGACCCGGTGTCGATCAGCGCCGTGCCGATGATCGTGAGCGAGCCGCCGCCCCTGGATTCGTCGATGCGGCGCGCGCTGCCGAGGAAGCGCTTGGGCTTCTCGAGGGCCGAGGAGTCGAGCCCGCCCGTCATGGTGCGCCCGGTGCCCCGCTCCACCGTGTTGTAGGCCCGGGCCAGCCGGGTGATCGAGTCCAGGATCAGCACCACGTCCTCGCCCATCTCCACCCGCCGCCGGGCCCGCTCCAGCGTGAGCTCCGCCACCGCCACGTGCCGCTCGGCGGGGAAGTCGAAGCTGGAGCTCACCACCTCGCCGAAGCCGATCATCTCCATCTCGGTGACCTCCTCGGGCCGCTCATCCACCAGCAGGATGAGGAGGAGGGCGTTGGGGTGGTTCTTGGCGATCCCCTCCGCCACCGCCTGGAGCACCATCGTCTTGCCCGCCTTGGCGGGGGCCACGATCAGGGCGCGCTGCCCCTTGCCGAAGGGGCAGAGCAGGTCGATCACCCGGTTGGTGTAGTCGGGCTGGCCGTAGCGGCGCAGGCCGCAGTCGAGCCGGAGCGGGGCGTCGGGGTGGATCGCGCCGAGGCTGCCGAAGGCGGGCCGGCGGCGCATCTCGTCGGGAGGCCGGCCATTGACCAGCGAGAGGGACTCGACCGGCGCGGCCTTGCCGCGGCCGGGGGAGCGACCCAGCTCCCCCCAGAGCTCATCGCCGGTCCGCAGGCCGTACTGGCCCACCAGGCGGGGGGGGACGTAGTAGTCGCCGTCTTCGGGGAGGTAGCTGCACTGCCGCCGCCGGACGAAGCCGGCGCCGCGGTCGCTCAGCTCCAGGATGCCAAGTGATGGGGGGGTGGTCATGGGATGGCGCAATATACCAGTTTGGGTGTCATGCGGACGTCATTCGCGCGTCTTCAAGGCACCCTTCACCCCTGGGACCCGCCCATGACCCCGGCACCAGACCTGATGTTCTACGATGGCGGCTGCGGACTCTGTCACCGGTCGGTGAAGTTCGTGCTGGCGCGGGACCTCGAGGGCACCCGGTTCCGCTACGCCCCGCTCCAGGGGAGCACCTTCCAGGCGGCCTACGACCCGGCGCGCCGGGGCGAACTCCCAGACAGCGTCATCGTGCGCACTGCCGACGGGCGGACCCTGGTCCGGTCGCGGGCGGCGCTCCATATCGCGGAGCGGCTGGGCGGCGGGTGGCGGGTGCTGGCCCGGATCCTGGGGCTGCTCCCCACCTGGCTGCTCGACGGGGGCTACGACGGCATCGCGCGGGTGCGCGGGCGGCTCTTTGCCCGGCCGGAAGGCTCCTGCCCGATGCTGCCCCCGGAGCTGCGGGGGCGGTTTCTCCCCTAGCCGCCGGCCCGGGCCCTCAGCCCGCCACCACCGTGCCCTCGCGGCCGGTGAGTTCCCGGAACAGGGCGGCGAGCCGCTCGGTGATCGGGCCCACCGTGCCCGCACCGATCCTCCGGCCGTCGATCGTCGTCACCGCGGCGAGCTCCCCCATGGTGCCGGAGCAGAAGGCCTCGTCGGCGCGGTAGGCCTCGGTGAGCGAGAGGTCGGTGATCTCGAGCGGGAGGCCGTGCTCCTGGCAGAGTTCGATCACCGTGGCGCGGGTGATCCCCTCGGGGCAGGCCACCGTGCGCGGGGTGCGGACCCGGCCGCCCTCCACGAAGAACAGGTGGGTGGCGTTGGTCTCCGCGATGAAGCCGCGGGTGTCGAGCATCAGGGCGTCGTCGGCCCCGGCGACGTTGGCCTCGATCTTGGCCAGGATGGACTGCAGCAGATTGTTGTGGTGGATCTTGGGATCGAGGCAGTCGGGCGGAAAGCGCCGGATCGAGGCGGTCACCAGGCTGAGCCCCGAGGTGGCATAGACCGGCGGCTTGTGCTCCGCCAGGACGATGAGCGTGGGGCCGGCCTGGTTGAGCCGCGGGTCCATGCCGCTGGTCACCTTGATCCCGCGGGTGAGCGTGAGCCGGATGTGGACCCCGTCGGTCATGCCGTTGGCGGCGAGGGTCTTCCGGATCTCCTCGGTGATGGCGGCCGCGGCGGGGATCTGGGTGAAGGCGAGCGCCAGCGCCGAGTGCCGCAGCCGCTCGAGATGCTCGGTGAGGCGGAAGATCCGCCCCTGGTAGAGCCGCAGCCCCTCCCATACGGCATCGCCCCCCTGGACCACGGAGTCGAAGGGGCTCACCCCCGCCTGGTCGCGGTGCATCAGGGCGCCGTTGATGTTGACGAGGAGGTCGCGATTGCGGGGGTCGAAGCGCTGTTGCATGGGTCGCGGGGTTGGGGGGTGGAGGATGTTCCCGTGAGGTGGATCGGGGCGCAAGTGGCCGGTCTCCGGGCAGAACCCGCCATAGCCGATTGACAGCCTCGGCATTCCGCCGTATGATGAACCCGTGCCAAATTCACCTGAGAATCGTTCTCAATGTCCCATCCCCAAGACGGGGCGTCGCTGGATGACCGCGGCGTTCCTGTTCTTCCTGATCAAGGGGCTGCTCTGGCTCGCCGCCGGCACGGGACTCACGCTCTTCGCCTGGAATCGCTGATGACCACCACCGCCGCCGTTTCCATCATGGATCAGCTCCGCGAAACCACCGCCGTGGCGCACCGGGCCGCGGAGGCCCGCCCCCTGATGCGGTCGATCGGGCGCGGGACCATCGCGCGGGCCCCGTATGTCGCCAACCTCGAGCAGCTCCTGCTGGTGCATCGGGTGCTCGAGGCGGCCCTGGTGCGCGCCGCCGCCGCCCACCCGGCCTGGGCCGGGCTCGAGGTCGCGTCCCGCCTCCGGGTGCCCGACCTGGAGGCGGACCTGACCCATTTCGGCGGCTCGCTCCGGCCCGAGCCGCTCCCGGCGACCCTCCTCGCCCACGCCTGGATTGCGCAGGCGACGCCCGAGGAACTGCTCGGCGCGTTCTACGTGACCGAGGGCAGCACCAACGGCGGGCGGTTCCTGGTGAAGATGGTGGCGCGTGGGCTCGAACTCCCGGAGGGCAGCCGGGCCGGGCTGCAGTCGCTGGACCCGTATGGGACGGTGCAGCCCGAGCGCTGGGCGGCCTACAAGCAGGCCATGAACGGCCTGTCGCTGGCGGCCCCGGCGCGCGAGGCAGTGGTGGCGGCGGCCCAGGCGATGTTCGCGCACCTGGGTGCGGTCGCCGATCAGGTCGCGGCGCAGCACGCCATGTGATCGCCGCCCTCCCGGGGGCCGGCCCTCAGGCGCCGGCCCCCAGGCGGTGCCGGTACAGCTCCTCGTAGAGCGGCAGGCACTCCGCCAGCAGCGGCTCCAGCTCCGGTCCCACCTGCCGGGGCCGCGCCTGCCAGGGCTCGAACCCGGTGGAGCGCTCCACCGCCTCGTACCAGTGCCGGGCCCAGATGCCGTCGGTGGCGCGGCGTCCCGCCGGCCACGCCAGCATCCGCTCGCTGAACGGCACCTCCATTCGAGCGCAGAACTCCCCCAGCAGCCCGCGCGGGTCCCGGAGCACGTCCTCGGCGTCGAGCACCGGCGGGGTGACGCCGGTGCGGGCCCGGACAAAGCGGAACAGCTCCAGCTGCTGCGGCAGCCCGGTATCGCGCAGGATGGGGAGCCCCATCTTGGCGCTCAGCGACGGCAGCATCTCTGCCGGATGACGGATGAGGAAGGCGTTCCGGAGCGCCAGCAGCCACTCGCCCTGCAGGTGGGGGAGCCAGTGGTGCGCCATGTGCTTCTGGTAGTAGATGGCCCGGCCGTGGGGGATGGGCCCGGTGAGGCCGGCGACCACCAGGCGCCAGTCGGTCTCGTGGTGGCCGATGACCTCGTCCACGCCCGGGTGCGCCACCGCAACCTGGGTCAGGTAGTGGGCGTAGAGGGGTTCGTCCACCACCCAGGCATCGGGGCGGTTCTCCCACGCGCGCATCATGGCGGTGGAGATGTTGCGCGGGCCGGACCACATCGCGATCCGGACGGGGTCAGCGCGCATGATTATTCATCGCTTGTAGGCGTCGCGGCCGCCGGATATCGTTCTGCCCCCATGCACGCCCCCTCGAGGATGTCCTGACATGATGCGCACCGGCCTACTCTGGCTCTCGGAGCAGCCGCAGGTGTTCCGCTTTGTCCGCAGCAACCCGCTGGCCCGGAAGTTCGCCTCGCGCTTCGTGGCGGGGGAGACCGTGGACACCGCGGTGGAGGCGGCCCGTGAGCTCAACCGGCGGAAGATCACCGCGACGCTCGACCTTCTGGGCGAGAGCATCACCCGGGAGTCGGAGGCCGCCCAGGCCCGGGACACCTACCTCCAGATGCTCGACCGGATCGGCGAGACCGGGGTCGATTCCAACGTCTCGGTGAAGCTCACCCAGATGGGCTTCGACATCAGCGCCGACGCCTGCCTGGCCAATATGACGGCGATCCTCGAGCGGGCCAAGGCGCGCGGCAGCTTCGTCCGGCTGGACATGGAAGGCTCCGCCTACACCCAGCGGACGCTCGACTTCTTCTACCAGAAGGTCTATCCTGCCTTCGGGCCGCACGTGGGGGTGGTCATCCAGTCGTGCCTGCGGCGCTCCACCGAGGACGTGGCGCGCCTGGTCGAGGCGAAGGCACGGGTGCGGCTCTGCAAGGGCGCGTACCTCGAGCCGCCCGAGGTGGCCTTTCCCGACAAGGCCGACGTGGACCGGCACTACGTGACCCTGATGGAGCAGCTGATGCTCCGGGGCAACTACCCGGGCCTGGCCACCCACGACGCCGCGATCATCGCCCATGCGCGGAGCTTTGCGAAGGCGCAGGGGATCGACCCGGCGCGGTTCGAGTTCCAGATGCTCTACGGGGTCCGCCGGGACCTGCAGGACGAGCTGCGGGGCGCCGGGTTCAACGTGCGGGTCTATGTTCCGTTCGGGACGCAGTGGTATCCCTACCTGATGCGTCGCCTGGCCGAGCGGCCGGCGAACATCGCATTCATCCTGGGCAACGTGATGCGCGAGGCGGTGCGGCACTAGCGATGTCCGAAGCCACCCTGGGCGGCTACATGGACCGGCACGGGCGGGCCGCCGCGTTCACCGGGCACGACGGCCAGCCCTACTCGGTCGGCATCTACGTGGACGACGCGCCGGACGAGCTGGGCCGGCACGGCGCCTCCCTCCTCTTCGTGCGCTGGTCCGAGGCCGGTGACCGGCCCAGCGGGCATGTCGAGACCGGCATCCTCGCCTGGGGCCGCAGCGCCCCCGAGGCCGAGGAGCGGATCCGCGCCCTCTCCCTCTACGACGTGAAGGCCGCCCTGGACGACGCCATCGGTCGCGATCCCGGCACGTGGTAAGCGGGACGGTGCTCGAGCGCGACGGCGCCGCGTACCGGGTGCTCACCGCGGACGGCGAAGTCCGCGCGGTGCTCCGGGGCAAGGTGAAGCGGGACACCCCGCGGGTGGTGGTCGGCGACCGGGTGGGCCTGGACCTCGAGGGCGAGGGCGGCATGATGGGCATCGCCGTGGTAGAGGAGCGCCGGAGCCTGCTGGCGCGCCGGGTGCCCGAGGGGCGCGGCACCCGCCCGGTGGCGGCCAACATCGACCAGGTCCTGGTGGTCACGGCGACCATCGACCCGGTGCCCATCCCGCAGCTGATTGACCGCCTGCTCGTGGTGGCCGAATCCAACGACCTTCCCGCCGCGGTGATCCTCAACAAGACGGACCTCGAGCCCGGCACGGTGCTCGCCACGCGGCTGGAGGGCGCGGGGTACCGGGTCTTCCGCACCAGCGTGCGGACCGGCGAGGGTCTCGAGGCGCTGCGCGCCGCCCTCGCTGGCCGCGTCAGCGTGGTGACGGGGCCGAGCGGGGCGGGGAAGTCGAGCCTGCTCAATGCGCTCGAGCCGGGGCTCGGGCTGCGGACCGGGGAGATCAGCGAGCGCATCCGCCGGGGCAAGAACACCACGGTAAGCGCGGTGATGGTGCCGCTCGAGGCGGGCGGCTTCCTGGTGGACACGCCGGGGTTCAGCGAGGTGGGGCTGTGGGGGCTCGCGCCGCGCGACCTGGCGCACTGCTTCCCCGAGTTCCGCCCCCGGGTGGACGGGTGCAAGTACGCCGACTGCAGCCACACCCACGAGCCGGGGTGCGCGGTCCTTGGCGCGGTGGCGGCCGGCGCCATCGATCCCGGCCGTCACGAGAGTTACCGGGTGCTGCTGGCCGAGCTCCAGAGCGCCCCGGCCGACTGGGAGTAGCGCCGGCCTACTTCGGCTCGCCCGTCACCCGCGACAACGCGTCCTTCACCTCTGCCACCCGGGGCGCGAGCGCCGGGTCGGCCTTGTCCCACATCGCCAGGAACTGGGCGTATGCCTCGGCCGCCGCCGGGCGGTTGCCGGCGGCCTCTTCGGCGCGCCCCAGCGCGTACGTGGCGAGCGGCGCGAGGCCGAGATCGGTGACGAAGCCGTGGCGGAGCAGGCGACGCCCCGCGTCGCGCGTCTCGGGCCGGAGCGCCATGGCGGCGGCCATCTGCAGCCGCAGCGGGGCGGTCATGAAGCTGTTCCATCCGGCGCCCACGTCCTCGAGGGCGCTCCGCATCGTCGCGAGGCCGCCGACGGTGTCCCCCGCCATCATGGCCGCCCATCCCCGCGTGGCCCGCAGCACGTCGTAGATCTTCGGCGGCATCTTCGGATCGCGGTGCGCCAGGAGGCTGTCGAGCAGCCGGGTCCCCTCGGTCCGCTCGCCCAGGTTGAGCGCGACCGCCGCCTGGTAGTACACCTGGAACGGGTTCTGGCGCGGCGCGGCCAGCATGCGCTGCCGCACCTCGGGAGCGTAGTCTGCGGGGGCAAAGCCCTGCAGCAGCGGGAAGAGCAGGATGCCGTACGCCTGGTCCTGGTTGGTGGTCCGGACGGTGTCGAAGTCCGCCCGTGCCGCCGCGAGCTGGCCCAGGCTGGCGCGGAGCAATCCCCGGCCGGTGTAGTACTGGACCATCCCGAGCCCGCTGACCGACACGAACTGCCGTATGGACTCGAACCGGGCCAGCAGGCTGTCCGAGGAAGGGTCGCCCTGCTGGATGCTGAGCTGGGCGGCCCCGATGCTTGCGGCATAGCGCAGCATGGCGCGCGCGGTGGCGCTGTCCACCAGGCCATCCCCGAACACCAGGCGGCCGGCTCCCGCATAGGCCTGGTTCTCCACCGCATTGTCCGAGCTCTGGAGCACCCGCAGGTAGGTCTCGTAGCGCGGGCGGTCGCGGGTGGAGAGCGCCGTCTCCACCAGGTGGATGGACGCCGGGGTGAGCGAGGAGTCGCGGGCCAGCACGCTGTCGAACGGGGCCCGCAGCTGGTCGGGGCTGTACCCGACGAGCTGGCGGGAGTGGAACTGCGTCTCGCCGAGGAGGAACCAGCCGTCGACGTCATCGGGGTACTTGGCGACGTAGGCCCGGGCGGAATCGATGGCTTCCAGCCGCTGGTGGGAGAACAGGTTGTAGGCGATGACCAGGGAGTGCTCGCGCGGGGGGAGGCGGTTGCCGAAGCGGCGCGCGGCGTCGCTGGCCTCGAGCCCGGCCGCCACCCCGATCCCGCCCGACCAGCCGAGGGTGGCGGCGAGCCGGTAGTGGGCCAGCGCGAAGGTCGAGTCCTGCTCGATGGCGCGGCGGAAGGCCGCCGCCGCGGAATCCCAGGCGGAGCGCCGGTAGTGCTGCTCGCCGGCGAGGTATTCCCGCATGGCGGCGAGGGAGCCGGTGGTGAGCCCGCTGACCCGGACCGAGGGCACCGGCTCGTTGGAGCGCCAGATCTCGCGCACCAGGCGCAGGCTCAGGCTGTCGACGAGGGCGAGCACGCTGTCGCTGGAGCCATCCACCTGGGCGCGGGCGAGGCTCTTCCCGCCGGACCCGTACAGGTCGGCGCTGAGGCGCACCTGGGCGCCAGTGGCCACGATGCTGCCGAGGATCACGGCCTGGGCCTTCACGCTGCGCCCTACGGCGAGCGCGCCCTCGAGGTCGGAGGCGTCGGTCCCGCGCTTCCGCCAGGCGGCCAGCACGGCCCGAGGCTCCGCGGCCTGGATGCCACCGACCGCGTTCAGGTTGGTGGTGAGCAGGTCCACCATGCCCTCGCCCATCAGCTCCACGCCGGCGCCGGAGGCGTGGAACGGCAGCACCGCGATCCGTTCCGCCCCCTCCACCACCACGCCCCCGCGGGGCACGAAGAACCAGGCCACGGCCGCCACCGCCGCCACCGCCAGCGGCAGCCCCACCACCAGGCGGCGGAGGCGCCGACGCTCGGCCATGCCCCCCGCGCCGCCGCCCGCCGCCTGCTCGAGCGCGGCGGCGAAGCTGGTGACGGAGTCGAAGCGCTTCGCGGGGTCGGCGTCGAGGGCGCGCGCCACCGGGGCGTCGGCGTCGGCCGGGGCCTCGCGGTTCACCTTGCTGAGCTTCGGCCGGGGCCCGGTCAGGCTCTTGGCCAGGACGGCCTGCACCGTCTGGCCGGCGAAGGGCATGGCGCCGGTCACCATCTCGTAGAACACGCAGGCCAGGGCGTACTGGTCGCTGCGGCCGTCCACCTCGCTGGCCGTGGCCTGCTCGGGACTCATGTACGCGGGGGTGCCGATAGCGAAGCCGATGCCGGTCAGGTTGCCGCCGCCCCCCTGCTGGGCGGCGCTGAGCGCGCGGGCGATGCCGAAGTCGGCCACCACCGCGTGCCCGCCGGAGAGCATGATGTTCTCGGGCTTGATGTCGCGGTGGACGATGCCGCGCTGGTGGGCGTAGGCCAGGGCGCTCGCCGTCTCGCGCGCCAGGGTCACCGCCTCGGCGAAGGGGAGGCGCCGCTCCCGGGTGAGCCGGTCGCGCAGCGATTCGCCCTCGACGAAGGGCATCACGTAGTAGAGGATGCCGTCCGCCTCGCCCGAATCGTAGAGCGGGACGATGTGGGGGTGCTGCAGCCGGGCGGAGACCTCGATCTCCTGCAGGAAGCGCGGCCCGCCGATGGCGGCAGAGAGCTCGGCCCGCAGCACCTTGATGGCCACGGCGCGGTCGTGCTTGAGGTCCCGGGCGCGATAGACGGTGGCCATGCCCCCCTGGCCGGCCTGGCCCTCGATCCGGTAGCGGTCGCCGAGCGCGGCGGCGAGGCGTTGTGCGAGCGGGTCCATCGCGGGCTACTCCTGGGCCGGGGCGGGGTGGCCGCCCTTCCGGGTCCAGCGGGTGGTGTCGCGCTGCTCCACCTTGGCCATCATGCGGCCGAAGGCCGCCTCGAGGTCAATCCCCTCGCGGTTGGCCATGCAGATGAGCACGAACAGGATGTCGGCCATCTCCATGGCCAGGTCGCCCGGCGCCTCGTCGGCCTTCTTGGTCTTCTGGCCGAAGCGGTGGTTCACCTCCCGGGCCAGCTCGCCCACCTCTTCCGTCAGGCGGCAGAGGTTGGTGAGGGGGTGGAAGTACCCCTCCTCGAACTGGCTGATCCAGGCGTCCACGCGGCGCTGGTGGTCGGTGAGCGGCATCGGGGTCCGGGGCGGAAGGTGGTGCTGGGTCAGTGCTGGGCGCGGAGCGCCGTGAGGAAGGCGCGCATGAAGTGGCCCAGGTCGGCCGGGGTGCGGGAGGAGATCAGGTTGCCGTCGACCACCACGGGGGCGTCCTCCCAGGTCATGCCGGCGTTGACCAGGTCGTCGCGGATGGCGCCGACGCTGGTGCCGCGGCGACCGCGCACGATGCCGGCCGAGATGGGCACCCACCCCGCGTGGCAGATGAAGCCGACGGGCTCACCGGCCGCGAAGATCTCCCGGGTGAGGCTCAGGACCTTGGCGTGCCGCCGCAGGATGTCGGGAGCGTAGCCGCCGGGGATGATGAGGCCGTCGAACTCCCGGCTGCTCAGCTCGTCGACGTGGGCGTCGACAGTCACCGGGTACGCGCCACGCTTGCCGAGGCAGGTCTTCTCCCCGACGCCCGCCACCACGGTGGTGACCCCTTCCTCTTCCAGCCGGATCTTGGGGTACCAGAGCTCGAGCTCCTCGTAGTGGCTCGCCGCGAAGATGAGGACCTTCCTGCCGGACAGCGTCACGTGCCCTTCCGTTCCTGGAACCAGCGGGTGAGATGGGTGACCAGCCACCGCGGCGACAGCCTGCCGGCGAGGATGGTGAGCTGCATGACCAGGCCGGGAATCACCACCGGGCGCCCGCGCCGCATGGCGCGGTACCCGGCGCGGGCCACGGCGGCGGCGTCGAGCGCGCCGGGCAGGGCCTGCAGGTTGACGCCCTGCATCCCGGCGGCCTCGCCGAACCCCGTGGCCACGGGGCCGGGGCAGAGCGCGGTGACCGTCACCCCGGTGCCCCGCAGCTCGTTGTGGATGGCCTCGGAGAAGTGAATGACGTACGACTTGGTGGCAAAGTACACCGCCATGAGCGGTCCCGGGGCAAAGCCGCCCGCCGAGGCCACGTTGAGCACCCGGCCGCGATGGCGGCTCACCATCCCGGGGAGCGCCAGCCGGGTCAGGTGGGTGAGGCTGGTCAGGTTGAGCTGGATCAGGTCGAGCACCTGCTGCATGTCCTGCCGGCCGAAGAGCCCCCAGAGGCCCACGCCGGCGTTGTTCACCAGCACGTCCACCACCAGGCCCCGGCGGCCCACCTCCTCCATGATGGCCACCGGCGCCTCGGCGTCGCGCAGGTCGGCCACGATCACCTCGGCCCGGACGCCGTACATCCCGGCGAGGTACTTCGCGGCCTCCTCGAGCTTCTCGGCGGTCCGCGCCACCAGGACCACGTCGTGCCCGTCCTTGGCGCAGAGCCGCGCCAGCTCGAGCCCGATGCCCCCCGAGGCGCCGGTGATGAGCGCGGCGGGGCGGGGGGTGGCGGGTGCGGTCACCGGATCCGCCCGGCGCGGCGCAGCAGTGCCAGCACCTGGTCGGTGGGGAGGGCGTGCACCCGGAAGCCGTCGCTGCCGGTCATCGTCTCGGCCGCCACCATGGCGTTGACGATCGCCTCCTCGGTGGCGTCCACCGCCGCCTCGAAGACGGGGTTGATGGCGTCGTTGGGAATGAAGCGCGCCGTCGCCAGGGAGTCGACGCCGCCCGCGGCCGCGTTGGCCGTGGAGAAGGCGATGAAGATGTCGCCTGAGGAATCGCCGCCGATGCCGCCCATGCGGCCGATGCCGAGCGCGATCCGCCGCGCCACCCGCTTGAGCTGGTGCGGCAGCAGCGGCGCGTCGGTGGCGAGCACCACGATGATCGAACCGAGCTCCTCCCGGACGGTGGCGGCCGGGCCGTCGCCCCGCGCTGCGCCGCAGCGCGGCACCTCGCGCAGCCAGGATTCCGCCGGGTCGGGCAGGGTGAGGCAGGGCTCGAACCCCTGGATCTCCGGGCCCACCGGCACCCCGGCGATCGAGAGCCGGCGCCGCCCGCCGTAGTTGCACTGCACCAGCACGCCGACGGTGTACCCGCCCTCGAGCACCGTGAAGCGGCGGGAGGACGTGCCGATGCCGCCCTTGAACTGGTGGCACACCATCCCGGTGCCGCCGCCCACGTTGCCCTCGGCCACCGGGCCGGTGGTGGCGCCATCGAGCGCCTGGAACGCGTGCTCGCGGGTGACGTGCATCCCCTTGATGTCGTTGAGGCCGCCATCGTAGGTCTCGGCCACCACCGGCAGGGCCCACAGGAAGTCGTCGTAGCTCCGCGCCACCGCCCAGCTGATCACCGCGTCGCGGACCACGCCCACGCTCAGGGTGTTGGTGATCATCACCGGGCCCCACAGGAAGCCCGATTCCTCGAGCCAGGTGGTGCCGGTCATCTCGCCGTTGCCGTTGAGGGTCCACCAGGCCGCCATGACCGGGACGCTCGACTTGCCGCGCGGCAGCACCGCCGTCACGCCGGTGCGCACCGGGCCGTTGCCCACCCGCAGGCGGCCCTCCCCGCGGATCAGCGTGACCTGGCCCACCTCCACCCCCGCCACGTCGGTGATGGCGTTGAGCGGACCGGGGGTACCGGTGAAGGGGATGCCCAGGGCCCGGGCGCGCGGCTTCTGGGCGGCGAGGCCGCCGGCGAGGACGACCGGCAGGAGGAGCAGGAGGGGCAGGCGCATGGTGGCAGCGGGGGAAAGGTTGCTGTAAGCTACACCCCACCGCACGTCACGCTAACCTCCACGGCCGAGCCGCCGAGCCGCCGAGCCGCCGAGCCGCCCCCTGCCCATGCGCTCCCGAGACCAGATCCTCGCCAACCTCGAAACGGCCTACCGCGAGCAGTATGAGCGCGCTCGGGCCGACCAGCAGGCCCGCCGCATGGAGGAGCTCGATGCCGGGTACCTCCGCGACCAGCTGATGCTCGAGGTCCTGATGGATATCCGCGACCTGCTTGCCAACCCGCGCCCCCGCGCCTGAGGGTCCTGCCCATGCTCCGCCGCCCCGGTGTCACGCTCCTCCTCCTGCTGGCCGCCGCCTGCGCCCCGGGCACCCCGCCCGCCGACCTCGTGGTCTTCGGGAAGGTGTGGACCGGGGATTCCGCCCATCCGCTCGCCGCCGCGGTGGCGACCCGGGGCGATACCGTGGTCGCCGTCGGCGACAGCGCTACCGTGGCGCGCCTGGTGGGGGACAGCACCCGGGTGCTCCATAACCCCGGCGGCCTCGTGGTGCCCGGCTTCATGGATGACCACGTCCACTTCCTCGATGGCGGCTTCCAGCTGGCCAGCGTGGACCTGCGCGACGCGAGCAGCCCCGAGGAGTTCACCCGCCGGCTCCAGGCGTTCGCGCTGGAGCGCCGGCCGGGCGAGTGGATCCTGGGCGGCGACTGGGATCACGAGAAGTGGCCCGGCACGCCGCTGCCCCGGAAGGAGTGGATCGACTCGGTTACCCCGAACAACCCGGTGTTCGTGTCGCGGCTGGACGGCCACATGGGACTGGCCAACAGCCTGGCGCTCAAGGCGGCGGGCATCGCCAGGGGAACGAAGGACATCCCCGGCGGCACGATCGTGCGCGACCGGCGCGGCGAGCCCACCGGCGTGCTCAAGGACGAGGCGATGAGCCCTGTCTTCGGCGTGGTGCCCGAGCCCAGCGAGGCGCAGGTCGACGCCGCCCTCGGCCGGGCGATGCAGCACGCCGCCTCGCGCGGGGTCACGGCGGTGGCATCGGTGAGCGCGGGGTGGGGCCAGTTCGCGGGGCTGCTCCGGGCCCGGGAGCGCGGGGCCCTCACCCTGCGCGTGACGCTCTTTCCGGGGCTGGCGGGCTGGCGCCGCGTGGCCGACACAGTGGCCGCGCGCGGCCCGGGCGACGACTGGATCCGGCTGGCCGGCGTGAAGGGCTTCGTGGACGGCTCGCTCGGCTCGACCACCGCGCTCTTCTTCGAGCCCTACGCCGATGACCCGTCCACCAGCGGCCTGCTGGTGACGCCGGAGGAGTCGCTCCGGGCCCAGATCGGCGGCGCCGACTCGGCCGGCCTGCAGGTGGTGGTGCACGCCATCGGCGAGCGGGCCAACGCGCTCGTCCTCGACATCTTCGACAGCGTGGCGCAGGCCCACGGCCCCCGCGACCGCCGCTTCCGGATCGAGCATGCGCAGCACCTCCGCCAGGCCGAGGTGGAGCGCATGGCCGCGCAGGGCGTGGTGGCGTCGATGCAGCCCTATCACGCCGCCGACGACGGCCGCTGGGCGGGCAAGCGCCTCGGCGACCGGGTGGGCGACAGCTACGTGTTCCGCTCCCTGCTCGACGCGAAGGCCCACCTGGTCTTCGGCTCCGACTGGACCGTGGCCCCGATCGACCCGCTGCTCGGGATCTGGGCCGCGGTGACCCGGCGGACGCTCGACGGCAGGAACCCCGGCGGCTGGCTGCCGGAGCAGAGGATCACGGTGGAGGAGGCGCTGCGCGCCTACACCAGCGAGAACGCCTGGGCGGTGTTCGCGGAGGGCACCCGCGGGAAGCTCGCGCCGGGGTACCGCGCCGACCTGGTGCTGCTCGACCATGACCTGCTCACCATCGCACCCGAGACGCTGGACCAGGCCACGGTGCGGGCCACGGTGGCCGGGGGCCGGGTGGTGTACCAGGCGCCGTAGCCCCGACTGGCGCCCCGCACCCCTCGGCGGCATACTGAGGCCATCCCATCCGGACCTGGCCGCCCCGATGGCCGTACCGATTGCAGCACTGCGCTGGATCCCCTGCGCCCCGCTCCTCGCGGGAGTGCTGGCCGTGCGCGGCCTCCCTGCCCAGCAGTCCCCTCCCCATGTCCCAACCTTGTCCCGCGCATCCTGCGCCGGTGCCGCCGGCCGCCACCCCCGCGCTCAGCGCCTGGCCCGGCTGCCCTGACGAGTGGAGTCCCGATGCGCGTCCTGACCCCGTGCTGCCTGCTCGCCCTGGCCCTGCTGTCCGCGCCGCTCGCCGCCCAGCGGGTGCGGATGGTGGTGCCGCTCAACGCGCTGGTGGAACGGGCCCGGGTGGACTCCAACGACGCCCCGACCCACTACGAGGTGGCCCTCGGCTACTGGCTCGCCAAGCGCTACGACGAGGCGGAGTTCCACCTGCGGCGCGCGATCGCCATCGAGCCCGCCACGGCCGCGGCCTACCTGGCGCTGTCGTACCTGCCCTACGCGCGGCGCAACAAGCTCTGGAACGAGGAGGCGGAGGGGAAGGTGCCGGCCGAGTGGCAGCCCAGGGTGGAGGAGGCCTCTGCCTTCCGCCGCCGGGCCTTCCTGCTCGACCCGCTGGTGGACCTCAAGCCGCTGGCGCTCATGATCCCGCCCGCCGGGGTCTTCGGGCTCAAGGGCAACGCCGAGGCGGTCTACACCTACCTGATGAACGGCTTCGGGAGCTTCTGGGACGGGCAGTACGCCAACGCCTACGCCTTCTTCCGGGAACTCGCCGGGGCGGCCACCGACCAGGACCGGCGGGAGAAGTTCGGCAGCTGGTTCCTCTGGTACGAGGCGCTCGCGGCGGCGCACACCAACGACTTCCCGCGGGCCACCGCCAACCTGCGCCTCCTGCTGGCGCGGGCCGAGGCGACCGCGGCCCTGGGCGGCGGCGCCACCCTCGCCTTCACCGACGCCACGCACTATCGCTACACCCTGGCCTGCATCCTGGACCTGGCGGGGGAGAGCCGCGAGGCGGTGACGCTGCTGCAGCAGGCGCTCACCGATGACGTGGGGCTCTACCCCGCGCACGTGCGGCTGGCCCGGATCTACGAGGACCAGCATCGAACCAACCCGGCGCTCGAGGAGCGCCGTCGCGCCGTGGCGTCCAATCCGGACGACCCGTCCCTGCTGTTCGACCTGGGCGAGTCGCTGGCCCGCGCCGGGGAGCTGGTGGAGGCGCACGGGGTGCTCCGCCAGGCGGTGGCCGCCAACCCGCGCAGCCACCGCGCGCTGTACGTGCTGGGGTTCGTGGCGCAGCAGGTGGGCAGCACGGAGGAGGCCCGTGCCGCCTACACGACGTTCCTGGCGCTGGCCCCGAGCCGCTTCAATGACCAGAAGACCGAAGCCCGCCGCCGGCTCGCGGCGCTCAACTGACCCGGAGGATCCGCATGCCTTGCTGTCGTCTGCTGCCGCTCGCCGTGCTGCTGGCCGCCGCGCCGCTCGCCGGGCAGCGGCTCAAGATCTCGGTCCGCCTGCCCGAGCTGGAGCAGCGGGTCAAGGCCGACTCCAACGACGCCGCGGCGCACTACAACGTGGCGCTCGGCTACTGGCAGGAGAAGCGCTTCGACGACGCCGAGCGGGCGCTCCGGACCTCCGTGCGGATCGAGCCGCGCTTCGCGCCGGCGCACCTGGCGCTGGCCTACCTCCCGTTCGCCCGGCGGCCGAAGCTGTGGGACGAGATCGTCAACGACGAGGTGCCGGCCGACCAGGTGGCCGCCCTCAAGGAGTCCGACCGGGAGTACCGGCACGCCTTCCTGATCGACCCGATGGTGGACCTCCGGATCCTCGGCGCCGCCGAGTGGAAGAAGCCCGATTTCGGCGACGCCCGGGACTACCTCGGCGAGGCGTGGGCGCTGTTCTTCCAGGGGTTCGCCGACTGCCAGGAGGGGCACTATGAGGAGTGCCACGGGCGCTTCGCCAGCCTGATCCGCGAGATCGACGGCGACCGGTACGCCGACCGGATCCCCACCTCGGTGCTGTGGTACAAGGGCATCGCGGCCGCGCACCTGAACAAGAATGACATCGCCGCCACCCACTTCCGGACCTTGCTGACCCGCGAGCACGCGCGGGCCGATTCGGCGGAGCGGAAGGGGGAGTTCTCCCGCGTGCCGCTCAAGGAGAACGAGTACCGCTACGTCCTGGCCACGATCCTGCAGGCCGACGGCAAGACCGGCGAGGCCATCACGATGTTCCGCCAGGTGCTCAGCGAGGACGTCGGGTACTACATGGCGAACGTGCGGCTGGCCAACATCTACGAGGCCCAGCGCGACTTCCCCAGCGCGGTCGCGCAGCGCCAGTTCGCCGTGAACATCAATCCCGACGACGCGAGCCTCCTGCTCGACCTCGGCGTCACGCTCGGCAAGGCGGGGATGATGCCCGAGGCCGAGGCGAAGCTGCAGGCGGCGGTGGACGCCAACCCCCGCGACACCCGGGCCTGGTACTGGCTGGGCGTGGCCCAGCAGGCGGAGGGCAAGCGGGCGGAGGCGAAGGCCACGTTCGAACGGTTCGTGGCGCTCGCGCCCAGCCGCTACGGCCCCCAGATCGCGATGGCAAGGGAACGCCTCGCCCAACTGCAGTAGGAGCCCCGGTGCCCCATCTCCGGCTGTCCCGACCCGCCGCCCGCCGGGCCTCCCTGCTCCTGGCGGCGGCGCTGCTGCTCCCCGCGCCGGCCCGGGCGCAGGGCGCCTCCTACGAGCAGCTGCAGACCTTCTCCAGCCTGCTCAACCAGATCCGGATCAACTACGTCGACTCGGTGAGCTACGCCCAGCTGGTGCGGGCGGCCATCGACGGCGTGCTGGGCTCCCTCGACCCGCACAGCCGCTTCCTCCGCCACGCCGATGGCGAGCGTGAGATGGCCTACCAGGCCGGCCTGCTGGCCGGCCTCGGCATCACCTTCGACGAGGTCGACGCCCAGCTGGTGGTGGTGACCGTCTACCCCGGCGGCCCCGCCGCGCGGAAGAGCATCGCCCCCGGCGACCGGCTCATCACCATCAACGACACCTCGGTGGCCGGGCTGTCGCCCGCGGACGCGGGGCTCCGCCTGCTGGGCGAGAAGGGCAGCAAGGTCCGCCTGCTGCTGGAGCGCGGCTCGCGGTTCGAGCCCGAGAGCGTGGCGGTCACGCTCAAGTACGACTTCATCCAGCCCCGGTCGGTGGTGGGCAGCTACCTGCTCGACGCCACCACCGGGTACGTGCGGCTGGCCGAGTTCTTCGTCAAGGCGGGTGACGAGACCGAGCGCGCCATCAAGGACCTCAAGGGCAAGGGGGCCCGGCGGGTCATCCTCGACCTCCGCGGCAATCCCGGCGGCGCCGTGGTGGGGGCCTCGGACGTGGCCGGGCTCTTCCTGCCCAAGGGGACGCTGGTGTTCCGCACCGTGGGGCGGCGGCGGGTGATGACCGACCAGGTGCTTACGACCCGCGACGGGCCGTTCCGCGACCTGCCGCTCATCGCCCTGGTCGACGAGGGCAGCGCCAGCGCCTCCGAGGCGCTGGTGGGCTCGCTGCAGGACCACGACCGGGCGCTGGTGATCGGCCGGCGCAGCTTCGGCAAGGCGCTGATCATGTATCCGCTGGAGATCCCGCCGCAGGGCGACATGGTGATGCTCGTCGTGGGGCGGGTGGTGACGCCCAGCGGGCGCATCATCCAGCGGGCCTATCATGGCATGAAGGCGGAGCAGTACTACGATTTCGCCGGCACGGCCGGGGCCGGCCAGGATACCCTCGCGGTGTTCCGCACCGGCAACGGCCGCGAGGTGCGCGGCGGCGGGGGGATCGCCCCCGACGTGACGCTGCCGGAGGGCGTTCGCATCCCGGCCTGGTTCAGCACCGCCGCCGACAGCGGCTGGATCGAGGCGGTCAGTGACAGCGTGGCGGCGCTGCTGCCCAGGGAGCCCGCCGGCCGCCAGGCGTGGCTGGCCGCGCCGGCCGAATGGCAGACCCGGCTGGTCGAGCCCTTGCTGGCCCGGGTCACGGCGCGCCTCCAGATGACCCGCCCACCGGACGAGGCGATCCGGGCGCGGATCGGCCGGGTGCTGGCGTATCGTGCCGCGGAGGTGCGCTGGGGGCCGGAGGTGGCGGACGAGCTCTGGCTGCGCAGCGACGCGGGCCTCGCCACCGCGATGGGCTACTGGGACCAGCTGCCGCGGCTCCTGACCAGTCACTGACCTCCCGGCGGAACCCCGCCGGGCCTGGTCCCGTAGGTGGCGCACCCCTCCCGCGGAGCCATCCATGCAGCTGTCCGACCGCACCGGGCTGACCGCCCTGCGCGTCCTTGTGGCCACCCAGCTCGTCATCCACGGCAGCTACCGTACCCTGGCGGGTGGGGTGGTGCCCTTCGGCGGCTGGCTGGCGGAGCAGGGCGTGCCCTTCGGACCCCTGGCGGCCGGCCTGCTGACCGCCATCGAGGTGCTGGGGGGGCTCGCGCTGATGTCCGGCCGCCTGGTCCGTCCGCTGGCGGCCTGGTTTGCGCTCCAGCTGCTGCTGGGCATCGTCATGGTGCACTGGCCCGAGGGCTGGTTCGTGGTGGGGGGCGGGCGGAACGGGATGGAGTACAGCGTGGTGCTCATCGGCGGGCTCGGCATCGTGGGGCTGACCGCGCCGCCGGCGCCACGGCCGCGCGGCTCGGGCGGCGCATGAGCCGTGAACGGGCCCGGCCCTACCGCCGGGCCCCCCCGGACACGATCTTTGGCCCATGGCCTCCCGCACCCGCAGCGCCCCGAAGACGGCCCGAACGCTCGCCAAGGCCGATCTGCTCGACCTCTACCGCATCATCCTGCTGTCCCGCCGCATTGACGATCGCGAGATCCAGCTCAAGCGCCAGAACAAGATCTTCTTCCAGATCTCCGGCGCGGGGCACGAGGCGCTGCTCGCCGCGGCCGCGAAGGTGTTCAAGCCCGGCTACGACTGGTTCTACACCTACTATCGCGACCGCGCCCTCTGCCTCGGCCTCGGGATGACCGCCACCGAGATGCTCTTCTCGGCGGTGGCGGCGGCCGACGACCCGAACTCCGGCGGGCGGCAGATGCCCTCGCACTTCGGGCACAAGGACCTGAACATCGTCAGCGCCTCGAGCCCCACCGGCACGCAGTTCCTGCAGGCGGTCGGCTGCGCCGAGGCGTGGCTGCGCTACTCGAAGGTGCAGGGCATGGCCGATGGCGTGACCGGCCCCCACGGCGACGAGGTGGTGTTCGTCTCCTCGGGCGACGGCACCACGAGCGAGGGCGAGTTCTGGGAGGCGATCAGCAGCGCCAGCAACCTCCGGCTGCCGGTGGTCTTCGTGATCGAGGACAACGGCTACGCCATCTCGGTGCCGGTGGAGGTGAACACCCCCGGCGGCTCCATCTCGAAGCTCGTGACCGGCTTCCCGGGGCTCTACATCCAGGAGGTCGATGGCTGCGACCCGGTGGCGTCGTTCGAGGTGCTGCAGAAGGCGGTGGACTACTGCCGGGCCCGGAAGGGGCCGGCGCTGGTGCACGCGCACGTGATCCGGCCCTACAGCCACTCGCTCTCCGACGACGAGGTGCTCTACCGTCCCGCGTCCGAGCGCCAGGCCGACGCCGAGCGCGACCCGGTGACCCGCTTCCCGCTGGCGCTGGTGGAGCGGGGCATCGCCACCGCGGCGGAGATCGAGGCCATCAAGGCGGAGGTGGAGGAGGAGCTCACCGTCGCCACCGAGACGGCGCTCGCCGCGCCGCAGCCCGCCACCGACACGATCTACGACTTCGTGTACTCCCCGACGGTGGACCCCACCGCGGCGGCGTTCGACACCGAGGACGCGCCGCGCTTCACCGGCGACCCGACCACGATGGTGGACCTGCTCAACGCCTGCATGAAGGACGAGATGGCGCGCGACCCGCGCATCGTGGTCTTCGGCGAGGACGTGGCCGACGCGAGCCGGGAGGAGGTCCTGGAGCAGGTGAAGGGCAAGGGCGGGGTCTTCAAGGTGACCTGGGGGCTGCAGCGCGCCTTCGGTGGCGACCGAGTGTACAACAGCCCGCTGGCCGAGGCCAACATCGTGGGACGCGCCATCGGGCTGGCCACCCGCGGCATCAAGCCGGTGGTCGAGATCCAGTTCTTCGACTACATCTGGCCGGCGTACATGCAGCTGCGCAACGAGCTCGCCCTGATGCGCTGGCGCTCCAACAACGCCTTCGCCTGCCCGGTGGTGGTGCGGGTGACGTACGGCGGCTACCTCAAGGGCGGGGCGGTCTACCACTCGCAGACCGGCGCCGCCGTGTTCACCGGCGTGCCGGGCCTCCGCGTGGTGTGCCCGTCCACCGCGCTCGACGCCAACGGCCTGCTGCGCACCGCCATCCGCTGCGAGGACCCGGTGCTGGTGCTGGAGCACAAGCACCTCTACCGCCAGACCTACAACAAGGCCCAGAACCCGGGCCCCGACTTCATGATCCCCTTCGGCAAGGCGCGCACGGTGCGCGAGGGGAGCGACCTGACGGTCATCACCTACGGCGCGGTGGTGCAGCGCGCCCTGGTGGCGGCCAAGGAGCTGGAGGAGAGCACCGGCACGTCGGTCGAGGTGATCGACCTGCGCTCGCTCTCGCCGGTGGACTGGGAGGCCATCTACGCCTCGGTCCGGAAGACCAGCCGGGTGCTGGTGGCGTACGAGGATTCGCTGTCGTGGGGCTACGGGTCGGAGATCGCGGCGCGCATCGCCGACGAGGCGTTCGAGTGGCTCGACGCGCCGGTCCGGCGGCTCGCCGCCACCGACACCTTCGTGGCCTACGCCCCCGAGCTCGAGGACGTGATCCTGCCGCAGGTGCACCACCTCCGCGCCGCGATGGCGGAGCTGGCGGCGTACTAGGGGCGGTGGGTGCCCCTCAGCGCGACGCGGGGCCGGCCTCCGGGCCGGCCCCGTGTGCGTCCCGGGGCGGGATGCCGTCCACCGGGTAGCCCAGTTCCTCCCCGAGCCGGCCATACGCGAAGCCGGCGATGAGGTCGTAGAGCAGGTGCACCGCCATCGCCACGTACAGCGAGCCCGCCAGCAGCACCAGCCCCTGCAGCCCGAGCGAGATCGCCCCGATGGCGAGCACGCCGCGTGCGCCCTGCACCGCGTGCGCGGCGCCGAACAGCGCGGCGGTGGCCACCGCCGCGGTGAGTGGATCGTGGGTGAGTCGCAGCAGCAGCGCGTACATCACGCCGCGATAGGTGACCTCCTCGCTGACCGCCGCCGCCAGCGACACCCCCACCCACAGCCGCCGCTCCCCGGCATCCCGCGGCATCACGAAGTGCACCCGGGGCTCCCGCCGCGCCACCGCCTCCCGCCACCGGGGCCGCAGCGCCACGGTGCAGCCCACCACCATCACCGCGCCGAGTCCCAGGGCCAAGGGGGGCGGGACGGTGCGCGGGAACAGCGCGATGCCCTCCACCGCCGCCACCCGGAGCGAGATGAGCAGCGCTACGCCCTGCACCACGAGCACGGAACGAAAGTGGCCCTTGCGGGGGCGCTGCGATACCGAAGGCAGGGCCCGGGCGCTGCGGGTGGCGAGCCAGGGCAGGACGACCCCGAAGACGGCCAGGTGCAGCCAGCCCGACGAGCCGATCGCGTGGGGGGTGCTAGGCATGGGGCCGGACGGGATCCGGTGCGGTGCTGGATGGGTCGGACGCCCCCTCGCCCGTGCGCTTGACCAGGGGGGGCCGGGCCGAGGTCAGTCCCGGCCCAGCGCTTCGCGAATCTCCGCGGCGGCGACGATGGCGTTGTCGACGTCGCGGGAGAGGGCCCGGGCCTGCTGGGTGGCCATGGTGAGGTCGCCCAGGGCGGCGGCCGCGTCCGCGGAGCGCAGGCGCAGCAGGTCGAAGCGGACGTTCTGCATGGCGAGGATGCAGCTCTCGAGCTGGCTGGCAATCTGGTCCCGCCGGCCGCGGAGGTCCTCCAGCGTCTTCTTCTGCCGCTCGAGCAGCCCCAGCCGGCGCGCCCGCTCGTCGTCCTCCGGCTCGCGCTCCAGGGCCTTCATGCGCTGGTCCAGCCGGTCGAGCCCCTGACGGTCGAGGTTAGAGTCCATCGAGTGCAGCGTCTTGGCCAGGTCGGTGGCCCGCTGGTACAGCCCGTCCACGGTGGCCTGCACGTCGTCGGGGAGCATCTGCCGCTCCGCCGCCGACATGCGCTCCATCAGCTTGAGGATGGCCAGCCGGTCGGCGTGGGCCTGGTTGATCAGGCCGAGCTGCTGCCCGTACTCGTCGGACCGCGGGGCGGGGAGGGCGCGCGCCATCTTGCCGCCCTTGCCGCTGGGCACCAGCACCGCGTCCGGTGCGGCGGGGCGGCTGAGCACGTCGCGCCAGGTGTAACCGGCCTGCCAGAGCTTGGCGTAGCTGTTCACCAGCCCGAAGCCCATGCCGGCCATCGGGAAGAGGAACCAGGGCTCACCGATGCCGGTGGCCAGGTTGATCATGAACAGGCCGCCGGAGACCGCCGCCCACCGCGCGAACTGCGCCCGGGTCTTCTGCACGATCATCGGCTCGCCGGTGTCGGGCACCGGGAGCGGCGTGTCGGCGCCCTTGCCGCTGCGCCGGTCCATCTGGCGGCTGGCCCGGTCCATGTGCCGGTCGAGCCGGCCCCGCCAGTCCTCGCTCCCCGGCCGGCGCGCCAGCGGGCGCGGCGGGGACGGCGGACCGCCCTGGTCGCCGGCCGCCCCGGTACCGGTGGAGCGGCGCGGCGCGGGCGCCCCGCCCAGCGTGCCGCGGCCACCCGCCCGGGTCTGCCCGGTGGGACGGTAGCCGGTCACCACCCGCGACTCGAGCGCCCGCCGCAGCGCGTCGGCGGAGGGCCAGCGGTTCTCGGGGTCCTTCTCCAGGCAGCGGGTCACCGCCAGCGCCAGGTCCTCGGGGCAGTCGGGCCGCCTGTCGGCCACCGGCGGGGGCAGCTCGGTGATCTGCTTCATCAGGATCCCGGCCACCGTCGGCGCGGTGAAGGGCAGCTCGCCCGTCAGCATCTGGTAGCTCAGGATCCCGAGGCTGTAGAGGTCGCTCCGCCCGTCGATCTCCTTCTCGCCCGCCGCCTGCTCGGGGCTCATGTACTGCGGCGTGCCGATGGCCACCCCGGCGCTGGTCAGGGTGCCGCCCGAGCCGCCGGACATCGCCTTGGCGATGCCGAAGTCGGTGACCATCACCCGGCCCCGGGTGCCGTCGAGCAGGATGTTGTCGGGCTTGATGTCGCGGTGGATGACCGACATCGCGTGGGCGGCGCTCAGCGCGTCGGCGGTCTCCTTCATGATGCGCCGGACTTCCTCCACCGGCAGCTTGCCGCGGCGCTTGAGCCGCCCGCCGACCGACTCGCCGTCGACGTAGCCCATCACGAAGTACACCAGCCCGTTGCCCTCGCCGACGGTGTAGATCGGGACGATGTGCGGATGGGAGAGGCGGGCGGCGGTCTCCGCCTCCCGCGTGAAGCGGGCGCGGATCTCCTGCTGGAAGGCGAGCTCCGGCGGCAGCACCTTGATGGCCACGCGGCGCTTGAGCTTCTCGTCCCGCGCGCGATAGACCACGCCCATGCCCCCACGACCGATCTCGCCCTCGATAGTGAAGGCGCTACCAAGGGCTTCGCTGAGGCGTGGCGCGAGGGGACTCGTCGGTTCGGTCATCGGTTATCCGGAGAAGCGTCATAGATTTAGCGACCTCGGACGGGGGGGACAAGGAGGGTCCTGTCCCGGCCCCGCTGACCGTCCCGACAGAACGGCAGTCGGGCTGCGACCCCCGGACGAAGTGGCAGCCGCCCGTGTTTCGATTCGGGACGCGCTCCCGAGCGCGGCGGGTCGCACTCCCCCATCTTCCCCTCGGGAGGGACGCCGCGCCCCGGGCCCGCCGCGAGTGGCATGTCCGGTGCACCCAGTAGCGCCACACGCTGGCCCCTCTGCCATTTCGCCAGCCGAACCGGAGTGTACCGCCATGACTGAGCGTTCCGAACGCCTCGTGCTTCCCGTGCTGCCCCTCCGGGAAGTCGTCCTCTTTCCCGGGACCACCGCGCCGATCGGCGCCGGCCGTCCCGGCACCCTGCGCGCCATCGAAGCCGCGCTCAACACCCCCGACCGCCTGATCTTCGCCGTCTCGCAGCGGCAGAACGTGGAGCAGGTGACCCCCGAAGGACTCTTCACCATCGGCACCATCGCCCGCATCGGGCAGATGCAGCGCGGCCTGGCCGGGATGCAGCTGCTGCTGCACGGCGAGCGGCGCGGCATCGCCATGCACGTGGGCGAGAAAAACGGCTTCCTGGAGAGCATCGTCCGCGAGGCCGAGGAGATGGCCCCCCTCGACCCCGAGGACGCGGCCTTCGTGGCGCTGCACCGCGAGGCGCGCACCCGCGCCGGCGAGCTGGGCCAGAAGAGCGGCCTCCCCGAGGAGGTGGTGCAGCAGGTGCTCGCCGGCGTGCACGACCCCGGCAAGTTCGCCGACCTGGTGGCGGGCTACCTCGACATCGCCCCGCCCGACCGGCAGGCGCTGCTGGAGACGCTCTCGGTCGAGGAGCGGCTGCGCCGGGTGCTGGTGCACATGCAGCGCCAGATCAGCGTCCTGGACGCGCAGGAAGACATCAAGTCGCAGGTCCAGGAGGAGCTGGGCGAGCGGCAGCGCGAGATGTTCCTGCGCGAGCAGCTCAAGCAGATCCGCCGCGAGCTGGGCGAGGATGACGAGCGGGGCGACCAGGAGGAGCTGCGCGAGACGCTCGAGCTGCTCGAGCTGCCGCCCGAGGCGCGCAAGGAAGTCGATCGCGAGCTGGCCCGCCTGGAGCGGATCAGCAAGGAGTCGATGGAGGCCCAGGTGGTGCGGACCTTCCTCGAGACGGTGGCCGAGCTGCCCTGGAACGAGCGCAGCGAGGAGTCGCTCGACCTGGTGCGGGCCCAGGCCATCCTCGACGAGGATCACTACGCCCTGGGCGACGTGAAGGACCGGGTGCTGGAGTTCCTGGCGGTGCGGCAGCTCAAGGCGGAGACCGCCCGGCGGCCCGGCGACCCGGCGTCGGACGAAGCCGCCGCCCCGGAGCTGACGGCGAGCGCCGGAGGTGCGCCAGCGGGACTGCCGAGCCGTCCCGCCGTCGAGCCGCCCAAGGGCAACCCCGACGAGAAGGCCACCAAGGGCCCGATCCTGCTCTTCGTGGGCCCGCCCGGCGTGGGCAAGACCTCGGTGGCCAAGTCGATCGCCCGCGCCATGGGCCGGAAGTACGTGCGCATCTCCCTGGGCGGCGCCCGCGACGAGGCCGACATCCGGGGCCACCGGCGCACCTACGTCGGCGCCATGCCCGGGCGCATCATCCAGGGGATGAAGCAGGCCGGCACCCGCAACCCCGTCTTCCTGCTCGACGAGGTGGACAAGCTCGGCGTCTCCTTTCAGGGCGACCCCGCCAGCGCGCTGCTCGAGGTGCTCGACCCGGCCCAGAACGACAGCTTCGTCGACCACTACCTCGGCGTGCCGTTCGACCTGAGCGAGGTGCTGTTCATCTGCACCGCCAACTTCCTGCAGAACATCCCGGCCCCGCTGCTGGACCGGATGGAGACGGTGGACTTCGCCGGGTACACCGAGCGCGAGAAGCTGATGATCGCCCGGAACTACCTGGTGCCGCGCCAGCTCACCGAGCACGGCCTCGACGTGGCGCAGATCGCGCTGCCGGACGAGGCCGTGGCGGAGGTCATCGCGAGCTACACCCGCGAGGCCGGGGTGCGCCAGCTGGAGCGCGAGATCGGGAAGCTGTGCCGCAAGGTGGCCCGCAAGATCGCCACCCGCGAGGTGGAGCGCCTGACGATCACGCGGGACATGGTCGACGACCTCCTCGGCCGCCCCAAGGTCCACCCGGAGCGCGCCGCCCGCGAGGACCAGATCGGCGTGGCCACGGGGATGTACTACACCCCCGTCGGCGGCGACATCATGTTCGTCGAGGCCAGCGTGATGAAGGGCAAGGGCGAGCTGCTGCTCACCGGCCAGCTCGGCGACGTGATGAAGGAATCCGCCCGCGCCGCGCTGACCTACGCCCGCTCCCACGCCGCCGGGCTGCACATCCGCGAGGATGTCTTCGGTGAGCATGACGTGCACGTGCACGTCCCCGCCGGCGCCATCCCCAAGGACGGGCCGTCGGCGGGCGTGACCATGGCTACCGCCCTGGTCTCGGTGCTCTCCGGCCGGCCGGTGCGCAACGACATCGCCATGACCGGCGAGATCACCCTCCGGGGCGAGGTGCTGCCGATCGGCGGGGTGAAGGAGAAGGTCCTCGGCGCCGTGCGCGCCGGCATCGGGCGGATCATCCTGCCCAAGAAGAACGAGCCGGACCTCGAGGACCTCCCCGAGGAGGTCCGCACGACCATCGAGATCTACCCGGTGGAGAACCTGGGCCAGGTGCTCGCCCTGGCGCTCCGCGGCGCCACCTTCCGCGAAGGCCGCCTGCTCTTCGGCGACCAGGTCCCCGGCGACGTGGCCCCGCTGCAGGCGTTTCACCACTAGCGGTAAAGGCGGTAGAGGCGGTAAGGGCGGTACCGCCTTTGCCGCCTTTACCGCCCTTACCGCCCTTACCGTCCTACCGCGTCTTCAGGTACGCCCACACCGCGCTGATCTCCTCGTCGGTCATGAGCCGGGTCAGGCGCCAGGGCATGAACGGGTTGATCACGCTCCCGTCGGGCCGCACCCCCTCCCGCAGCGCCTTCCGGAAATCCTCCTCGCTCCAGCTTCCCATCTTCCCCGCCGGCGTCAGGTCGGCGGAGGCGGGGACCTCGGGCGGGCCCTCGTGGATGCCGCCCTTGAGGTCCGCCCCATGGCAGGAGGTACAGCCACCGATCTCCGTCAGGTACCGGCCGTACTCCGCGGTGGGCCCGGCGGGGATGGCGTCGGGGAACGGTGCGGCATGATCGATCGCCGACGCGGCCAGGAGCTTCTCCGGCGTCCGGGCCAGCACCAGCCGCGCGATCGGGCCGAGCCGGGTGGGCGGCAGCACCGTGTCCACCGGCGGGACCGACTTGAGGTAGGCGATGAGCGCGCCGAGGTCGGCCTCGGTCATGGGGTGGTAGGCCAACGACGGCATGAACACCAGCGGGCGCCCGCCCGCGCCGACACCATGCCGGATGGTGCGCACCCACTCGGCGTCGCTGCGCGCCGGGCTGCCGCCCCGGCCGGTGGTGAGGTTGGGCGGGGAGAAGGTCCCGAAGGGCCCCATGTCCATCACGGTGCCGCCCAGGTTCTCCCCGTGACAGTCCACGCACTTGCCGATGGCGGTGGCGAGGTGGCGCCCCCGCGCCAGCGCGGCGGAGTCGGTGGGGATGGTGATCGGTGCCGCCGTGACGTCGTACCGGCGCGCCAGCGCCCGGTTGCTCAGCAGCCAGAGGGTGCCCGTCGCGAGCACGACCAGCGCCACGAGGGCGGCGCCGATCCTGAGGACCCAACGCATGAGGAGACTCCGAGGGGTGAGGGGAGGAGTATCGCGCAACGTGTGCGACTCTCGAGCCGCCGAGCTACCAGCTCGCGCCGCGCACCACCAGCTCTGCCGCCTGGTCCCGCCAGGCCTGGGGATCGCCCCAGCGGCGGGTGATGGGATGCACCGCGAAATAGCCCAGCATCAGCAGCAGCGCCAGTCGGGCATGGGCCTCGGCATCGACGTCATCGCGGAAGAAGCCGGTGGCCTGGCCGTCGCGCAGCAGCTCCACCACCGGGCGCACCGCCTGGTCGGCCCAGGTGCCCGCGTCGTCGGCCTGCACCAGCACCGCGGTGTGGTCGGGGTGGGCCAGGAAGAAGTCGAACTGCCCCCGGACCAGGCGCCGCAACCGCTCCACCGCGGTGAGGCCCACCAGCGGCAGCCGCGCCAGGGCGCCCGCCACCGCCTGGGCGGCATGGTCGAGGACGGCGGTGTAGAGCCCGCCCTTGGTCCGGTAGTAATAGTGGATGAGCTGCTTGTTGACGCCAGCGAGGGTGGCGATGCGCTGGGTGCGGGCACCGGCGCGGCCCGCCGCGGCGAACTCCCGGAGCGCGGCCTCGAGCAGCCGGTCAGGGGCGGCGGGGCCACGGTGACTCAAGCCGACTGGGCCCGAATCTCCCGGGTGTACTCGATCCGGTCGCGGCCGGCCGCCTTGGCGCGGTACAGCGCGGCGTCGGCCAGCTGGGCCAGCTCGCCCGCGGTGCCGGCATCATCGGGGTAGGCCGCGATCCCGATGCACACGCGCACCGGGATCAATTCGCCCGCGGCGATCAGCGCCGGCTGCTCCGCGAGCGCCTGGCGGAGCTTCTGCGCCAGGATCCCCGCGCCCGCCCGGTCGGTGCGCCGCAGGATCATCCCGAACTCCTCCCCGCCGTAGCGGCCGATCAGGTCGCTGGCGCGCGCGGTGGTCTGGAACACCCGCGCCACGTGCAGCAGCACCTGGTCCCCCGCGATGTGCCCGTAGCGGTCGTTGACCCGCTTGAAGTGATCGACGTCGATCATCAGGAACGCGAAGGTCTCGCCGTGCCGCCGCGCGTACTCCACGGCGTGCTCCAGCTCGGCCATGAGCGTGGCGTGGTTGAGCAGCCCGGTGAGCCCGTCACGGTGCACCATCTCCCGCAGCCGCCGCCCCCGCTCCGCGCGGTTCACCACCAGGTGGGTGAGCAGCTCCCGGTCCACCGGCTCGATCAGGAAGTGGTCGGCCCCGGCGGAGAGCGCCTCGATCTGCTCCGCCACGGTGTCGTTCGAGGTCAGGAACACGATCGGCGTGAGGCTGAAGCGCGAGTCCTGCCGGACCAGCCGGGCGAGCGAGAAGCCGTCGAGCCCGGGCAGCCGCGTGTCCATCAGGATCAGGTCCGGGGTTTCCTTGATCATGGCTTCCCGGGCCGCGTGGCCGTCCGCGCAGTGGGTCACCTTGGCGTTGGCCTGCTCCAGCCAGCCGCAGATGAGCTCCGTCTGCGCGGGGTCCGCCTCCACGAACAGGACCCGGGGCGGCGGGCTGCCGATGCGGGCCAGGGTCTTGGCGTAGGTCGGGAGGTCCACCGTCACGCGGCCGGCCGGGATGACGGTGTCGATCCCGCTGGCGAGCGCGCGCACCCGGTCGGCCGAGTCGCGCTGGGTCACGAGGACGATGGCGCGGGGCCGCACCGGGCCGGCGCCGGCCCACGCGGTGGCCGTCGCGAAGGCGTCGGCGCCGGCCGGGTGCTCGATCACCACCAGCAGGTCGGGCCGCTCCGAGAGCTTGATCTCGCGCGGCTCGCCGGCGCCGCTCTCCGTCCGCACCAGGAAGCCGGTGTTCACCAGCGCGGCGGACACCTCCTGCCGCAGCGGGTGCTCCGGGCCGATCACCAGCGCCCGCCAGCCGAACTCGGTCACCGCCGGCCCGCGCGGCGGGAGGCCCAGCTCCCGCGCCGCCGCATCGAACGCGGCGGCCAGCCGGTCCACCAGCTCCTCCAGCCGCCGCGCGTTCACCTCGGTGGGCGCCGGTTGCTCCGTGGTGAGCCAGCGCTCCCCCCCGCGGGCGATCTCGCCGATCTCGGGGAAGCCGTAGGAACCCCCGGAGCCCGCCAGGCGGTGGAACCGCCCGACCAGCGAGGCGACCGCGTCGGTCTCGCCGGCGCGGAAGGCCGCCACGTCCTTGCGCAGCTCGGCCAGGCGGCCAGGGGCGTCGAACAGGTATTCGCGCCGCAGCTCGGCGAGCGCGTCGTTCAGGGCGTCGGTCATGTTGGGTTCCGCAGGCGTTCGAACGTGAGTCGCGCCGCAGCCACGAAGGGCGGCGCGCTGCTCCAGTGCCCCTCGACCTCCGCACCCTGCCGGCCCGCGATCACCGCGCTGCGGTCATCGATCACGGCCACCAGCGGGACCCCCGGCCACGCATGCCCGTCGGGGGCCATCTCCACCCCCGCGAAGGGCAGGGTGACCACGCCCGGCGAGACCAGCGCCAGCGCGAGTCCGGCGCTCGCGGCCCGGCGCAGCACCGGCGCCAGCAGCGGATACGCCTCCACCGGGGCATAGAGCCGCACCGAACGCTCCGCCCGCCCGATCTCGTGACTGAGCAGTTGCAGCATTCCCTTGGGGCTGGTCAGCTCCACCACCCGCGGCGAGGCCGGCGCGCCGAAGCCGTCCAGCGCCCGCGTCAGCCGCTCCAGCGCCTCGCCCTGGTGGTTGGCGATCCGCGCCAGCACCCCCGCCGGCGGCTCCGCCCGGAACACCTTGGGCTGCCCCTCATCCGCCCGCGCCGCTCCCTTGGCCACCAGCCCCTCGAGCGCGCTGTACGCGTTGGCCCGGGCCAGCCCGGCGCTGCGCGCCACGGCGTAGCCCGTGCCGGGCCCCCCGGTCAGGAGGACCTCGTAGACCTTGCTCTCGGTCGGGGTGAAGCCGAAGGGGGTGAGGTCGAGTTCGGCCATGGTAGTAGTATCGGATACTGAGGCGCCCAACGCAACCGGGCACCACGGAAAACGGAAAACGGGGAACGGGCCCTGGCCCGTTCCCCGTTCCGCCTGCCCTGGCGCTCGCTACTCAGACGTACTCGATGCTCCATCCCAGGGTCCTGGCGATCAGGGCCAGCCGGAAGGTCACGTCCACCTGCCGGTACTCGGCCGCCTTGGTTTCGGCGTCGAGCGGAAAGCTGTGGTAGCTCATCTTGTTCACCGCCTTGGGCAGGACGCGGATCCCCTTGGGGGCCCACACCCCCTGCGTGTCGCAATCCTTGAGCAGTCGCGTCAGCACCTTGGTGGCCGGCGGCGAGGCCGCGAGGCCGCCGGTGCGGGCCAGCAGCTCGAGGAAGTGCAGCGCGAGCGGGATGTCCTTCGGCAGCCCCTTGCTGTCGGCCTCGATCGGGTCGCCGAGCAGCAGGTGGCCGGGCTTCACCTTCTTCTTGCCGGCCGCGATGGCGTAGGCCTTCTTGGGCTGCGGCTGGGCCAGGTAGTGGTTCAGCCGCTCGGTGAAGCCGGCCCGCTCCCGCTGCAGGTTCGGCATCGCGGCCATGATCGCGAGGGTGTACCAGGTAGGCGGATTGGCCTCGGGATGCAGCACCGCGCCGGTGCCCGCGCGCACCAAGGGCTTCTCCGCGAGCGGGCTGCGCAGGAACTCGGAGACATCCGACGCGATCTTGTGCGCGGCGCCCCGCACCCGCGGGTCCTCGATCTGGCCCGCCTCGGCCAGGGCCGCGGTGGCGGCCTCCCGGACCAGCGCGCGGGCCCAGAGGGTGTAGCCCTCATCGCCCTTGGCCGGCTTCTGGTACTCGAAGAGCAGCGCCGGATCCTCGTCCCGGGAGAGCAGCCGGAACAGGAGCCGGTCGGCGAGCTTGTAGGGCCGGGCCGCCGTGGGCAGGCCGAGCTGCAGCAGGCGACGGTACTGGGGGATGGTGCCGACGTCCTTGATGCCCTGCGCCGCCGCGGGGGCCACGCCGAGCAGGTTGCCGCCCCAGGTGCCGGTGTCCTTCTGCTTCTTGATGACCGCCTGCGTGGCCTTGGAAGCCTCGATGCTGCCACGGGCGTGTTCGATGGTTTCCGACGCCACCGTGCCGGCAGGCGACAGTTCGGAAAAGACCCGGAACCGGACGGACTCGCCCCCATGGGCGAGGAGCCATCCGAGCGGGATTCGGTGAGTGTTCGGGAGATCCAGGTGCGCCCCCGTCAGCGGAGTGTGTCGACCGGAAAATTCGGGCGCAATAATAGTTGCGGGTGACGGGTTCCGCTACGTCGGCGTGACGTGCAATATCCAAAGCATTGCAAGGCAACGACTTGACCATTTCAGCCTGGACCGCTCAGGCTCCGGGTGAGCCCTCCCCGTCTTCGTCGATGATCTCGCAGGCCTCCAGCCGGTTCCCGTCGGGGTCATAAAACGAGAAGAACCGCACGCCGCCCCCCTCCTGGATCGGGTCCACCCGGGCCCCGCGCTCCAGCAGGATGGCGTACGCCGCCCCGGCGTTGCGGGTGGCGAAGATGGGGAACGGCCCCGCGGCTGTGGCGGCGGCGGGCTGCTCCTCCGCCGAGAGGGTGTAGAGAGTGATGCTGGTGCCGTGTCCGAGCCCCAGGACGGCCAGTTCATCCTCCGGGTCCTCGAAGACCACCGGCAGCCCGAGCACCCGCCGGTACCACTTGAGGGCGGCATCGAGGTGCCGTACCCGAAGGATGATCGTGTCGAGGCGATCGAACAGGGCGGTCATCGGCGGCGGGCCTCGCCGGCGGCGCGGAACTCGGAGCCGGTGTTCCAGGTGGGCTGCGCCGGCGCGGTGGCGGCGGCCACCGCCGTCCGCAGGATCACCCGCAGCTGCTGCAGCGCGCCGTCCATGGAGAACCAGGGGAGCAGCTCGTCCTGGGGCTGGTGGTACCGGTGCGCGGTGTACTCCTCGCGCTGTTCCTCCCCCCAGCCGGCGGGCCGGCCCACGAAGTCGCTGCCGCTCTCGAGCGAGAGCGCCGGGACGCCGGCCCGCGCAAACGGGAAGTGGTCGGAGCGGAAGAAGCTCCCGCGGATGAGCGAACCCGAGTCGGTCACCACGCGCAGCCCCTCCGCCGCGGCCGCGGCGGTGAACACCCCGCCCAGGCTCGACTGATCGGTACCCAGGGCGGCGATGTCGCGGGTGCGCCCATACAGGTTCATCACGTCGAGGTTGAGCACCGCCGCGATGTTCCTGAGCGGCACGGTCGGCGCCGCGGCGTACGCCTGCGAGCCGAGCAGCCCGCTCTCCTCCGCGCCGAACGCCATGAACAGGATCGCGCGCGGGGTCTCCACCCGGCTCTGCACGAACGCCTCCGCCGCGGCGATCACCGCGGCGGTGCCGGAAGCGTTGTCCTCGGCGCCGTTGTAGATCGAGTCGCCGTTGACCGGGGTGCGGATGCCGAAGTGGTCGTAGTGCCCGCCGATCAGGATCGCCTCGTTCGCCAGCCGCCCGTGCCCGGGGAGCCGGCCCACCACGTTCGAGGTGGCGGAGCGGCGCAGGGTGCTCTGCACCGAGGCCTCCAGGCCAAAGGGCAGCGCCAGGCCGCGGAAGCCGGCCCGCCCGGCCTGCTGCAGCAGCGCGGACAGGTCGAGGCCGGCGCCCTGCACCAGCGGCGCCAGCGTCTCGTCGCGCATCCAGCCCGCCACCACCAGCGAGCTCGGCGCGCGTTCGATCCGCACCTGCTCCCCCGTCCACGACCCGGTGACGGTGGTCCACGGATAGGTGGCGCTCTCGGTGGTATGCACCAGGATGATGCCCGCCGCGCCCTGCCGCTCGGCTTCCTCGATCTTGTAGGTCCAGCGGCCATAGTAGGTCAGGATGCGGCCGCGGAAGATCGCCGGGTCGTGCAGGCCGGGGTCGTTCACCAGGCAGAGCACGATCTTGCCCCGCACGTCGAGCCCGGCGTAGTCGTCCCAGTTCCACTCCGGGGCCACGATGCCGTAGCCCACGAACACCACCGGCGCGGCCACGTTGACCTGGGTCTCGTTGCGCATGGACCAGAGCACGTAGTCGTCGCGGTAGCGCAGCACCGCCGGGGCGGGGCCCGTCACCCGGAGCGTCGGCTCGGGGGTGTGGGCGATGATCGGTACCCGGTGATAGTAGGTGCCGCTGTCCCCCGCCGGCTCCAGGCCGAGCCGCCGGAACTGGGTGGCGATGTACTCTGCCGCGAGGCGCCCGCCCCGGGTGGCGCTGCCGCGGCCCTCGAGCAGGTCGCTCGCCAGCAGGCCGAGGTGCGCCTCGTAAGCCGCGGCGTTCGCCGCGCGGGCCACCCGGGTGGCGGGGCTCAGGGTCTGCGCGGTGAGGGGGGCGAGCGGGCCGGCGGCCAGCAGCAGGAGCGCGAGCGCCCGGGGAGCGGCGCGGCCGGCGGAGCATGCGGGGAGCATCACCAACTCCGGGAGGACGAAGAAGAGAGACAACTTACCACGATTTGGCGCTTCCGATACGTGGTGCCGGCGCCCGGATCCGGCCCGGCTAGGGGCAGGCCGGACGGGCCAGGAAGCGGGTCATCTCCGCGGCCACGGTATCGGGCAGGGTCTGGTGGGGGCGGTGCAGCGCGGCGAGGCTCACGAAGCGCCGGCAGGGCAGCCGGGCGGCCACGGCCTCGCCGATGGTGTACGGGATGGTCGGGTCCTGCTTGCCCCAGATCAGGAGCACGGGCTGGTGTACCTCGCGGAACCGATCGCCGATGGCCGCGAAGTCGAACTGGGCCAGCACGGCGCGGGCGGTGCGCGCGACGGCGGTATCGCCACCGTCCGGGGCCTCGCCCTCCGCGTCCCGGAGCCAGGCGCTGTCGTGCACCGGCAGCACGAAGCTCAGGGCGGAGGCCACCCACGCGGTGGCCGGCGAGGCGACGCCGCCGGTGTCGGTGAGCATCGGGTTGATGCCGTCGCCCGCCGGGGCGATGAGCACCAGCGCCCGCACCCGATCGGGCCGGGCCAGGGCCACGCCCGTGGCGAGCTGCCCGCCCATCGAATGCCCCACCAGCACCACCGGCCCGCGGGTTGCCTGGTCCAGGAGGTGGGCCAGGCGCTCCACCAGGGCGGGGTAGTCGTAGGGACCGTCGGGCCGGTCACTCAGGCCGTGGCCCGGGAGGTCCACCGCCAGCACCCGGTATCGGGGGGTGAAGCGGTCGAGCAGCAGCCGCCACGCCATCAGCGACTCGCCATACCCGTGCAGGAAGACCAGCGTGGTGTCGCCGTGGCCGCCCTGCAGCGCGCGCAGCCGGAGCCCATCCACGGTGACCCAGCTGGCGCGGTGGGGCGGGCGGGGCCGCGCGGGGTTGCCGAGCCCGACCCACAGCAGCACGGCGGCGCCGAACGCCACCAGGAACCGGCGCACCAGGCGGCCCAGCCGCCCGCGCCCGCCGCTAGCCGTCACAGCGGACGATATGGATGGGGCCCGGCGCACCGCGCGGGCCGGCCTCGCTGGTGAGCAGCAGCCGCCGGTCGTCGAGCCATTCGACGCCCTCGCCCTGCCGCTCGAGGCCCGCGACGTTGCAGATCACCGGGGTGCCGAGCCGCCCCGCTGGCAGCTGCGGGAAGAGGTAGAGCTCGGTGTAGGTCCGGATGGCCACCCGCCGGCCATCGGGGGCGCGCGCGGCGTCGGTGACCCACCGGCCCAGCGACTGGTCCGGCGCGATCGGCAGGACCTGGAGCAGCTGTGCGTCGACGCCGCCGGCCGCGCCGAAGCCGCTGGCCGGCACCCGGAAGAGGCGCACCCCGCCGCTCCGCCCCTTGGAGACCAGGGCCACGCTGCCATCGGCCTCCACCCACATCGCCTCGACGTCGTGCGGGCCGTCGGGGTAGCGCACCACGGCGGAGTCGAGTCCCAGCGGCGCCGGGTCGGCGGCGCCCCGGAAGCGCTCGAACCGCGCCGGCTCGCGCAGGCGATACAGCACCACCCGCGCGCGCCGCTCGTCGTTGTCGCCGGTATCCCCGATGAACAGGCACGAGCCACCGGGGCAGGGGCCGATGCTGAGGGCCTCCCAGTCGCGGTTGGTCAGGCCCGGCACCCGCCACGAGCCGAGCGGCCGCCCGCTCGAGTCGAAGGCGAATACCTGCGGGGCATTCCCGGAATCGTTGATGGTGAAGAGCACCCGCGGCAGGATCCGGCTGCGGATGACGCCGGAGCTCTCGGTGAGGTCCGGGTCCTGGAAGCTCCCGGTCCGGTCCGCCTGGACCGGGCGCGGGGCCAGCGTCTGCGCCCCCAGCGCGGCGGGCAGCAGGAGGGCAGCGAGGAGCGGGCGCATGCCGAATGGTAGCCGCGGCCGGAGGGGCCGCGCCATCACCGCCCGGTCAGCGCTGCCCGCGGCGCCCCTCGAGCAGGGCGGCCCGCGAGGGCGGGGCCGAAACCGCGACCTGGACCGGCACCGCCGGCTCGCCGTGGCCGAAGATCCGCGCGTCGTACGCCGACCGGGGGTTCCACAGCACCCAGCTCTGGATGCCGAGGTCGGCGGCGGCGCGGATCTGCTCGCGCACGTGCTCGGGGGTGTAGCGCGGCCGGCCCAGGGTGAAGGCCTGCAGGTAGGGCCGGATCTCGGCGGTGGAGCCACCGAGCTCGCGCCCCCGGCGCAGGCCATCGGCGAGCGCGCCCTTCACCACTCGGTAGGGCTCATCATTGGGGCGGGCGGCGCCGTAGATCGCCTGGTAATAGTGGCTGGGGTAGACCATCGGCAGCACCACGTCGGCGGTGGTCACCAGGTCCTCCCAGACCTGCCCGATGCCCAGGTCCACGTCCGCGTTGGTGGTCATGCCGAAGACGTCGATGGTGAACGGCACGCCGAGCGGCTTCACCCGGTCGCGCAGCAGGCGGAGGTTGCGGCTGACCCCGTCGCGCACCGACTCGGTGCCGCGCCGGCTGGGAAAGATGGCGTACGCCATCCGCGCCTTCGGCTCGTCGGGGAAGCGGACGTAGTCGAACTGCACCTCGTTGAAGCCCAGGCGCACCGCTTCCGCCGCGAGGTCGGCGGCGTAGACCCAGACCGAGTCGTTGAAGGCGTCGACCCAGGCGAAGTCCAGCCGGTCCCGCCACAGTCCGCCCCGCCGGTCCTGTACCGACCAGGCGCCCTTCCGGCTGGCGAGCAGCGGGTCCTTGGCCACCACGATCCGCGCGATGGCGTGGATGCCGCGGGCGTGCAGCGCGCGCAGCCGGGCCTGGGTATCCCGGGCGCGCAGCTGGTTGTTGGCCCCGATGGCCACCGCCGTGGGCACCGCCGACCGGTAGGTCAGGTAGCCGGTGTCGTCCTTCACGTCGATGACGAAGCTGTTCACCTCGGTGCTGTCGGCCAGGCGGACCAGGTCCCAGAATCGGGCACCGCCGAAGGCCCAGGCATTCACGTAGAGCGCCCGAACATGCGCCGGGGGGCGCCGGATCGGGGGTGCGGGCCAGTCGAGCGGTTCGGAGAGCCGTGGACCGATGGCCAGCAGGCGTTCCGGGGAGGGCGCGGGCGCAAGTTCGTCGCCCCAGGCGGCCGCCCGGGTCTGGGCGGCGAGCGGGCTGGTCAGGATGAACGCGGCAATCATGGCGCGGCGCATGGCGGATTTCCCCCCAGAACGGTATCGGGGCGGGTCGTGGGACCCGCCCCGATACGGAAGGGCAATCCGCGTGCTATGCGGGGTGTCTAGGGATTGCGGGTGACGCGGATTTCGACGCGGCGGTTGGTGGTCCGGGCGGCTTCCGTGGTGTCGGCCACCAGCAGGGTCTGGGAGCCGCGGCCCACGGCGGTGACCCGGGTCACCGGGACGCCGCGGGCGATGATGTAGTTCCGCACCGCCTCCGCCCGCCGCTGGGAGAGCCGGGTGTTGTCGGCCGGGACCAGCCGGTCGTGGGCAAAGCCATTCACCTCCGCGGTGACGGCCGGGTCGGCCTGCAGCGCCAGCGCCAGCGAATCGAGGACCGGGAAGGCCTCGGGGCTGAGGACCGCCTGCCGGAAGTTCCACACCTCGCCGGGCAGCACCACCGGCCGCTCCGCCGTGGAATCGACGGGGGCGGGTTCCGGCTCGGTGGCGCAGCCGGTGGCATCCACCGTGGCGCCGCGGCGGGTGTCGGGGCACCGGTCGAGGCCGTCGAAGACAACGTCGCCGTCGGCGTCGCCGGGGCAGCCCAGCTGGTCGACGGTGGCGCCCGCGGGGGTCTGCGGGCAACGGTCCAGGCCGTCGAGCACCGCGTCCGCATCCTCGTCACTCGGGCAGCCGGTGCCATCGACCACGGCGCCGGTCGGGGTGTCGGAGCACTGGTCGAGGCCGTCGAGGTAACCGTCGCCATCGGTATCGGTGCTGCAGCCGGCCGGGTCCGGGGTGGCCCCGGCCTGGGTATTGGGGCAGCGGTCGAGACCGTCCGGCACGCCGTCGCTGTCGCGGTCGGTGGGGCAGCCGCGACCGTCCACCAGCGCGCCGAGGCGGGTTCCCTCGCAGGCGTCGTGGCGGTCGAAGACGCCGTCGCCGTCGCCGTCGAGCAGCGGCTGGCTGCCGAGCATCAGGCTCACGCCGCCCTGCAGGCTCAGGTTGGTGAACTTGCGCGTGGTGGTGCTGCGCTGGACCACGCCCTCGTAGCGCATGAAGAGCGTGGGGCCCAGCGCAATGCGCACCCCGGCGCCGCCCTGCACCACGTCGGCAGCGCCGCACGGTCCGGCGCCCGGCACCGAGACGCCGGGGCAGGTGCCGAAACCGAGGTGGCCGTACCCGGCCTTGACCATGGCGAAGGTGCGGGCGCCGAGCGCGAAGTTGCCCACCGCCCACGCGCCAAGCTGCGTGGTGGAGACGGCCTTGTCGAGGCTGGTATTGGTGCGCGGCCGGGCGACGCCGCCCTCGATCTCGATGGAGAGCGGGCCGTAGACCCAGTAGCCCGCGCGCAGGACGCCACCGACCGTGGAGCCGAGCTCGAGCGTGCGGTCGTACTGCTGCCAGGCGCCGGCGGCGCTGACCTCCAGCCGGTAGAGGCGCTGGGCGGCGAGCGGGGCGGCGGGGAGTGCCACGGCCAGGAGCAGCAGCGCGGCGCGGAGGCGGCGGAGGAGCGGGTTCGCGTTCACGGCAGGGATTCTGCGGGTCCTCCTTGGGGCCCGCAAGGGGGCGGCTAGGGCGATGGGGTGGGGTCCATTAGCTTCCCGTCAGTCCGAGCCTTGTCCACCCCCTCTCCCGGCCGAGCGCATGCAGATCCGCATCGAATACTGCGTCGTCTGAAACTACGAGCCCCGCGCCGCCGGTCTGGCGGCGGAGCTGCAACGTGAGGTGCCGGAGGCCATGGTCCAGCTGGTCAAGTCCTCCGGTGGCGTGTTCGAGGTCAGCGTCGACGGCGTGACGCTGTTCTCGAAGAAGGCGACCGGGCGCCACGCGCTCCCGGGCGAGGTGCTCGGGCTGCTGCGCCAGCGGCCGCGATAGTCGTCCCCGACCTCGGTCCTCGAGGACCCTGCATGCGCATTGCGATCAGCACCGGCGGCGGCGACGCTCCCGGCCTCAACGCCGTCATCCGCGCCATCGTCCTCGCCGCGCACACCCGCGGCTGGCAGACCTACGGCATCCGCCGCGGCTACAATGGGCTGCTGGGCGACGACGGCATCATGACGCTCACCCCCGACAAGGTGCGCGGCATCACCCACCTGGGCGGCACCATCCTCGGCACCACCAACCGCGGCAACCCGTTCCGCTGGGTGGTGACCGACGCCGCGGGCCAGGCCACCGAGGTGGACCGCTCCGATGACCTCATCGCCGCCTTCAACGCCAGCGGCTTCGACGCCCTGATCACCATCGGCGGCGACGGCAGCCTGAAGATCGGCTACGACCTCTACCGGAAGGGCCTCCCGGTCGTCGGGGTGCCCAAGACCATCGACAACGACGTCACCGGCACCCTCGCCACCTTCGGCTTCGACACCGCGGTGAGCACCGCCACCGAGGCCATCGACAAGCTGCACTCCACCACCGAGAGTCACGAGCGGGTCATGGTGGTGGAGCTCATGGGTCGCGACGCCGGCTGGATCGCGCTGCACAGCGGCATCGCCGCCAGCGCCGACGTGATCCTGCTGCCCGAGCTGCCGTTCGACATCGACAAGGTGTGCGCCAAGATCACGGCGCGGGAGCAGTCGGGCCGGCACTTCAGCATCGTGGTCGTGGGCGAGGGCGCCCGGCCGCTCGGCGGCGACACCCCGCTGCTGGAGCGGCGCGCCGCCGGCACCGTGGACCGGCTCGGCGGCATCGGCTCGCTGGTGGCCCGCGCCATCAGCGAGCGCACCGGCAAGGAGACCCGCAGCCTGGTCCTCGGCCACCTGCAGCGTGGCGGCTCGCCCACCACCTTCGACCGCCTCCTCGGCCTGCGCTTCGGCGCCGCCGCCGTGCGCGCCGTGGCCGACAAGGCCTTCGGCGTCATGATCGGCTACAACCCGCCCGAGCTCGCGCGGGTGCCGCTCGAGGACGTCATCGGCCGCTCCAAGCACGTGCCCCTCGACTCCGACACGGTGCTCACCGCGCGCCAGCTCGGCATCAGCCTGGGCGACTGAGCCGGCGCGGGCACACCGGTGTCCAAGGGGCGTGGCGCACTGGTGGACCGTTGGCGCTTCATCGGTGGCGCACCGGGGATTCCGTCGCGGCCGCTTTCGCAGTAGCATAGGTGGCCTGCCGTCCCTCCCCTCCCCGCCACGCGCGAGGTCCCACCCGCCATGAGCGCATCGTCGTCCACACCCACCCCGGTGGACATGTCGCATCCCAGCCGGTGGCTCGCGGTGCTGCGGGTCCTCGTCGGCCTGTGGTTCCTCAAGGCACTGACCACCAAGATGGCGTTCATCCTGGCCGGCGGGGTGGTCCCGTTCCTCGGCGTGCAGCAGCGGTGGATCGAGACGATGCCGACGATCATCGCCCGGCAGATGGCGGAGAACCCGATCGTGTGGTATCGCGGCTTCGTGGAGGGCACCGTGCTCGCGAACGTGCCGCTGTTCGCCGTCCTGACCGCGTGGGGCGAGGTGCTGGTGGGGCTGTCGCTGACCCTGGGGCTGGCCGCGGGGCTCGGGGCGCTGGGCGGGTTGTGGCTGAGCATCAACTACGGGCTGGCCACCTGGCACATGGCGCCGGCCTCGCAGGGCTTCCACTACATGCTGGTGATCACGCTGCTGGTGCTGTTCCTGGCTCGCAGCGGGCGGGCGTGGGGGCTCGACGCGTGGATCGCGTGGCGCTGGCCGGGCTCGCCGCTCACCTGGCGGCCGATCGCGTAGGTCGGCGGCCTACCGCCTTACCGCCTTACCGCCCTACCACCTTAGGGCTTCGGCCCGATTGCCACGCCCCACGGGATGGTGCCGGCCGGAATCCGCTTGCGGACGGTCATGGTCTCGGTGTCGAGGACCGTGACGTCGTTCCCGGGACCGTTGGCGGTGTACAGCTTCCGGCCGTCACTCGAGAGCGCGATCCCCCACGGCCGCACTCCCACCTCGACCGTCGCGGTCACCGCGTCGGTGGCGGGATCGATCGCCGAGATGGTCTTGCCGCGCCCGTTGGAGATGTAGATCCGCCGGCCATCCGGGGTCACCACGATGCTCATCGGCCGGCTGTCCGCCGGCATGGTGATCTGCCGCAGGGTCTTCCGCGCCACCATGTCCACCACCGACACCGTGCTGCTCATCTCGTTGGTCACGTAGGCGCGTGAGCCATCGGGCAGGAAGCCGATGGAACGCGGGCGCTGGCCCAGCACGTCGATCCGGGCCACGATGGCGCCGGTGGCGGCGTCGAAGCCGGTGATGTCGTGGTCGGTCTCGCCGGTCACCCAGACGGTCTTCCCATCCGGCGCCACCGTCACGCCCTCCGGTTCATCTCCAACCTTGACGTTGGCCACCGGGCGCCCGCTGGCCAGGTCCACGATCGAGGCGCTGTCGGCGTCCTCGTTGGACACGAACAGCCGGGTGCCGTCGGCGGAGATGTCGAACTCCTCCGGGTCGGAGCCGGCGGGGATGGTCTTGATCGTGGTCCGGGTGGCCACGTCGACGATGGCGACGCCGTCCTTGGACTTGTCCGAGGCCAGCTTCTCGCACTCCTCGTCGGGCATGGTGGGCGGGCACTTGGGGGAACCGGTGAGCGCCACGTACACCGTGCGGCCGTCCGGGCTCACCTCCACGCCGCGGGGCCGGGTGCCCACCGGGATGGTGGCCACCACGCTGTCGGTGGCGGCGTCGATGACGGTGAGGTCGCGGGAGTCCTCGTTGGTCACGTAGACCAGCTCGCCCGACGCCCCCGCGCCCGCGCTGAGCGTGGGCGGCTGGTCGGTCGCGGGCTCCCCCTTGGGGCCGCAGGCGCCCAGCGCCACGGTGAGCAGGGTCAGGCAGGCGGCGGATCGCATCCGGGTCATGGCAGGTCTCCTTGGGTCGTTCATGGTCAACGGTCGAACACCGCCCGGTCCCGGCGGCGGGCCTGGTCCAGGCCGCGCAGGGTCGAGACCCCCCGGGCTCCCAGGAAGCTGGCGCCGTCCAGGTCGGCGAAGGCCAGCTGCACATCAGTGACGTCGGCCCGGGCCAGGTCGGCCTGCACCAGGTCCGCGTTCCGGAGGTCCGCCCCGGTCAGCGTGGCGCCGACCAGGGAGGCATACGAGAGGTCGGCCTTGTAGAGGTTGGCGCCACTCAGGTCAGCGCCGCTCAAGTCCGCCCCGACGAACTGCGCCCGCATCACGCCCATCGACTGGTTCCCCGGATCCGCGCCGATGTTGGCGCCGGTCAGGATGGCGCCCGCCAGGTTCGCCTTGCGCAGATAGCCGATGATCCGGGTCTCGCGCAGGTCGGCCTCGCGGAGGTCGGTGGCCTCGACGATCGTGGCGAAGAGGCTCGCCCGGTGCAGGCGGGCCCGCCGGAGGTCTGCCCGCCGCAAGGTCGTGCCGTCGAGGTTGGCCCCCACCGCGCTCAGGTCCGGCGCCACGGCGTCGGTGAGGTCGCACGCAAAGAGGTCCGCGCCATCGAGCATGGCGCCGGCCAGCCGGGCGCCCACCAGGCTGGCCTTGCGGAAGTCCACGCCCCGCAGGTCGAGCCCGGAGAGGTCGAGCCCGGAGAGGTCCGGCGTCGCGGTGGCCTCGACGCCGGCCAGGTACGCCTTCACCTGGCTGGCGGTCCGCAGCGAATCGGCCGACGGGCGGCCTGCGGCGACGGCGGACGGCGCCACCACGGGCGGCATGGCCGGATCCTGTGCGGCCACCGGGGCCGCGGGCCCCAGCCAGCTGATCATCGCCAGCGAAAGCAGTACGCGCATCGACGCTCCACGTCACGGGGTGCCCGGGGGAGCCGGACCGGGCCCGAAAGGATTCACCCCTGGCGTGGGAAGGGAAGGGGGGAACGACAGCGGGGCCGCGGCGTCGCGCCACGGCCCCGCTGTTGCGTGAGACATCCCCGAGATTCGGGGGACTAGGAGTTCTCGCGGACCGCCGGCCGCCCCGGGCCGATCTTCCCGTCCGCGCGTCCCTTCACGTACAGGTACATGCGCTGGATCTTGTCGATCTCGAGGCCCAGCGCGCACCAGGCGGGCATCCCCTTGTCGGGGCGGCCGGCGCACACGGTGGTGAGGAAGGACTCGGCCGTCGGGATGGTCCCGCCCTCACGCAGGGAGACGATGAGCGCCGGGGCAAAGGAGCTGCCCACCGCATACTCCCCGTGGCAGCGGGAGCAGTTGAGCTCGTACTGCTTCCACCCCTGGTAGGTGTCGTTGTCCACCGTGTCGCGGGGGGCGGGGTGGTATTCGTCGCGAACCTGTGCGGTCACCGAGCCCGCACCCAGCACCAGGGCGGCGGCTACCAGAATCCACGTCTTCATCGCTGTGCGCTTTCCTTTCCGAGTGTAGTCGGCCGATCGCATCCTGCGCCGGCCCGGTGTCGAGATGCAGCTAGCGTGCCGGGCCCGCGGGGCTCCCCCGACCGGTATCGGCCGGGATCGGCAGCAGTGGAATCCCGAACTGGTCGAGGATGGCCCGGATTTCGGCCCCCTTGGTATCGATGAACCCCTGCAGGCTGTCGCGGAAGGCGCGGTCGGCGCGACGGGTGGCCATGCCCATGCTGTAGGCGAACAGCATGCCGCTCACGCTGTCGCGCTCGATGGGGCGGAGCACCAGGTCGGCGCCGAGCTGCCGGGTGTAGTAGCCCGCGATGGGGCCCCAGACGATCGCCACGTCGATGGAATCGGACACCACCGCCTTGATGATGTCCTCGGGCCGGTTCATGCCGCCCGTGTACGTGGTGCTGAACCCGACCAGGTTGCCCACCACGCCGTGCCTGGAGAGGGCCATGGCCGGCGGGGTGTTCTCGCCGTCGGCCGCGAAGAGGTGCACCCCGATCCGCATGGTCTTGAGCGCGGGATCGTCGAGGCTGGTGACCGGGTGCGCCGCGGTGCGGCGCTGCACGATCACGTAGCTGGTGCGGAAGTAGGGGCGGGTGACGCCCGCCATGTCGGAGAGCACCGGCATCTGGAGCCAGACGTCGCAGTAGCGCCCGTTGAGCATCCGCATCATGCCCCGCGGGGCGGCCCAGTAGATGTACTCGAGCCGGGAATTCCAGGTGCTGGCCAGCAGCTCGGCCAGCTTGTTCTCGACCCCTTCGCCCGCCCGGTTGGACATCGGCAGGTTGTCCGGGTCCACGCAGACCCGGAGCACGCCGGGGAGCATGGGGCCGGGTCGCTGGGCCATCGCCGGCGCGCTGACGAGCAGGGCGAGGGCGAGGCCGAGACCGGTGCAGCGGGCGGAGGGCGTAGGCATGGTCTTCCAGTATACCCACCCGGACGGGGTGGTGTTCAGGGATCGGGTCAATTCCGGGATGGTGCACCGGGAATCGCCCGTTGCCGGACAGGACAAGGGCGGGTCCGCGAGCGACCCGCCCCTGTCGATCCCGCTGCCGCCAGCGACCTGGACGGGTCCGGAGACCCGTCCAGGCCGTGGAGGGAACTAGAGCCCGAAGACGGTGAGGACGCCGCCCTGGGTGGAGAACTGGCCCGCATCGCCGAAGGCGCCGAGGGCGCCCAGGCCGGCGGTCGGATCTTCAGCGCCGATGCCCGCGGCGACGCCGATGCCCGCCCAGCCGCCGATGCCGGAGAGGACGGCCACGTACTGCTTGCCATCCGGCCCACGGTAGCTCATCGGGTTGCCGATGATGCCCGACGGGGTCTTGAACTTCCACAGGAGCTTGCCGGTCTTCTGGTCAAGCGCCTTGAGCCAGCCTTCCATGGTGCCGTAGAAGACCAGGCCACCCGCGGTGGTCATCGCGCCGCCGTAGGCGGCGAGGTTTTCCTTCTGGTCCCAGACGACCTTGCCGGCCATCGGGTCCCAGGCGAAGAAGCGGCCACGGTGACCGCCCGGGCCGGGGAACATCCGCACGATCGCGCCGACGTACGGCTGACCGCGGGTGTACTTGACCTCGACGCCCTCGTAGTCCATGCAGATGTGGTTCGCGGGGACGTAGAAGAGGCCGGTGATCGGGGAGTACGCGGCGGGCTGCTGGTCCTTGAAGCCGATGGCGGCCGGGCAGATGCCCTCGCCGTTCTTCTTCGAGGAGGTGCCGTAGCGCGGATCCTTGACCGGGACGCCGGTGGAGACGATGCCCTCGACCGGGGTGCCCGTGCCGGCGTTCTTGGCCCAGTTGATCGGACCGAAGGCGTTGCCGACGATGACCTTGCCGTTGGTGCGGTCGACGGTGTAGCCGATGCCGTTCCGGTCGAAGTGGGCCAGCAGCTTCTGGCCGCCCTTCTCGAACAGGACGTTCTCGTTCACGCCGTCATAGTCCCACTCGTCGTGCGGGGTCATCTGGTAGATCCACTTCGCCTTGCCCGTGGTCGGGTTGCGGGCGAAGATCGACATCGACCACTTGTTGTCGCCGGGGCGCTGGTCGGGGTTCCACGAGCCCGGGTTGCCGACGCTGTAGTAGAACAGGTCGAGTTCCGGATCGTAGGTGTACCAGCCCCAGGTCGTCCCGCCGCCACGCTTCCACTCGTCTCCCTGCCAGGTGCTGATGCCGAGGTCCTTGCCCTTGTGCGAGGGGTAGTTGGCGTTGGCATCGCCCTCGAGCAGCACTTCGCTGTCCGGGCCGGTGGAGTAGCCGGTCCACAGGTGCTTGCCGGTCGCCACGTCGAACGCCGAGACGCGGCCACGGACGCCGAACTCACCACCGGAAATGCCGGTGATGACGATGTCCTTGATCACGATCGGGGCCACGGTGATGGTCGCGCCATCCTTGTAGTCCTGGGCCTCGACCTGGGTCGGGGAGGACTTCGGATGCCGGGCCTTCCACAGCTCCTTGCCGGTCTTCGCGTCGAGCGCGATCAGGTCGCCCTGGAGCGCGTTGATGAAGATCTTGCCGCTCTGGTGATACGCGGTGCCGCGGTTCACCAGGTCGCAGCACGCGATCGGGATCGCGTCGGCGGACTGATTCGGCACGTACTTCCAGATCTGCGGCGCGCCTTCCTTGGACAGGTCGAGCGCGTACACGATGTTCGGGAAGGACGTGTGCACGTACATCACGTTGCCGATGACGAGGGGATTGCCCTCGTGGCCACGCAGGGTACCCGTCGAGAACGACCACGAAGCCTTGAGGTTCGCGACGTTCGACGTGTTGATCTGGGCCAGCGGGCTGAAGCGCTGCATCGAGTAGTCGCGCCCGGGCATCTGCCAGTCGCCTTCCGGGGCGTTACGCGTCCACGCCCCCGAACGCGCCTGGGCATGGGCCGACACCGCGAGGAGCGAAAGCCCCGCGCACAGCCCGCCAGACAACATCTTGCGGGTAATACGGTTCATATGATGACCTCATGATGAAGGGTGACAGCAGCCCTCACGGGTTGCTGACTGCGCGGGAGGCCGCTGGGGCGATCGCGCCGGCGTTCGCGAGCGTGTCCCAGATTTCCCCCGAATCCACTTGCTGCACCTGCATCCTGCCTGAAAACTCCAACGGCCACCCGGGAACCGAATCCCGAATGGCCGTGCATGCTATGCCGTCGCGGCGTACTCCCGATTGTGCCAATTAGTCCCATTCTGGAACGTGCTGTCGGCGCGCCACGCCCAGTCACGCCAAAGGCCCGCGCCCGGCCGCAGCCGGGAAACGGAGACACCACACCCACGGATGGTCATGCTGGAACCGGAGAATCCCACGGCAATCCTCACATCGGCACGACACCAAGCCCCGGAAAACCGGAGCCACGGTGAGGTCGGCATGTGGATGATTGAAGCGGGCTTGTTATCGGTCGGGGAGGGGAGCCCCGACTGTTGCGGCCCCACCGAACTAGCTGGTAGTACCGTTCATCCGCCCCGAAGTTCCCGGACCGGAAACCCGGCGGAAAGCGGAGGGTCAGTATACAGCCAGCCGAATAACCTGTCAATCAGTTTGGAACCCCGGCCAGCCTAGGCCCCGACCCCCGTCCACTCGCTGCTGACCAGCGCCCCCCGCTCGGAGAATGGGGTCTCCAGCACCGTCCCCCGCCCCCCCAACCAGGCGCGAACGCGCTGCCCCAGGTCCTGGGCCGCCTCCTCCTGCGGCACCAGCCCGTACACCGTCGGGCCCCAGGAGCTCTGGCCCACCCCGGCCGCGCCAAACGCCGCCATCCGCTCCACCAGCGCCTCGGTGGGCCCCGGCGAGAACGCCCCCCCCTGGGCCGGGGCGAACCACCCCCCGGTGATCCGCTGGACCTCCGTCAGCGCCGACCCGAAGGCCGTCAGGTCGGCGTCGGCCAGCGCGGGGAGCAACTGCATCAGGACCAGGTGGGCCACCCGCTCCACCTCCCGCTCCGACGGCGGGGGCAGGTCCCGGAAGGCGGCCGCCTCGGCACTGCCGGACAGCCCCGGGTGTCCCTCCGGGATGGCAATGACACAGCGCCAGCTGGGTGGCATCGGCAGGCGGGAGATCAGCGGCGCCACGTCGCCCCCGGCGCGGCGCCCCCCTTCGAGTACAAACCCGCCCAGCGCAAAGGTCCAGGTGCCGATGGCCGAGCGCTGGCCCCGGCCCACGGCCCGGGCCAGGGTGAGGGGGTCGGACGGCAGCCCGAACAGCTCCGCCAGCGCCCGGGCGACCGTGAGGGCCATCTGGGTGCCGGAGCCGAGTCCGGCATGTGCCGGGATGGCGCGCAGGACCCGGAGGTGGGCGCCGGCCGTGATCCCGGTGGCGGCCAGGTACCGCTGGGCGAACTCCAGCGCCCGTCCGGCGTCTGGCCCCTCGGCGGTCAGCCGGTCGTGCCGCGTGGCCTCGAGCACCAGGCTTGGCGAGGGGACGGCGGCGCCGATCCCGCCGAAGCGCCGCCCGCGGTGACCTCGCAGGTCGAGGATGCCGAAATGGAGCCGGGCCGGGGCCTCGACGGTGACCCGGACGGGCAGGCCAGGGGGGCGGGTCATCGGACCGGGGTCCCCACGCCCCGCTCGGCTACCCAGGCGGTGAGCAGCGCCATCGCCTCGCGCTCCCGGGGGCCCGCGGTCTTGTCCACGATCACCTGCAGCCGGGCGTACTCCGCCGCGATCTCTTCTGCCGGGAGCAGGTGGGTCCGCGTGGCCAGGATCGCGGCCTCAAGCACGGCGTGGCGGGCGCGGTGGAAGCCCAGGAACTCCCGCCGGCTCCCCCGGTGCACCACGCGGGTGGTGATCCGGCTGCGGGGCGGGGTGTCGTCGAGGGCCGTCACCTCCACCTCCCGCCAGCTGCACGCCGCCTCCAGCACCCGCCCGGCGATGCGCGCCGCCGGCACCGTCGGCGGGGCGTCGGCGGCGGGATGGTGGATCACCGCCTGGGCAAAGAGCAGCGCGTCATCGGTCAGGTGCACCACCGCGGCCCGCGTGGCGGCGAGGTTCCGGAAGGTGGCGGTCTCGAGGAACGGCCTGATCACCAGCGTCTCCTCCCCCCACTCCACGCCCATCGGGGCGACGTTCAGCGTCCCGGCGGCGTCCTGGGTGGTGAGCAGGGTCTCGATGATCATCGACGCTCCGGCGGGGTCAGGGCAGCGCGGCGCCGAGGAGGTGGCGGCGCAGGAAGTCCACGGTGGCGTAGAACTGGAAGTCCACGTTGGCCTTCTTGCGGAAGCCGTGGCCCTCGTCGCGGGCCAGAAGATACCAGACCGGGCCGCCATTCCGCTCCACCGCGGCCACCATCTGCTCCGCCTCGCTGCGCGGCACCCGCGGGTCGTTGCCGCCCTGGATGACGAATAGCGGCCGCGTGATCCGGTCGGCGCGGTGCAGCGGCGCGATCGACTCGAGGTAGGCCCGCATGGCGGGGTCGCGCTCGTCACCGTACTCCACCCGGCGCAGGTCGCGCCGGTAGCGCTCGGTGTTGGCCAGGAAGCTCACGAAGTTGGAGATCCCCACCACGTCCACCGCCCCGCGGATCCGGTCGTCGTACAGCGTGGCCACGGCGAGCGTCATGTAGCCGCCGTAGCTGCCGCCGGTGACCATCACCCGGTCCGCGTCCAGCTCGGGCCGGGTGCCGATCCAGTCGAGCAGGGCGCCGATATCGCGCACCGACTCCTCGCGCCGCATGCCGTTGTCGCGCTTGACGAAGGTCTTGCCGTACCCGGTGGAGCCGCGGACGTTGGGCAGCAGGATCGCGACGCCGAGCTCCATCAGGAAGTAGTTGGCCCGGCCGAGGAAGCCGGGCGTGGACTGGCCCTCGGGGCCGCCGTGAATGGAGATGAGCACCGGGCGCGGGCCGGCGAAGCGGGCCGGCGGGCGGTACAGGAAGCCCGAGATCTCGAGCCCGTCGAAGCTCGTCCAGCGCACCAGCTCCGGTTCCGGCAGCGCCGCCACGTCGAGGCCGCCGGTCTCGCTCTCGGTCCAGCGCGTGAGGGCCCCCGTCGCGGTGACGAGGCTGTACGCATCGGCGGCGGTGCGGGCGCCGCTCAGCGTGAAGGCCAGCTCGCCGCCCTGGGGCCGCCACTCGAGGCCGCCGACCAGGCCCACCGGCAGCCCGGGCACGGCGCGGAGCCGGCCGCTTGGGGTGTCGAGCAGGGAGAGTCGCGAGCGCCCCGCCTCGTTGGCCACCAGGGCCACCGTCCGGCCGTCGGGCGACAGCGCAAATTCGGTGATGTCCCACGGGATCGCCGGCGTGAGCACCGTGACCCGCCCGCTGGCGAGCTCCTGCCGCACCAGCTGCAGGAACTCGCTCCCCGCGTCGGTGGTGTAGTAGATGGCGCGCCCCTCCGGGCTCCAGCGGGCGCCGCCGCGGGCCACGGTGTCGCCCGGCGCATCGGGGGTGAGCAGGGTCCGCGCGCCGGTGGCCAGGTCCAGGCGCCACAGCTGCGCCTGGTTGACCGAGCGGCCCTCCCGGATCAGCAGCGCCCCGCCGTCGGGCGACCAGTCCTGCACGCTCCAGCCGCCGCCCTGCACCTCGAGGACGCGGTGATCGGTCGCGGGATCGCGCGGGTCCATCACGTACAGGTCGCGGTCCGCGCCGTTGCGGCGGGTGGAGCCGTAGGCGATGCGGTCGCCCGTCCGGGACCACCGCACCCCGCCGTTCTGGGCCGCGCCGTCGGTCAGGAGCGTCACCCCTCCCCCCGGGACCTCCTGCCGGTAGAGCTGGGTGAACTCGTTCCCCCCCGCGTCGCGCCCCAGGACGAGGAACCGGCCATCCGGCGACCAGCTCCCGGCGCCCACCGGCTCGTCGAAGAAGGTGAGCTGCGAGCGGTCCCCGCCCGGCCGCGCCACCCGGTGCAGCTGCGCGGTGTTGCCGAACCGGGTGCTGATCAGCAGTTCGCGCCGCAGCGGATGCCAGTCCACCACCGCCGCGCTGCGGAACTCGGTGTAGCGGCGCACCGCCTCGCGCAGCGCCGCCGGCAGCGCGGGGATGCCGCGCAGCACCAGGTGCTCCGCGGGCACGATCGTGTCCGGGCGCTGGGCCGACAGCGGCATCGCGAGGAGCAGCGCCGCGGCCGGGGCGAGGGCGCGGAGCTTCATGGCGCGAGCACCTGCACCTGCACGTGCGAGGGATGCCGCGTGCTCCGGTACACCCGGTGGGTCTGCGCCCGGAACGCGGTGGCGGGCGCCTCGAAGATGTTGGGCACCCAGGTCTGCGGGTTGCGATCGTACACCGGGAACCAGGTGCTCTGCACCTGGACCATGATCCGGTGGCCCTTCCGGAAGGTGTAGGCCTGCTGGTGCAGGTCCACCGTGAACGGGGTCACCCGGTTGGGCACCAGCGGGGCGGGGCGGTCCCAGCCGGCGCGGTAGCGGCCGCGCAGGATGTCGCCGGTCACCATCAGCTGGAACCCGCCCATGCGGGGCGCCAGGTAGCGCGCCGAATCGGGGTAGACGTCGATCAGCTTCACCACCCAGTCGGCGTCCTGCCCCGTGGTCGAGGCGAACAGGTGCGCCACCACGTCCCCGGCGATGGTCAGGTCGGCGTCGAGCGGCTCGGTCTCCCACGACAGCACGTCGGGGCGGTTGTGCGCCAGCCGCTGGTCCTCCACCTGCCAGGCGGACCAGCTCGAGCCGCGGGGATGGTAGGTCTGCTGGATGGGCCGCGCCCGGTAGGGGACGGGGTGCGCCGGGTCGGAGACGAACGGATCGAACGCGGCGGCCGCCCCGCTCGGCGGCTCGAATGACAGGCGGCCATCCGCGCGGAAGTAGAGCTGCCGTACCGGGGCCTCGGCCCGGGGCGGCCAGTGGTCGAACGCCTTCCAGTCGTTGCGGCCCGCCACGAAGAGCAGCGCCTCGGGCAGCGGCAGCCGGCCCCGGTCCTTGAGCCAGTACGCGAACCAGGGCGCCTGCACCTGCTCGCGGAAGTAGGTCCCGGTGGAATCGGCGAAGCTGATCTTGCCCAGGCTGTCGCCGGCGCCCTGCCACCCGCCGTGATTCCAGGGTCCCATCACCAGGTAGTTGATCCCCGCGGTGTCGAGCTTCTCCAGCGCCGCGTAGGTGGCCAGCGCGCCATAGAAGTCTTCCTGGTCCCACCAGCCGCCGACGGTGAGCGTCGGCACCGACAGCCGCGTCAGGTAGGTGGGGAGCGAGCGCGCCTTCCAGAACGCGTCGTAGGTGGGATGGCGGGTGAAGTTGGTCCAGGTCGGCACCTTGCCGGCCAACAGCGTGGTCAGGTTGCGGAGCGGGCCCTGCGCCAGGTACCAGTCGTAGGTGTCGTAGCGGGTGATCGGCAGCGGCACCGAGCCATCGTTGGAGAGCTCCATGTCGGCGGCGTACTCGAAGCCGTACGACAGGCGGAACGCTCCCTGGTGGAAGAAGTCGTCTCCGATCCAGGTGTCGGTCATGGGCGCCTGGGGCGAGACCGCCTTCACCGCGGGGTGGGGGTTGATCCCGGCCATCGCGGCCAGCCACCCGGGGTAGCTGATGCCGAGCACCCCGACCCGGCCGTTGTTGTTCGGCACCTGATCGAGCAGCCACTCCACCGTGTCCCAGGTGTCGGTGCTTTCGTCCACGCCCTTCGGGTCCCCGGCGTCGTGCAGCGGCCGGTTCATGACGAACGTGCCTTCCGAGCCGTAGCGGCCCCGGATGTCCTGCAGCACCATCACGTACCCGTCGGCTGCCAGCTCCTTGAGGTAGGCCTGGAAGTAGCGCCCCGCCCGGCCGGTGATCCCGTAGGGTGTCCGCACCATCAGGAACGGCAGCGCCTCGTCGTGGCCCGCGGGGCGGTAGATGAGCGTGTGGAGCCGCGCCCCGTCCCGGGTGGGGATCATCGCCTCGCGAACCGCGTAGCCCGCGACGGAGTCGGCGGCGGTCTGGGCCCCGAGTGGGGCCGCGAGGAGGAGCAGCAGCAGGGTGAACGCGCGACGCATGTGGGGATTCCCTCGTGGAGTGACTTACCGCCTTACCGCCTTACCGCCCTATCGCACCAGCTCCGATGACGGCGGCGCGCTCGAGAGGTCCGGCGCCTCACCGGTCGGCGGCACCGAGGCGCCATCGGCGCGATCCGGCACCCGGCTGCCTCGTCCGCCGGTGAGGAACCAGTCGAGCATCCGGTACCCGTACTCGGTCAGCACCGACTCGGGGTGGAACTGCACGCCCACCACCGGGTGCGTCCGGTGCACGACGGCCATGATCTCGCCATCGTCCGCGGTGGCCGTGACCCGGAGCTCCGGCGGCAGCGAGGCCGGGGCAATGACGAGTGAATGATAGCGGGTGGCGACCAGCGGGCTCGGGAGCCCGGTGAAGACCGAAGTGCCGTCGTGCCGGATGGGCGAGGTCTTGCCGTGCATCGGGCGGCCGGCCCGCACGATCTCCGCGCCATAGGCGGCGCCGATGGCCTGGTGGCCAAGACAGACTCCGAGCACCGGGATCGTCGGGCCGAACCGGCGGATGACCTCCACCGAGATGCCCGCCTCGGTGGGCGAGCAGGGGCCGGGCGAGATGATGATGTGCGTCGGTCCCAGCGCCGCCACCTCGTCGGGGGTGAGCGCGTCGTTGCGCCGCACCACCGGCGCCTCGCCCAGCTCGGCCACGTAGCGGGCCAGGGTGTAGACGAAGCTGTCGTAGTTGTCGAGCAGCAGGATCATGGGGTCACCACGCCGCCGGCCAGCGCCTCGATCAGCGCCCGGGCCTTGTGCAACGTCTCCTGATATTCGCTCTCGGGATCGGAGTCCGCCACGATCCCGCCACCCACCGAGAAGGTGACCCGCCCCCCCGCCGCCACGAAGCTCCGGATCACGATGCTCGTGTCCATGGCGCCGGTGACGCTCAGGTAGCCGATCGACCCGCAGTAGATCCCGCGGCGGGAGGGCTCCAGCTCCGCGATGATCTCCATGGCCCGCACCTTGGGCGCGCCGGTGATGCTGCCGCCCGGGAAGGCGGCGGCGAGCAGGTCGGTGGCGTCGCGGTCCGGGGCCAGCGTGCCGGTCACGGCCGACACCAGGTGATGCACCGTGCGGTGCCCCTCCAGCGCGAACAGCTCCGGCACCCGCACGCTGCCTGGGCGGCACACCCGCGACAGGTCGTTCCGCAGCAGGTCCACGATCATCAGGTTCTCGGCCCGGTCCTTGGGGCTGTCCACCAGCGCGCGGGCCAGCGCGGCGTCATGCTCGGGGGAGACCCCGCGCGGCCGGGTGCCCTTGATCGGGCGGGTCTCGACCTGGCCCGACGGCTCCACGGCCAGGAAGCGTTCCGGCGACGCGCTGGCCACCCCGACGCCATCGAACTCGAGGTAGGCGGCGAAGGGCGCCGGGTTGAGGCGGCGCAGCCGCTGGTACAGGCGCCAGGGGTCCTCCTCCAGGGGGCTCTCCAGCCGCTGGCTGAGGTTCGCCTGGAAGATGTCGCCGGCCACGATGTAGTCCACCACCCGCTGCACCGCGTCGAGGTAACCGCGATGGGTGAACGAGGACCGGAGTCCGATGCCCCGCGCGAACTCGGTGCCCAGCACCGGGTACGAGGGCGCCGGCGCTCCCCCGCGCGGCGGGCTGCTCCACACCCGGCCGGTGGCCCCGCCACTCGGGCCCGCGAGCAGCTGCCGCACCCAGGCGAGCCGCTCCGCGGCCCGCGCGGCCCGGCCCGCCCCCAGGGCGGGGAGCCCCGTCGAGACGATCCAGGCGCGTCCCGCGGCGTGGTCCCAGGCGATGACCCAGTCGTACAGGCCGAGCACCGCGTCGGGCAGCATGAGGTCGTCGTAGCGGGTCGGCGGGACGCGCTCGAGGACGGCGCCGTAATCGTAGGCCAGGTAGCCCGCGAGCCCGCCCTGGAACGGCGGCAGGCCGGCCACCGGCTCGGCCCGGTGCTGCGCCAGGGCGGCCCGGGCCTGCGCCAGCGCCGATGGGGCCGCGGGCCCGCGGGTCCGGATCACCGCGGGCGGCGCGGCCATCAGGAACGAATGACGGCCGTGGCGTTCCGGGTCGGTGGCGCTGTCGAGGAAGAGCAGGTGCGGCTGGCCCAGGAACCGCTCCGCGGTGGCCACCGGGTCGGGGGCGGGGCAGAGCTCCTCGACCAGCGGGAGCTCAGGCATCCGGCCCTCCGCCCGCGGGTCGCGGTCGCGCCGTGGGTCGGAAGTGCTCCCGCTTGGGGTCGTCGGCGGGCGTCAGGTAGCCGAACGTGAGCGCCCCCTCCTGGCGGTAGGTCTTGCCGAGCTGGTTCGCGAGCCGCGCCTTGGCCAGCTCCTTCCCGAGGTAGAACCCGTGGGAGGCGTCGGTGACGCCGAGCTGGTCGAAGATCTCCTGGATGTCGGTGCCGCGGACGAAGCGCTCGTGGTTGAAAACGGTGATGACCTCGCCGTCGGTGAAGATGCGGAAGTTGGCGTCGCGCACCCGCGCCTGCACCTCGCGCAGCTCCGCCTCGCTGTAGGTGAGGATGCGCGGGTCCTTCACCGTGACCAGGCGGTCGTCCACGTGCTTCGGCGTCGTCTTCTGGGTGACGGCGTAGTGCATGAGGCGGCGCGCGATGTCGATCTCCCGCACCGCCCCGCGGGCCCACGGGATCACCTCGGTGGTGAGCACCGCCTTCACTCCCACCTCCTGGCAGACCGCGAGCAGCAGGGCGTGCATGCCGGTGGTGTCGGCGCTGGTGAGTTCGGTGATGTTCCCCACCCCCATCAGCTGCGGCACCCCGGGATAGCGGCGGTGGATCTCGGCGTAACGCTCCAGGGAGGCCATGAAGCCGAAGCCGATCGGCTCGACGATCGGGTCGATGAGGTACGGCACTCCCGCGCGCTCCAGCGCGGCGAGCGTGGGCTCCAGGGTCTCGAGGCCGGCGCCGAAGTCGGGGATGGCCACGGCGCGCGCGCCGGTGCCGCGGAGGTCCTCGATGGCCCCGGGGTTGGAGCCGTTGACGCTGAGCACGCACTCCGCGCCGGCCGCCACCGCGGCCTGGATCTCCGCGCGGTCGAAGGTGTCCACGCTCACCCGCATGCCGAGGCCGCGCAGCTCCCGCACCACCTCGCCCAGGTGCGGGAAGGGGACGCCGGGGGTGCAGCCGACGTCGATCAGGTCGGCGCCGGAGGCCTGGTAATGCCGCGCCTCCGCCAGCAGCGCCTCCCGGCTCCGCCGGGGCGCATTGTTGATCTCGGCCAGGATCTCGATGTCCCAGGCGCCGTAGTCGCGCGCCGCGGCCGCCTGCCCGAAGTGGCGCGGGATGTCGCGCAGGTCCTTGGGCCCCCGCTCCGCCGGCACGCCGAACTGCTCGGTGAGCAGCGCCGGGTCGCCCTCGGTGAGGCCGGGGAGCAGGATGAGGTCGGTGCCGGGCGGCACGGTGAGGTACCGGGCGATCCACGGGGTGGTGAGCAGCGCCGCCACCGTGATCCCGAGGACCGCCACCTCCACGGCAAACGGCGGCTGCATCTCCGCCAGCACCCGCCGCAGCGCCGGCTCCGCGAGCTTGCCGGTGACAAAGAGGACGCGGGTCGGCGGCACTAGCGCGGATCGCCCCCGCGGACCCACTTGTTGGGCGTGCCCTCGAGCGCCCCGCCGCTGGGCTTCCACAGGACGGTGTCCTCGATCCGCCGGGCCAGCTCCCAGTCCTTGTCGGTGATGCCGCCGGCCGAGTGGGTCTGCAGCTTCACCCAGACCTTGGCCCAGGTCACGGTGAGGTCGGGGTGGTGGTACGCGGCCTCGCTCAGGAAGCCGATGGTGTTCACCAGCGCCAGCGTGGTGAGCCAGCCGTCGGTCTTGTACTGCCGGCGGATCCAGCCCTCCTCGTAGTACCAGCCCGGCAGCGCCGCGAGCTTCGTGGCGATCTCGGGCTCCGTGTCGATGCGTTCCTTGTCCGCCATGCGCCCTCCCGGTGTGGTGCCTTCGCGCAATCCCGCTGGCGGCGCCGCCGGGCCGCCGAGCCGCCTACATCACGTCCCCGCCGTTGACCATCAGCAGCTGCCCCGTCACGTACCGCGCCTGGTCCGACGCCAGGTACACCGCGGCCGCCGCCACGTCCTCCGGCGTGCCCCAGCGTCCCAGCGGCACCTGGCCGGCCACCCGGTCCTTGAACGCCTGCGGGGCGCCGCTGCCGAACGCGGTGTCGATCCACCCCGGGCCGAGCACGTTTACCCGGATGTGGGGCGCCACCGAGCGCGCCAGCGCGCGGCTGAAGCCGAGGACCCCGCCCTTCACGGCGGCAAAGAGCTCGGGATTCTCGCCCGCCATCCCCTGGAGCACCCGGTCCCACGACATGTTGATGATCACGCCGCCCGCAGGCTGCTGCTGCATCAGCTCCGCCGCCGCCCACGAGGCCTGCATGGTGCCCTTGAGGTCCACCGCCAGCAGCAGGTCCAGCTTGGCCTCGCGCGGCAACTCGGCCCCGGCGCCGGTGAGCACGTCGGCGCCGGCGTTGTTGATCCAGGCGTCCACGCCGCCGAGCGCCGCCCGCGCGGCCGGCACCAGACGGGCCAGGCTCTCCCGCTCGGCGAGGCTGGTCTGCGCCACGGCCGCGCGCCGGCCGAGGGCGCGCACCTCCGCGGCCACGGCCTCCGCCCCCGCCTGGTTGGCGCGGTAGGTGAGCAGGACGTCGGCGCCGGCGCGCGCCGCGGCCACGACGATGGCCCGGCCGATGCCGCTCGAGCCCCCGGTCACGAGGACCCGCTTGCCGGTCAGGGAATGGCCTGCGGAGGGGATGGCGTTGTCGGGGGCCATGGCAGGGCGTAACATACCGGGGCGGGCCGACCGAACAAGGGAGTGCGCGGGTGCGACTGCTGGTGAGTGTACGGGATGCGGGCGAGGCGCGGGCGGCCATCGCCGGGGGCGCGGACATCATCGACGCGAAGGACCCCGCACGGGGCGCCATCGGGGCGGTGGCGCCCGAGGCGCTGGCCGCCATCCGGGCGCTGGTGCCGGCCGAGCTGCGACTGAGCGCCGCGCTGGGCGACGTGGGGACCTACGACGACATCGCCCGCGCCATGGATCGCATCGCGGTGCCGCTGCACTTCGTGAAGCTCGGCTTCCACGGCATCCGCGACGCCGGCCAGGCGGAGGACCTGCTGCGCGAGGCGGTGCGCCGGGCCACCACCCTGCCGGGCCGGCCGCGGGTCATTGCCGTGGCCTACGCCGACGCCGGCCGGGTCCACTCCCTCCCGCCCGACGCCTTCCAGTACTTCGTGCCCGAGGCGGGCGGGGATGGCGTCCTCGTCGACACCTGCCTCAAGGACGGGCAGACCCTGTTCGACTTCGTCGATCCCGCCGCGATCGCGTCCCTGGCGAGCGCCCTGGCCAGCCACGAGATCCCGCTGGCGGTGGGCGGCAGCCTCGGGCCGGGGCAGGTGCGCCAGGCGAGCGAGGCGGGGGCGGCGATCTTCGGGGTGCGTGGCGCCGTCTGCCGCGGCGGGCGCAACGGCATCGTGGACGACGGGCTCGTCCGCGACCTGGCCCAGGCCATCCGGCTGGAGCGGGCCCGCGTGGTCGATTGACCTAGTCCGCGGCGAACGCCTCCGCGCCCACGATCCGCACCGTCATGTCCGCCGGCACCACCCGCGCGAACCAGGCATCGACCAGCTCCGTTCCCCCAGCCACCGGCTTGACCAGCAGCAGCTCCTCCGCGCCGAGGAGGGTGGCCAGGTAGGCGGCCAGGCTGTCGCTGGTCACCTCCCAGCGGTGCGGCAGTTCATCGGCGGCGCGCAGCCAGCGGGAGGGCGCCAGTACCGGCAGCACCCCATCCCGGTGCGCCTGCAGGACGCCTGGCCGGTCGTCCACCAGTCGGCTGCCAGGCACCGCGCCCGCCAGCACCCAGGCGTACTGGTCCATGGCCAGGATGGCCATCCAGTGCGCGGCGGTGGGGGAGAGCCCGTGGGCACGGTCGAACTGGCGCACCTGCTCGGCGAACGGCCCGCCCCCCGGGATCACCACCAGGGGCTGTCCCGTTCCGAGGCGCGCCAGTGCCCGGCCCACCCGCGGCAGCAGGGCGGGGGTGGCCAGCAGGCCGCCGCCCACCTTCACCACCGTCAGCATCCGGGCCCCGTCGCGTCGGTCGGCATGTCCGGATATCTCGCCCGCCCCGGCGGCCGGGACAAGGCCGCCTGCTCGCCCCGCTCCCCTTCCCGGGGTAACTTCTTGCCACGATGGAGTTGATCCCCGTCCTCGACCTCCTCCGAGGCCAGGCTGTCCACGCCCGCGCGGGCCAGCGCAAGACCTACCGGCCGGTCCAGTCCGCGCTCCTTCCGGGGCGCGCCGGCGACGCCGTGGCCTTGGCGCGCGCCTACCACACCATGCTGGGCGCGTGGCGCTGCTACGTGGCCGACCTCGACGCCATCGAGGGGTGGACCCCGCAGTACAAGGTGATCCGTGCCCTCGCGGACCCGGAGCATGGCTTCGGCGAGGGGCTGCTGGTGGATGGCGGGGTGGCCACCCCCCGGGCGGCGGAAACGCTGCTCGCGGCGGGGGCCTCGACGATCGTGGTGGGGCTCGAGACGCTCAAGGGCTTCCGCGACCTCAAGGCCATCGTCAAGGCGGTGGGCGGGCAGCGGGTGGTCTTCAGCCTGGACCTGCTCGACGGCAAGCCGGTGCAGCGCCGCACCCATCGCATCTCCACCCAGGACGCGGTGGGCCTCGAGCTCGGCGCGCGCGCGGCCGAGGCCGGCGTCTCGGCGCTGGTGGTGCTGGATCTGGCGCTGGTGGGGACGGGCTCGGGGCCCAAGAACCTGGACCTGCTGGAGGGGCTCAAGCGCCTGGTGGGACTGCCGGTCTATGCCGGCGGCGGGGTCCGCTCCACCGACGACCTCAAGGTGCTGGAGGAATCGGGGTGCGACGGCGCCCTGGTCGGGTCCGCCATCCACACCGGGGCCATCGCGCCGCCCGCCTGAGGTCAGATCGCCAGGCGGTAGGTCGCCGACTGCCCGAAGCTCTCCTCCACTTCCATTTCGATCGCCGTCAGGTTGCGGATGCCCATCGCCGCGAGCTCCTCGCGCGTCCGGTGGGCAAAGTACTGCGCGATCATCTCCGCCGTCGTGTTCTCGATCGGCATCATGGCGCAGTCCACCATCGGGAAGGTGTAGGTGTGCTCCCCGAAGTAGTCCACCAGCCGGTGCTTCCCCTCCTCCCGGAAGGCCAGCTTCGGGTTCTTCACCGGCAGCAGCACCTTGTGGTCGATCTCGTCGGTGAGCTGGCGGACGATCTTCTTCAGGATCGAGAAGTCCACCACGAAAAGGCACTCGTCGTCCACGCTGCCCTCGACGGTCACCCCGACGCGGTAGTTGTGGCCATGGAGGGTCTCGCACTGGTGCCCGCGGAAGGTGATGAAGTGGGCGGAGCTGAAGACCAGGTAGTCCTTGCTGACGGTCACCTTGAAGTCACTGCGCACGGTCGGTCCTCGAATGCTCGGGCACCCACCCGTCCTCGATCAGTACGGCGAACAGGGCGGCGGCGGTCAGGTCGGCGGTGGTGCCGGGGTTGCGTGTATTCTGCGCGTCGCGGAGGCTCGCGTCAAACACCGCCAGCGCCGCGCGGCCCGCCTCGTCGCGGAGCCCGCCCGCCGCCAGCACCCCGGCGGCGCGGGAGCTGACCTCGGCGGCGGCGTCGGGCCCGAGCTTCCGGGCGATGAGCGTGTCGGGCTGGTGCGCCAGCAGCGCCAGGAAGGTCTCCACCGTCGCGTCGTCCCAGGCCAGGCCGGCGGCGCGGGCCGCCCGCGCCGCCGGCAGCCCGACCTCGAACGTGACCCGGAAGCCGCTGGCGTACTCCGCCGCGATCGCGTCGCGCGCCGCCGCCAGCCGCATCGCCTCGAGCAGCGTGACGGTCGGCGCCGCGGCGAGGTCCTGCTCGGCGGCGCGGCCCAGGCCGCCGGGCTGCGCCTCGCGGATGGCCACGTACGTCTCCGTGGCATCGGCCACGGTGGTGTGCCGCAGCACGGTGCGCAGGCCGTCACGCAGGACGCCGGAGAGCGCCGCGCCGCGGGCCAGCGGCGTGAGCAGCAGGATGATGCCGAGGTTGGTGTTGGCGCGGGTCCAGCGCCGGGTGGCCCGCACCGCGTCGCGGATGGTCTCGCCCAGCGGCCGCTGCCCCGCCTGCGCCAGCACCGGCCCGATGGCGACGGCGCTGGCCACGAAGTCCTCGTAGCGCATGTCCCGGAAGGGCCGCCCCGGCGCCACGTTGCCGGGCTTGGGCGCGCTCGCCTCGAGCAGGCAGGCCAGGGTGCCGTACGCCGAGAGCTCGGCCGGCGCCGCGCTCACGGTCGGCCCGCCTGCAGGAGCTGCTCCACCACCGCGCCCGCCACGTCAATGCCGGTGGCGCCCTGCAGCCCCTCCCACCCGGGGATGCCGTTGACCTCGAGCACGTACACCGTGCCGTCGTCGGCGGGCAGCAGGTCCACCCCGGCGTACTCCGCGCCCACCGCGCGCGCCGCGCGCACCGCGAGGTCCGCCCAGGCGGCGGGGAGCGTGGTGGCGGTGGCCCGGCCGCCGCGCGAGACGTTGGTGCGCCACCCGTCGGCGCGCCGTTCGATGGCCCCGAGCACCCGGTCGCCCACCACGAAGGCGCGCAGGTCCCGCCCGCCGTGCGGCACGAACCGCTGCAGGTAGTACACCCCGCGGATCGTCTCGATGACGCGGAACACCCGCCAGGCCATGTCCTCGTCGCTCACCCGGCTCATGCCGAGGCCCATGGAACCGAACAGCGGCTTCACCACCACGTCGCCCATGGCGTGGAAGGCGGCGAAGGCGTCCTCCGCCCGTTCGCAGGCCACCGTCTCCGGGGTGGGCAGCCCGGCGCGGTCCAGGATGGCGCTGGTCCACGCCTTGTCCACCGTCCGCTCGATGGCGCGCGCGGTGTTCATCACCCGGACCCCGTCCTCCTCCAGGCGGTGCAGCGTGTCCACCCGGTAGATCAGCTGCTCCAGCGTGCCGCTCGGGATGATGCGCGGCAGCACCGCCCGCGCGTCGGCCAGCGCGTGGGCGCCGTTCCGCACCCCTGCGGCGTGCCCCATCCGCCCCACGTTCCCCTCCCAGGGCAGCAGAAGCGGCACGAGCCCGCGCGCGCTCACGGCGCGCACGAGCTCGTCGGTATGCCAGCCGGTGCTGGAGGCGAGGATGACCACGTCCATGCGCGGGGTGGCCGCCGGGGAGGCCCCGGCGGCCCGGGCAGCGGTTACGGCTTGCTGGTCAGGTGCCCGACCAGCGCGGTCAGGCCACCGTCGGCGAACTTGGGCAGGTCATCGCCCACCGCCTTGAAGCCGGCCGTGGCGGTGCCGGCCTGGAGCGCCGCCGCGGTGGGGAAGTACAGCTTGGCCTGGCGGTAGAACGCCGCCGTGCTGCCATCGAGGTTGCGGGAGAACCTGGCCAGCTCCGCCCGGCTGAAGCCGATCTCGGCCGCGCCCGCGCCGACCAGCGGGATGTGGGTGGCCGCGTAGTACGCCTCGAATGCCGCGGCGTCCTTGGGGGTGTTGTAGAGCACGGTGACGAACGCGGTGGTGTCACCGCTGGCCAGCGCGGAGGCATCGTTGGTCTGCTCGCCCACCAGGGCGGTCAGGCCCCCGGTGGCGAAGTTGGCCAGGTCGTCGCCGATCGCCTTGAAGCCCGGGGTGGCGATCCCCTTCTCGAGGTCGGCCATGCTGGGGAACCAGAGCACCGCCTGCCGGTAGTACGTCGGCGCCTTGCCGTCGAGCGTGGCGTCGAACTTGGTCAGCTCCGCCGCCGTGAAGCCCACCTCGGCCTGCTGCTGGCCCACCAGCGGCACGTGGGTCTCCCAGTAGTACTTCTCGAAGGCGGCCGCGCTCTTCGGGGTGTTGTAGATGACGGTCACGAACGCCATCGGCGGCGGGGGCGGCGCCGGCTGGACGGCGGTGGTGTCGGCCGCCGGCTGGTCGGCCGGCTTGCCGCAGGCGGTCAGGGCTGCGAGGCCCAGGACGGCGAGGAGGGAGAGGCGACGCATCGGCGGATCCTTGCAGGACGTGGGGGAACGTGGGACGGCGAAACGCGCGCCCGGGCCGCGCGGCCCAGGTGCTTACTCGGGGTAGAGCGACCGCTGCAGCACCTCGACGTTCACCTGGCCGGCGTGGTGGGTCCGCCCCGAGGTGGCGCTGGTGAGCCACACCTCCGCCGGGCTGAACAGCAGCGGGTCGATCTTGTAGAAGTCCTTGTCGTATCGCTCGAAGATCTCGTAGAACGGCGTGCCGTAGTCCTTGGAGGCGCTGGCCGGGAGCTTCGCCGCGAGGTCGGCCAGTTCGGTGTCATCCGCCTTGACGGTGTAGTGCGCCTGGCCGCCGTACAGGATGCAGTCGTTGGTGCGGCCGATGCCCCGGAGGTCGTTCTTGGCCACCGTGGCGACCGGCGCCGTGCCGATGCCGCTCACCACCTTGCGGACGTCGAATCCGAGCGTCTCCATCTTGTGCAGCCCGGTCTCGAGGATGCGGGCCGAGATCTGGGTGCCGCCGGCCAGGCTCGCCGTCGGGGCAATGATGAACGTGAGCTGTGCCGGCGAGAGCGTGGCCTTCCGCGCCACGTACTCCGCCACCGCGTCGGTCGGGAGGGTGCGCCCCTCCAGCACCAGCACGCCGCACGACGCCTGCTCGGCGTAGTGCAGCTTCTCGAACAGCTCCTTCTCCACCCGGGCGTGCGCCCGCAGCGGCCCGGAGCCCATCGCAAAGTACTTGTCCACCTGGATGGCCCACCCGGCGTACTGCGAGGCCATGCAGGCCACCGCGGGGTGGTCGGTGCGCACCTGCACCGCCGGCCAGTTGGTGCCGCCGAGCGCCACCGAGGCGTACTCCACGTCGCCCAGCCCGCCCATGCAGATCTCGCCCAGCAGCAGGCCGGCGTTGAGTCCGCCGTCGACCGCCACCCCCGCGTCGATCACCCGGGCGCCGCACGCCAGCGTGGTGGTCGCGATCCGCAGGCCCGCGGCATCCTCGGCCATGACGTCCGCGAGGTCGCGGGCGCGTTCATTCATCTGGAGGCTGGTCATCGATGCATCCGTCGGGTCGACACGGGGGTCCCGGCCGCGAGTGACCGGGGCGTCAAGATAATTCCGGCGGGGGACGTTGCCCAGCGTGGCCGGGGTCCGGCTAGGCCCGGATCAGGATCTCGCCCCGGCCGTCGTTGGCCAGGTCGCCCATCAGCCGGCGGACCCGGAGGCCGCCGTCGGGCAGCGCGCCGAAGGGGCCGGGCAGCCCCCGCCACGCGCGCGCCAGCATCGTGAGCATGGTGAAGGGAAACACGCCGCAGTCATTGAAGGTCGGCGGCAGCCCGGCCGGCAGGGTGGACAGGAGCAGGGTCCCCCGTCGCATGCTGGTGCCCGCCCCGTGTCCCACGGCGCCGGCCACTGCGATGGTCCCCGCCACCATCCGGCTGGCGAGGTAGTCCCCGGCGCTTCCGTCGATGAGCATCACGCCCCGGCGCATCCGGTCCCCGGCGCGCGCGCCTACGTTGCCCGCCACCAGCACCAGCCCGCCGGACATCCCCTGGTGATCGCCGGGGATCGCCCCGCCCAGGAAGTCGCCGGCGTCGCCGCCGATCCGGATCTCGCCGCCCTTCATGCCGTTCGCCGCGAAGGCCCCCACCCGGCCCATCACCTCGATGCGGCCGCCCGTCATCCGCTGGCCCAGGTAGTCCCCGGCCGCTCCCTCGACCCGCAACGTGCCGGCCGCGAGCCCCGCGCCGAGCCGGTCGAGCCGGGCGCCGTCCCCGGTGACCACCAGCGTGTCGCCCGGCGTGCCCTCCAGCGCAAAGAGTTCGTCCACCCGGAGGGTCCGGTTGCCCGCCACCAGCGGCAGCGCGGCCACCGCGGCCAGCGTCTGCCCCGCGAGCGGGGCCGCGGTCAGCGGCGCGCAGTCCACCCGCTGGGCGGGGGCGGCCCGGAGGGTCAGGCGCAGGGTGCTCATGACGCCAGGATCTCGCGCAGCTTGAAGTGGTACTTGCCGAGCTTGCCGCCGTAGTTGCCGGCGCTGATGCGGTGGATCCCCTGGGCGCGCCCCAGGGCGGTCACCGCGCGGATCCCGGCCTTCATCGAGGCGGAGATGTCGTCGGCGGTGAGGCCGTCGATGACGATCTCCATCACCGAGCCGATCTCCGGCGAGAGCTGGCTCTTCGTGATGCCCCGGATGGTGGGGCAGAAGGCGTCGTTGGTCGAGGCGCCCAGCGACTTGTACCGCGACCCCACCTTGGAGCCCGAGCGCACCACGCCGCCCGGGAAGGGCATGATCACGTTGGGCACCGTCCGCATGGCGGCGATCGCCGCCTCACAGGCCGCCAGCGCCTGCGGCTGCGACTCGGCCAGCACCAGGAAGTTGCCGCCGCCCACCGCCGGCACCACGCCCGTCGTCTCCTCCACCAGGAACTCGCCATCCATCACCGGCACCCGCCAGTAGCGCTTCCCGGCGATCTGCTTGGAGGCCTGGAACCCGTCGCCGAAGAAGCGCAGGTTCTTGCCCAGCGCCACCGGGTCACCGCCCTCGAGGCCGGCGAACGCGGCGCTGGTCGGGCTGGTGAGCACGCACTGCCCGATGCGCCGCTCCAGCTGCTTGGCCAGTTCCTTCCCCGACATCGCGAAGAGCAGGATGGCCACGCCGGGCCGCCCGTCAGGCGTCTCGGCCGGCGTGAGCTCCCGTTCCACCCCCGCCTCGCAGCCGCAGGCGATCACCGACGTGGCGAACCCCGTGGCGGCGTTGGCCGCGTGGTAGGCCCACGCCAGGTTCTGCGCGGTGATGATCACCCGCGTGGCCTTCATCCCGAAGGCCTCGGCGAACTCGTCGTCGATCGCCACGCCGTTCAGGATCACGGGGTGCCCCCGCGGCAGGGGTGCGTCCGCAGCTCGCCCCCGTGGCCGAAGGCCGCCATCTCGTCGTCCGAGATGCGCAGGCTGTCGGCCCGCATGGTCTGGTAGCGGGCAAAGTGCTCCTCCAGCCGCCGCTCGATGCCCCGGTCGTACGCCGGCGCCACCATGTGGTACCGGCCCCAGGTCACCTGCACCACCTTGCCGTCGCGCACCACCAGCCGGCCGTCCTTGAAGACGTACTCGGGCGCGGTGAACATCCGCTCCCGGTCCGGTTCGTCACGGTAGACCGTGATGTCGGCGGTCGCGCCCGCGCCCAGGTGCCCGATGTCGGGGATGCCGAGCAGCCGGGCCGGCGCGGCGCGGGTGAGGATCGCGATCTCGTACAGCGAGTACTCGCGGTCGATGCTCGCGAGGGTGGAGAGCGCCTTGGCGTCGGCGTGGATGAGGCCCAGCCGCTCGTTCCGGAAGGTCTTGTCCATCAGCAGCCGGATCAGGTGCGGGTAGGTGGTGAACGGCGCGCCATTGGGATGGTCGGTGGTGAGGAACACCCGCCACGGATCGTCCACCAGCAGGAAGATCTCGAGGCCGATGGCCCACTGCAGCGCGTTCACGAAGTTCTGGTCGCGATACTTGAACGGCAGCACCCCGCACCCGGCGTCGCACTCGATGTCCATCACCACGAACTTCTTCGGGCTGGCCAGCCCCGCGTTGCGGTGCTGGGTCATGTTGTCACCCGAGGCGGTGACCGTCTGCCCGAACAGGATCTGCCCCACGTCGCAGCTGGCGTTCGGGGTGCTGTTCACCTTCTCGGCGATCCGGGCCGCGGCGGAGGAGAACTTCCGGTCGCCCTCGGCGCCGTAGCTGTGGAACTGGATGTGCGTCAGGTGGATCGGCAGCCCCTCGGCCGCGTCGATGGTGCCGAGCGTCGTGGGGTAGTTGCCCGGCAGCCCGAGGTTGCTCGAGTGCACGTGCAGCGGGTGCGGCACCCCGAGCTCGTGCACCGCGCGCGAGAGCACCCGCAGGATGTCGCGCGGGGTGACCCCGTAGAACGGGTGCGCCTCATCCAGCTCGAACCGCCGCTGGTTGAACTTGAAGGCGGAGATGCCCCCGGGATTCACCACCTTGATGCCGATGCACCGGGTGGCGTTGAGGGTCCAGCCCACGTAGTCGTTGATAAGCCGCTGCTCCGCCCCCGAGGCCATCAGCCGGAGCAGGAAGTCGTCGCTGCCGAGCATCACGTAGCCGCCCTTGTCCACCAGCGGCGTGTCGCCCATCTCGAGGTGCGCCTGCCGCGCGTTCACCGGCAGGATCGCCGGCTCGAAGCAGGCGGTGTACCCCATCTCGGCGTAGCGGTACCCGGTGGCGAGCGTGCCCGGCGCGGCGTGCCCGCAGCTCCCCCGGGTGAGCGCCGTGCGCGGCCGCGGGTCGCGCCGGTGATCCTCGGGCAGCATCGCGCGCGCGATGTTGAGCTTGCCGCCGCCGATGTGGGTGTGCATGTCGATGGCGCCCGCCATCACCACCCGGCCGGTCAGGTCGTACGTCTGGTCGATGGGGGCGTCGGGCCCCGGGGTCGCCACGATGTGCCCGTCCCGCACCCACACGTCGCGGATCTCGCCGTTGATCCCGTGCGCCGGGTCGTACACCCGGCCCCCCGCCAGGCGGATCAGCATCAGCGGCCCCCCTCGAGGGCGGCCCCGATGGCGTCCAGCGCCTCCGCCACGCTCGGCAGCGCGCTGCCGCGCAGCGCGGCGAGCGGCAGCGCCACCACCCGGTCCGTGCGGAAGAGGTGCCCCGCGTGATCCACGCCCGGCGTGCCCACGGGGATGAACACCGCCGGCTCGGCCGGCAGGGTCATCGCCGCGTGCCCCAGCACCACCGTCGGGACCGTGCTCGCCGGGGGCGTGCGCGCCGGGTCGAAGCTCGAGACCCATACCAGCGCGTCGGCCTCACCACTGGCGAGCAGGCGCGCCGTCGCGTGCTGGTGCAGGTCCTGCGTGGGGCCGCCCGCCCCGAACGCGGCCCGCAGCCCGAAGCCCGTCTGCCACAGCGACACCGCGTCCACGGTGATGTCGCCGTCACTGCCGCCCAGCGGAAGCCCCGAGAACCGGGTGTCGCGGTTGAGGTCCTTCACCAGCTCGCACAGGGTCTGAATCGCCAGCTCGGCGTGGGGGAAGTCGAAGTCGGGCGCCGCCCAGGCGACCACGCCGTACGTCGCGGCGCGCATCCGGTCCGCCAGGCCCTGCCACACCGCGAGCGGCGCCCCCGCCGCGCTGGTTGCCTGCACCGGTCGTCCCGCCAGCAGCGCGCGCAGCAGGCCGAACGCCTGACCCAGCTCCGCCACCTCGCAGCCGATCACCTCGACCGGCCCCGGCAGCGTGACGCCCGCCTGCGGGCCCCGGCCCAGGAATACCGTGGCACACTGGCGGTCGCCGCCGAACAGGGCCTCGGGGGCGGCGATGGTGCGCTCGAAGAACCTCGGGAACCGGCTGGTGATGTCCCCGCCGGCCAGGATGAGGAGGTCGCAGCGATTGCGGATCTCGGAGAGCGTCGTGGTGATCCAGCCGCTGTCCTGCAGCACCAGCAGGTTGCGGATGGCCCCGGCGCCGTTCATGTGATCGAGGACCCCGCCGGTCTGGTCGGCGAGCCGGCAGGCGGCGCGCGCCCCCTGCACGTCGGTGCCGAGCCCGCCGATGAGCGGCCGCCGCGCCGCCGCAAGCAGCCGCGCCGCTGCCGCCGCCGCGTCGGCAAGCGTGGCCGGGGCGCCCGCGATCCGGGGTCCCGTCGTGGCGGTGGCCACCTGGCCGAAGCCACGCGCCGCCACGGCGCAGCCGTTCTCCGTGACGGCGAGCCCCCGCGTGCCGGGACCCACGCGCAGGTCGTCGCACACCAGCCCGCAGAAGGGGCAGGTGACGCCGGGACGATCGGGTGCTGGCATGGGGGAACCGGACATGGTCAACGGAACATAATAGCTGCTAAACTCCCCCGGTGCATATTGATCGCGCGCTCCGTTCCCGGCGTGGGCCGTGACCGCGGACCGCCGGGCCCCGATGCCTTGGCTGGTGGCGGCCATCAGTGGCCGCATGCTCGCGGCCTCGGCGGCGCGCGGGGGACATGCCGTGGTGGTGCTCGACTGCTTCGCCGATCGCGATACCCGGGCGGCGGCGCTGACGGCGCGGGCCGTGGCCGCCGCGGGCGCTCCGCGACTCGATCGCCGCACGCTGCTCCGCGCCGCCCGTGAACTCGCGCCCCTCCACGCCAGCGCGGGCCTGGTCGCCGGGTCGGGATTCGAGGGCCGCACCGCGCTGCTCGCGCGCCTCGCGGAGGGCCGCCACCTCGCGGGCAACCGTCCCGAGGTCGTCGCCGCGGTGAAGGATCCCGACCGGTTCTTTCCATTGCTGGATCAACTCGGGATCCCCCATCCGGAGGTCCGTCGCGCCGCGCCGACGGATCCCGGTGGCTGGCTGCGGAAGCGGGTCGGTGGCGCGGGCGGCGTCCACGTCCAGCCGGCCACCCTCCACGCCACCCGGCGCGACGCCTACTACCAGCGTCGGGAAACCGGCCGCACCCTCTCCGCGCTCTTCCTGGCCAACGGCCACCGCGCCTGCCGGATCGGATGCAGCGAGCAGTGGGTTGCCCCGCAGCACGGGCTGCCATTCCTCTATGGTGGGGCGGTCGGCGGCCTGGTGCTCCCGCCCGCCGTGCTCCGCGCGCTGGACGGGATCCTCGACGCGCTCGCCGCGGCCACGGGCGTGGTGGGGCTCAACGGGCTCGACTTCCTGCTCCAGGAGGAACGCCTCTCGGTGCTCGAACTCAACCCCCGGCCCACCGCGACCCTCGAGCTCTACGATCCCGACTGGGCGACCGGCCTGTTCGACCAGCACCTCCGCGCCTGCGCCGGGGAGTTGCCGGCCGCCGTCCCCCCGCCCGCCGCCGCGCGGGCATCCATGCTCCTGACCGCCTTGGGTGAGTGGTCGCCGGGGCCGGCGTTCACCTTCCCACCATGGTGCCGCGACCTCCCGATGCCCGGCACCCGCTTCCGCGCCGGCGACCCCGTGTGCACCGTCTTCGCCGAGGGGGGCACGCCGCCCGAGGCGACCGCCACCGCGCGCCAGCGTGAGGCGGCCCTGCGCGCCGCCATCCAGGCCGATCCGTCGCCGGCGGGGGCCCCGTGAGGCTCTTCCTCTATGAGCACGTGACCGGCGGCGGCATGCTCGAGGAGTCCCCATCGCCGGCCCTCGTACACGAGGCCGACCTCATGGTGCGCAGTGTCCTGCGCGACCTGGCCGACCTGCCGGTCGAGGTGCTCACGTCCCGGGATCCCCGGCTGCCCCCGCTCGATGGGGTGCATGCCCTCGAGCCCCGGCCGGGCGAATCGCCGCTCGCGCTCTATCGCCGGGGCCTGACCGCGGTCGACGCCGCCTGGCCGACGGCCCCGGAGACCGGCGGCGTGCTGGCGGCGCTCGCCGCGGCCACCCGCGGGGCCGGTCGCACGCTGGTGGGCTCCTCGCCCGAAGCGATCGGCATCGCCGCGAGCAAGTCCGCCACGGCCGCGCGCCTCGCCGCCGCGGGGCTCGCCACCATCCCGACGTTCGGCGCCGGTTCCGCCCTCCCTGGGCTGCCGGGTCCATGGGTGCTCAAGCCGGACGACGGCGCCGGCGCCACCGATACCCTGCAGGTGCCGGACTGGCGCGCCGCCCGCGAGTGCCTGGCGCACCACCCCGGTCGCTGGGTGGCACAGCCATGGCTGGCGGGCGAGCCGCTCAGCCTCTCGCTCGTGGCGCTGCCCGACGGGGTGGACCTGCTGGCGGTGAACCGGCAGCGAGTGGCGGTGCATCAGGGGGCCGTCCGACTGCAGGCCCTGGTGGTGAACGCGCTCCCCGACCGCGATGGCGCGTTCCGCCGCCTCGGAGCGCGGGTGGTGGCGGCGATTCCCGGCCTGGCCGGTCCCGTCGGCGTGGACCTGATCGCCACCCCCGATGGCCCGGCGGTGGTGGAGGTGAATCCGCGCCTGACCACTTCCTGCGGCGCCCTCCGTGAAGCCGTCGGGGTCAACCTCGCCGCGCGGGTGCTCGGGCTTCATGCCTCGCGCGCGGTGGTGGATCGGGCCGTGACCCTCGACCTCGAGGTGGCCCATGCCCGCTGACGCGGTCATCGGGTGGGACCTGGGTGGCGCACACCTCAAGGCGGCGCGCGTGGCTCCGGACGGCCAGGTCGTCGCCGTGGCCCAGGTCGCCTGCCCGCTATGGCAGGGGCTGCAGCACCTCGAAGCGGCGATCGCCTCCGCACTGCCCGTTGTCGGGGATGCGACGCGGCACGCCATCACCATGACCGGCGAAATGGCCGATCTCTTCCCCGGCCGCCGCGACGGCGTCATCGCCCTGGCCGGCGCCATGGGCCGCCTCCTTCCCGCCGCCGACCTCCGGTACTTCGCCGACGGGGCGCGATTCGTCGGCCCGGGGGACGTCCCGAGGTACGCCGACGCGATCGCCTCCGCCAACTGGCTCGCGAGCGCGGCCGTGGTGGCGCGGCGGCTTCCCGCCGCGCTCTTCCTGGACATCGGGAGCACCACCACCGACCTGGTGCCGGTGGCCGGGGGAGCGGTGCGCACCGCGGGCGCCGGCGACTACCGGCGGCTGGTGAACGGAGAACTGGTCTACACCGGCGTGGTCCGCACTCCCCTCATGGCGCTGGGCCAGGCGGTGCAACTGGGAGCCGACCAGGTGCCCCTGATGGCGGAGTACTTCGCCACCACCGCCGACGTATACCGGGTGACCCGCGAACTGCCCGAGGGCGCGGACCTGCATCCCGCCGCCGACGGCGGCGCCAAGGGCATCGCGGAGAGCACGCGTCGCATTGGCCGGATGATCGGCCGCGACCTCGAGTCCTTCACGCGTCAGGAGTGGGAAGTCGTCGCCGGCGAGTTCCGGCGGCTGCAGGTGGAGCGGCTGGCCGGTGCCTGCGCACGGCAGCTGGCCCGCGGGCTGCTGCCGGTCGATGCGCCGCTGGTTGGCGCGGGGGTCGGCCGGTTCCTCGTCCCCGAGCTCGCGCGGCGGGTGGGTCGCCCCGCGCTCGACTTCGCCGCGCTCTTCCCGCGATCGGCGGCCGAGCCCGCCCGCATCGCGGACTGCGCCCCCGCGGTGGCGGTGGCGCTGCTCGCCCTGGAAGTCGATTAGGGCAGCCCGAGCCGCCGACGCGCGTCGGCCGGGGAGATGACGCGCAGGTGGTCGAGCGCGGTGCCGCGCGCCTCCCGCAGGCGCATCGCCGCCACGATGTCCCGGTGCCCCCCGCCGGCCAGGCCGTCCGCCAGCAGCGCCGCTCCCTGCGCCCCCTGCTTGGCCACCGCGGCGAACCCCTCGAGCGCCCGCACCGGCGCCACCCCAGACAGTCGCGCCACCAGCGGGTCCCGCACCGCGGGTGACGTCGCGTGCCGCCCCGAAAGGAGGATCTCCCGCGGCGCCGGCACGGACGCCAGCAGCGACCGCACCGCCTTCTCCGCGCCCTCGAGGTACGCAGTCAGCAGGTCCGGTGCGCCTTCCACCCCGCCCCGGAAGAGCATTTCCTTGGTGACCTCACCGGCCAGGAACGCCACCTCGCCATCCCAGCCCCCGCTCGACCGCCACCCTACGGGGCCGGCCGTGCCTCCGATCCCATCGACGATGGCTCCCCCGGCCACGGCCAGCGCCGCGGTGAACGCGCCGCCCAGCTCGAGCAGGACGAACGACGTTGCCGCGGCGCCGCCGGCGCGACGGGCCTGGTCCCAGACGCCGAGCGCGGCCGCCGCCACCTTGTCGGCGGTGCCGAGGTCCACCCGGTTGAGCTTGCGGTGGGAGGGTATCGTGGGGAGGTGGATGGCCCCCGGCGTGAAGACCATCGGGAGCCCCGCGCCGGTGATGGCCCGCGCCAGGCGCCGCAGGCCGCCGATCCCACCGGTGGCGGCGTCGGCCGCGAGGAAGGCGAGCCGGTAGTCCTCGTCCGTGGCGGTGGCCGCGGTGACCAGCGGCAGGCCGTACCCCGAGGGGCCGGCGACCAGGTCCAGCGGCCCGCCGCTGGTGAGCAGGGCCACCAGGTGCTCGGGCGCGGCGAGGGCCTCGGCGGTCGGCAGCGTCCGGTCCAGCCAGACGCGGCCATCCTCGAGGCCCACGAGATCGAGTGAAACGGTGCCGGGGTCGATGCCGACGACGCGGGTCATCGTGCGCGGCCCTCCGGTGCCGGGTGCAGGCTCAGCCGCCGGTCTGGTGCATCTCCCGGGCGATGTCGGCGATGGTCTCGGCGTCGAGTACCAGGTCGTTGCGCTCGAACAGCCGGGCGATGCAGCGCTTGTGCAGCTTGGTCTTGAAGTTGCCGACGCCGAACGCGCCGTACGCCACCACGCCCTCGCGCCGCTCGCCGGCGTCGTCCACGCCGACCCCTTCGATCCCCAGCGGCGGCACCGCATTGAGGTCCACCGCCACCTTCAGCGACTTGATCGCCGTCCACGCCGACTTGGCCACCATCTGCACCCCGGCCGGGCCGGAATTGAGCAGCACCTCGGCGCCGTCGAGCACCTTGGTGAGCTGGCCCGGGTCGGACAGCGTGGTGGACTCCACCTGCACGTTGAAGCGGGCGCTGATGAACTGGCGCGCCTTCTCGCCCTGCTCGGGCTTCCGCGAGGTGATGGTCACGTGCGCGCCATCGCGAGCCAGCAGGCCCGCGGCGCGCTGGCCCACCGGGCCGGTGCCGGCCAGCACCACCACCTTCTTGCCCTTCAGGTCGCCCACCGCCTGCTCGATCTTGACGACCGCGGCCACTGCCGTGGTGTTGGAGCCGTTGGAGTCGAGCATCACGGAGACCGTGAGCGGCGGGAACATCGCGTCGACCGCCATGGCGAGCAGCTGCTCACCCTGCGACATGTTGTTGCCGCCGATCCAGACGGCGGTGTGCCGCAGGTCCTTGGCGCCACGGGTGAACATGCAACCGTGGATCAGGTCGCGGACGTCCTCGGGGGTCACGCCCCCGTAGCTCATGATCTCGTCCGCGCCGCCATCATAGGCGACGACCTGGTCGAACACGCTGGCGTGCCGGGAGCTGTCGAGCTGGAGCAGGAGGTTGCGCATTACGCGGTCATCCGGATCGGGGCGAGGCGGGACCCGAGGGTCCCCGGTGCGGTGGCGGCCGTCGTGGCACGCCACCCGTGTGAACGGCAAGAGGGGCGGGGGGGATCCCCGCCCCTCTCTGGACCAGCCGGGAAACCCGGCTCAGGCGTTGTCGACGCCCGAGAACGGATGCCGGGCGGTCTTGGCGCCGGCGAGGACCGAGTCCACGGTCGGCAGGCCCTTGAGCGCCCGCTCGATGGACTGCTTGGTGGCCTCGTAGTTGAACTGGTAGATCTTCTTATCGTCGGCGGCCTGCCAGTGAATGAACACGCCGACCAGGATGCACCAGTCGTTCGCCTTGTCCTTCGGGATGACGCCCGACGCCACGCTGTCCACGACCGCGCGGGCCACGGCGGCCTGCGCCGGGCCGAACATCTGCACCGCCTGCTTCGCGCCCTTGATCGTCACCTTGTTGAACATGATGGTGTCGGGCTTGCAGGGGAGGTTCGGGGTCACGACGGCGAGGAGGGTGGTGAACCCATCCTTGTTGTTGGCAAGCGCGTTCACGAACGCCGCGCCGGCATGGCCGCTCTTGCTGCCGATGACCAGGTCGATGTGGGCAATCTCGTTGCCCTCACCAACCAGCGACTCGCCAAGGAAGAAATCCGCTGCCATACCTGCCTCCGCTTGCGGGGAAGAAAAGAAAGTGAGGATCTCGCGCCACATCGACATAGGGGGATCCATGGGCCTGAGGGTAGACCGGACGCCGCCCAGTCCTGGGGTGGTCCGCGCGGTCCAGTCGAGTCCCGCGAGGAGGCCACAAAATGCCGGTGGGTCGGAGCACTGTCAAGGTGGCGCGCCGGACCGCCGCGCATGTTTATGCGAAGTGCACGACCTCCCTCCGGACTGACCGCGCCCGTGGACACTCGGGGTGCCGAGTGTCCACGATCCCGGACGGTCTTGCCGGGCCACAACGGCGTAACCCCTTGCGGCGCAAGCAACTCGCCATGTGGCACGACACTGGCTTCTGGACCGGGCATCCTCACCGTCGGAGCGCCAGATGCTGACACCCCGTCCGTTGCTCGTCGCCGCCGCCCTCCTCACCATGCCGGCCGCGGCCCAGGCCCAACACATCGTCGCCGAGATCGGTATTCAGCAGGGGCCGGTCAGCGGGCAGGTCGTGATCGGCCGCCCGGGATACGTCCGGCCCCGCGCCCACATTGAGATCCGCCCGGTCTACCACCCCTCCCACGCGGCGCGCACGGTCGTGGTCTATCGCCGGAGCTATGGACGTGATTGGTATCACCGGCGCGGGTATCGCACGGTCCGGGTCTGGTACGACGGCGATCGCGACCGCTACTACGACCGCTACGATGAGCGTTGCGCCGGCCTGCGGGAGGTGGAGGTCTACGAACACGCAGGCCGCTACTACCGCGACGACGCGCGCAATGACTTTCGCGACCGGACGCGCGACGCTGGCCAGCGGCGGCGCATCAGGGAACGGTATGACGATGATGATCGGGAGCGCCGCTAGTTCCGGGCGTTCCCCGCAGATGGGGTGAGCCGATCCTTCCTTACGGCCTCTCTTGCTGTACCCCCGGCTCACCCAGCAGGTCAGGGCTCCCCGCCCTGGCCGCCACCCCCGCCAACCGGCGGGGGTGGTTTTTTATCGGAGCTGGATGTCGAGCCCGCTCAGCGTGGCACCGTCGCGGTTCCCGGCCACGGTGAAGCGCAGCACGGGGGCGGTGGCGCGGTAGATCTCCAGGCACTTGGCGTCGACCGACAGCTGCCACTCCCCGGGCCGGACGCCCAGGAGGTAGTACGTCCCGTCGTTGAAGGTCCGCACCAGCCGCTGCTCGCCGCTCTGCGGGTGGGTGAGCACCAGGGTGGCCCCCGCGGCCGGCAATCCGCTCGCCGTGGTCACCCGGCCCTCGAGGACCCCGCCGGGCAGCACCGGCACGTCCAGCGTCCGGTACCGGTTGGGCGACGGCTCGATGCTGGCCATCGCGAACGCGGGGACCCACAGCGGTGAGCCGAGGCTCAGCGAGTCCACGGTCACGGCGGTCGGTTCGTAGGGCAGGAGGTCCCACACCCGGTAGGTGCCGTCGGCATCGGACATGGCAAAGACCGGCCCCACGACCACCCGGACGCCCTCGAGCGGCTCCTCGCCGCGATCGAAGCGACCGTTGCCATTGAGGTCCAGGAACACCCGGCCGGTGACGCCGCCGCGGGCCAGCCCAGGGCTGCCGGAGAAGTCCACGCCGCCGCGGGCAGGATTGTAGATGGCGGAGCCGGTGACGTACTGGATCCCGCGCGCCTCCTGGCCACCGCCGGCCGTCATGGTGGTGTAGGAGCGGACCGAGGGGAGCTCCGCGGCAAAGAGCAGCGAGAACTCCGGGCCCCGGAGTCCGCGGTACCAGCTGGTGCCGACCTCCGCCCTCAGGCCCCGCGTCAGGGTCCGGCTCAGGTAGGCTGAGGCGGCGGCGGCGCCGACTCCCTTCTCGTACTCCAGGGAGGCGCGCGCGGTGACGCCCCCAAGCGCTGGCCCGAGGCTCGGCTGCGGGAGGATGAAGGCATTCACCCCGAGAAAGGTCTGGTGCTGGACGGGTCCGGCGCCGTGCTGCTGCTGCAGCCGCACCGCCGGCACCACGCGGACGCCGGCTACCTGGACCGAGCCGCCGAGCCGGGCGCTGGTGAGGTCCCCGCCATCGGCGTGGATCCGGTCGAGGCTGGCGTCGAAGTAGGTGCTGCCGCGGGCGCCCCAGGGACGGAAGAAGGCGTTGACGGTCACCTGGTTCCGGCGCCCCGCTGGGGTGAGGATCGGCGCCTTAACCCCCTGCGCAAACCGGTTGGCCTCCACCCCGACCTGCAGGTTGACCGACGGCTCGAAACGCACCGCGCCCCGGACCACCGCGTCCTGCACCGCCTCGCCCTCCACCAGGATGGCGTTGGTGAGCGCGCCCAGCGCGCCCACGTAGCCGTGGGTGAGGCCGCCGGCGCTGTCACGCCAGAACTGGTCCACGCCGGCCCGCAGCGTCCATCGGGTGGTGAGGCCATAGCGCACGTCCACGTTGCCGCTGGCGGTGCAGAGCCGGGTGCGGCACTGGCCCGCGGAGATCCCGTACTCCAGGCGGCGCGCGGGGAGCCCGTCGGTCAGGGCGCGATAGGTCTGGTTGAACTCGCGCACCTCGCCGAAGGGGCCGTAGGCCACGAAGTCGACCGGGTTCTCGCCGTACTGGATCGGCACGTCGAAGGAGAACTGGCCCAGCGCGTTGACCGAGTCGAAGCCGATGAGCCGCCCGCCGCGATAGGCCTCGACGGTCCAGCCCTGGCCGAGCATCCCGGAGAAGGGCAGGCTGCCCAGCGTGGCCGGGCGGACGTAGGGACTGTTGCCCATCGAGAAGCCGCGCAGGTTGCGGCCCCGCGGCCCGGTGGCGAAGCCGTCGCCCAGCCGGAGCTGGGACAGCCACGGATTCTCGCGCCAGATGCCGGTCCACGAGGCATCCATCCGCGGGCTCCGCGAGGCGCTCCCCTGGCTCTGCAGCCCGAGCGCCAGCGATCCGCCGAGCACGTCCAGGCCGAGGTTGGTGGCGTAGGAGGTGCCGTCGAGGCTGTTGGTCGGGGTGAGCACCGAGTAGTCGAGCACCAGGCCGTCCACGCCCGCGCGCGGCACGCCAAGGCGGAGCCCGGTGTAGGCCGCCTCGCTGGCGTGCGACAACCGTGCCCGCATCATCGTCTCCCGCCGCAGCCGCCGGGCCACCGGCAGCGCGCTGGGCTCCACGACCACCACCTGCAGGTCGGGCCAGCTCACGTCAAACTCCAGCCCGAAGGCGCCCGCCAGCACGTCGGTGCTCACGAAGAGGTCCTGCGCGCCGACCACCAGCTCGTCCGCGGCCAGCACCCGGCGCGTCTTCCCCACGTGCAGGGTGCGGCTTGCCGGATCGAGGACCAGTGGCACATTCCCCGGCTGGACCACCGCCTCCAGGCTCCCGTCCGGACGGCGGGTGCCGCGCAGCTCGGCCATCTCGAGGAAGGCGGAGAGCGGGATCAGGGCCCGCTGGCCGATGCGATACCCCTCCACCGTGCGGCTCGCGATCCGGCCCAGCAGCAGCTCGAGGATGATCGGGTCGGGGTCGCCGCGGCGCGTGGCGCGGGGGGCGGCCGGCGTGAGGTGCGCGTCGAGCGCCGTCGAGAGCGGCCGCCCCGCGCTGCGCCGGGCCGGGGGCACCGTGTCGACCGTGTCATGCGGCAGCGCCACCGGGCGCACCAGGGTCACGTCCGTGCCGGCCACGAGGGGCACCGGGGCGGCCGGGGTGGAGGGCACCGGCCCGTCGGTGTCGGCCGCGAAGACCGCCGGCCGAAGCTGCACCGCGCGGCGCGTACCGGCCGCGCGGCGCAGGGGCCGGATCGCGAGCGGCGCGGTGAGGCGCGGGGCCGTTGACGCGGCGGCCGTCGGCTCCGCGGGCGCGGCGGACCGCCGCCCCTGGCTGTCACCGGCCGCCGCCGCGAGCAGCAGCAGCAGGAGCAGCAGCAGCGGGAGCAGGCGGCGCGGGGTCATCAGGGGAGCTGGACGGTGAGCGAGTCGCGCACCACGGGGGCGCGGAGGATCTGCTCGGGCATCAGGTCGGCCCGCTCGGTCAGGAACTCGAGCACCAGCTGGTACGTGCCCGTGGGGAGCCCGGCCACCGGCAGGCTGAGCACCGGATCGGCGTCGTAGTAGATGGCGAGCGGCAGGTCAAAGCTCGCGGCCACCTTGCCGCCGGGCGCCCGGAGCGCGCCGCGCGCGGTCCCGATCCAGGCGCCGCTCCCCTGGCGCGAGAGATGGGCCCGCACCTGCAGCGAGTCGCCGGCGCGCGTGGCGGTGAGCGACTGGACGGCGAGGGCGGTGTTCAGCTGGCCCTTGCGGTAGAGCAGCGGGATGATGGTCCGGATCTCGAGCGTGAGGCCGATGGTGATCCCGCTCGAGTCGGCGGCACCGCTCACCGGGACCGTCCCCCCCTGGGCGGAGATGACCACGCGGGACCAGTATTCCCCGTCGGCGAGCCCCTGCGGGGGGCGCGCGAGCAGCCGCACCGTCTGCCGCTCCAGCGGCGCGATGGTCATGCGGCGGGGGAACGCCTCGACCCAGCCGGTGGCCGCGGGCATGCCGGGCTCCACCGAATCGGGGAGGAAGAGCGTGAAGTGCCCGAGCGAGTCGGTCACCGGGTAGCCGTACACCGAGGAGATGGTGACCTCGGCCGGCTCGGCGCCAGGATTGTAGAGGGTGATCGCCGCGCTGCGGGTGCGGTGATCGAGGTAGACCGCGTGCGGGGCCACCAGCACCCCCTGGGCGGCGGCGTCCGCCGCCCGGGCCAGCAGTGCGAGCAGCACCAGGCCGATGCCGCGGAGCACCATCAGAAGAAGGTGACGGTGAGGGTGACCGTGCCGGTGTAGTTGCCGGTCGCCTGGGCCGCGGCCGGCGTCACCCGCCCGCCGAGGTTCACGTGGAAGTCGGCGCTGGTCACCAGCGTGAAGGTCTGCGCCGCGTTCGGGTTGAACACCACCGGCACACTGCTCGGGGCCGTGCCCTGGGCGATGCCGTCCGTGGTGCCGAAGGTGATGGGCAGGTTGCCGCCGCCGCCCACCCGCGTGAGCCGCGTGGGCAGGGTGAACTGGATCCGCACCTGCCGGTTGAGCCGGTGCCGGACGTAGAACCGGCCGCTGCGCACCGGATCGCCGGGCGCCACGCTGGCCGGCACGCCGCGGATGACCGGCCCGAAGGCCAGGTTCCGGAGGCCGGTGACCTGGGACTGCGCTCGGAGCGGCAACGCCGCGATCAGCGCGAACAGGAGCAGGGAGAGACATCGGCGCATGCAGGGAGTCCGGGGGCAGGCCCCACGGGTGAAGGACACGCGCAAGATAGCCGTGTCCAGGTCACCCGTGAGTTGCCCGGAGCGCCCTCGTCGAGAGCCTAGAAGTACGCGGCAGTCAGGGTGACGACGCCCGTGTACGCGCCCGCCGCCTGGTTCGCCGCCGGGGACACGGTGCCACCCACCCACACGAACAGGGCGCCCGCGCCGCTCATGGCGGTCGGCGTGGCCGAGGCCGAGGGCGTGAAGCTGGTGCAGCCCGCGGTGCTGTTGGTGGGGTTGGTGCAGCCGGTCCAGGTGCCGATCGGCAGGTTGTTGGCGCCGCTGGTCAGGTTGGTCGGCAGCGTGAAGCTGACGTTGACGTTGGCCGACGCCTGGCCGGTCAGGTCGAAGCGGCCGCTGGTCGCGTCGCTGACCACGATGGACTTCGCCACGCCCGGGAAGACGCTCCCGAAGTCGAGGGCGCGGGCGCCGGTGACGGTCAGCGCCTGGTAGACGGTGGCCGTCGCGTTGATGTTGGCGCTCTGGGCGCTGGCGCCGGCGGCGCTCAGGCTCAAGATCGCGGCCAGGGCGGCCGATACTCGGGTGAACGTGCGCATTGCCCTTCCCCCTCTGTAGGTAACGGTGTGGTCGAGTCGGACTGCAGGTTCCTGGGAGTGGCTGCTCCCGGAGCCAGGGGAAGGGCAACCTGTGTGCCGCGTGTTTAGACGTCGGTGTCTACATGCGGTAAGTCCTTACAGAATGGCGACTTCAAGGTGTCTATCTCTTGTACACCTTGAGTGGCCTTCTGGTCACCTCTCCCAGGCCACATCCGAGGGCGCAAGTGCCGACGCCCCAACGGTTTTACCATCGTAGGAGTGGCCCGGACGGTGACATCCGTCACCTCGGGTCGGCCGCCGCTCGCCCCTGCGGCCCATGCAGGGTGGCCCACGCCGTGGCCGCGCTCCTCGCGTTCGTCGCCCTGACCGGGGCACCCTTGCGTCTCGCGGCGCAGGCAACCGCGCGCCTGCCGGTCGCGGCGCGGGTCCTCGACCTGTCCCCGAGCCGCCTGGCGCTGGCCGCGGTCCGAGCGGGCCTCACCCACAACCGCCGCCCGGAACAGACCACCCTGGCCAGCATCCGGGTGGACTCGATCCCGGCCGATGCGTCGGCCCGGCCCCGTCGGCGGGTGACGGTCGGCTTCCTCCACAACTAGGGCCGTCCGCACAGCCCCCGCACTCCGGCACGCCCTTACATTACGGGCGTGCCCCCCTCACGCGATCACCTGCTCCCCCCCGACCTGGACGCCTGGCGACACGCCGCCCATCCCCACGGGCGGATCCTCGTCATCGCCCCCACCCGCGCCGCCTGCGAGACCATCGAGCTGGCCCTCGGACTGACCGGGGTGGAGACGCTCCTCGAGCGGCAGCACGGCGCCGAGCTGCGCGCCCTGGCCGCCTCGGGGAAGGGCTTCGGGATCGTGGCCGGCACCGGGACCGGCAAGACGCTCGGCATCCGGCCCATCGCCGAGTCAATCCTGCAGGCGCCGCTGCGGGTGGGGGTGGTGAACCGGGAGCGGGAGGCCACGCCGGAGACGCCGGGCTGGAACGTGGTGATCGTCACCACCGGCATCGCGCGGCGCTGGTTCGAGGACAACCTCATCACCCGGCACGACACCCTGATCGTGGATGAGATCCACCAGACCTCGGCCGAGCTGGAGCTCTGCCTGGCCCTGGGCAAGCGCGCCGGCTGCCGGTTCATCTGGCTCTCGGCCACCGTGGACCCGTCGTTCTACGCCCGCTACCTCGAATCGGCCGAAGTGCTCGAAACCACCGCGTTCGACCCGGCGCTCAAGGCGCGGGTGAAGGTGCTGCCGCAGCGCGCCGACGAGTTCCTCGATGACAAGTTCGTGCGGCACCTGATCCGCGAGAAGCGCGGGGTGGCGGTCTTTGTCCCTACCCGCGCCGAGGTGGAGCAGCTGGCCCGCGGCCTCGGCGAGCGGTGGCCCAGGCTGCACGCCGCGTTCTACCACGGGGGCGAGCCGATCCGGGTGATCCGCCCCTTCCTCGAGGGGGAGGCGCACCGACCCTTCCTGCTGGCCATGACCGCCGCGGGACAGTCGGCGCTGAATATCCGCGGGCTCGACACGGTGGTGATCTACGACGCCCGCTACGCCAACGTGGTGGACCGCGGCCGCAATGTGCTGCACCGGCTCTATCTCGGCGCCAACGAGATCCTGCAGATGGCGGGGCGGGTGCACGGCCGGGTGCCCGACGGCGAGGTGTTCATCCTCTCCGACCGGGAGCTGGTGTTCGAAAAGCTCCGGCCCACGCCCCCCGAGTTCCAGCTCGCCGGCGACGCCGAGCGGGTGGCGGTGACCTGCGCGGCGCTCGGGGTCGACGCGAGCGAGCTCGACCTTCCGGTGCCGATCGACCGGACCGCCTACCGCAAGGCGGTGGCGCTGCTCACCGACCGTGGGCTGATCGAGCAGGGGCGGCTCACCCGCTACGGTCGCGAGGTGGAGGCGATGCCGGTGGAGCGGCACTGGGGCGAGCTGCTGGTGCATGCCAGCGGGCCGCTGGTGCCGGTGGTGGCGGTCTGCGCCAACATCGACTCGCTGCACCGGATGACCCGCGAGGAGCGCGACCTCGAAGGCGCCCGGGTGAACGGCAGCGACCACCTCACCGCCTACAACCTCTTTGCGGAAGCGGTGAACCGGCACGCCCACCTGGGTGAGGTGCACGGCCTGCCGCGGCACCTCTTCGACGAGGCGGGGCTGGCGGAGTGGGCCGAGGCGCGCGGGGTGCTGGTCAAGGCGATCGAGGACATCGCCCTCGGGGCGGCGTCGGTGTACCGCGCGCTCGAGCTGCCGCTGCCGGGGAAGCTGCCCTACGCCGGCCGGGAGCTGCGGGACCTCTGGCTCGAGCTGGTCGCCCGGATCATGCCGTTCGACCTGGTGATCGACGAGCACACCGCCGACGGCCAGGAGGCGCGGGTCTCGCGCAACTCGGTGGCGGGCACATGGGGGGCCGTGGCGGGTGGCCTGCGGTTCTTCGCCGACCGGTTCGGCGTGCCGCGCGCCGCCATCGAGGGGACCACGCTGGGCTACGACCTGATCCGGCGCTGTGCGCGGCGCAGCCGCGCGGAGATCGAGGTGGGCGGGCCGCGCAAGCACCAGGGGCTCGTGGTCCGGCAGCGGCTGGAGTATTTCGGCTTCGAGCTCGACGCGCTGGTGGAACCGCTGGAGGATCCGGTGCCGCCCGAGTTCCGCGAGCCACTGGCGGACGCGCTGGCCGGAATGCTCCTCGCCGGCGAGACGGTGCACCCGAGCCAGGGCCGGATCCGGCGCGCGGCGCAGGAACTGGGCGAGCTATGGCGCCGCTCCGGCGGTACCCTCACGGCCGCCGCCCCGGAGACCATCCGCGCCCGGCTGCGCGAGCGGCTCTCCGGCGTGACCGGATGGCGCGGCTTCCTCGGCACGCCGGTGGAGCTCGACGTCGGCGCCGTGGACGAGGGCACGCGGGCGCGGCTGCTGGAGCTGCCGGGCAGCGCCCGGGTGTTCGGCGACCAGGTGCCGCTGCGCTACGAGGTGACGGCCGCCGGACCGGCCGTCCGCCTGGAACTGCGTGAGGGGCAAGCCCGCCGGCTCCAGCCGGATGACCTGCCGGCGGTGGACCGGCCGCTCGCCTTCGCAGTGGTGCGCGGCAACCGCCCCGCGCTCCACGCCGACACCCTGGACCAGCTCAAGGCGCTGCTGCGCCAGGCCGACCAGCAGGAGAAGCGGGCCCGCTTCAAGCCGCCCCGGCACCGGCGCCGGTGAAGCCCGTCGCCGGCAGCCGGGGGCCGTACCTGGCGCTCATCGTGGTGCAGGTGCTCTTCGCCAGCAACGCCATCGTGGGCCGGCTGGTGCTGGCCACCGTCCCGGCCGGGCTGCTGGTGGGCTGCCGGGTGGTGGGAGCCGCCCTCGCGCTCGGGCTGCTCAACCTGGCCCGCGGCGGCCCCTGGATCCGCGACCGCCGCACCCTGGCCCACGTGGCGCTCTGCGGCCTGCTCGGCGTCACCGGCAACCAGTCGCTCTTTGTCTTCGGGCTGAGCCACACGACCGCGGTGAACGCCACCATCCTCACGACCACCGCCCCCGTCTTCACCGTGCTGGGCGCGCTGCTCCTGGGGCAGGAGCGCCCCTCCGCGGGCAAGCTGTGGGGCATCGGGGTGGCGGGGCTCGGCGCCATCTACCTGGTGGGGCCGGACCGGCTCTCGTTCGCGCCCGGCGTGGCGCTGGGCAACCTGCTGATCCTCCTCGCCATGCTCTGCTACGCCGGCTACTTCCTGCTGTCCAAGCCCTTGCTCCGCCAGCTCGACGCGCTGACGGCCTCCACCTACATCATGGCGTTCGCGATGGTGGGGACCCTGCCGATCGCGGCGCCCTCGCTGCGCGGCGGCGCGGTGGCGGCGGTGACCCCGGGGGCATGGGCGCTGGTGGGGTTCATCGTCCTCTTTCCGACCATCCTGGCCTACCTGCTCAACCTCTGGGCGCTGCGGCGCGTATCACCCCAGACCGTGGCCTCCTTCATCTACCTTCAGCCGCTGCTGGCGGCGTTGGTGGCTCCCTTGGTCCTCCCCGACGAGGGTCTCTCGGGCCGGACCCTGGCGGCGGGGCTCCTGATCTTCGCCGGGCTCGGGCTGGTGATTCACGCCGAGCGGATGGAGGGCGCCGGCCCAGGGGTGGGGGCCGGCATCCCGGAGTAGGGCCGGGGGTGGGTGTCCATGCGAGCCCCCCGCCAGTCGTCACCGGGATGGAAGCAGACTGAAACCCCTTTCCGAACGCTACCGTAGACTCGACCATGCCGGATAACCATACGCCTGCACCCTCCATTTTCTCGCCGCTCGCCAAGGCCCTGCTCGACGGGTTCAGCGAGGGCGTGGTCGTGTTTGATCCGCAGGGGAGGGTCTTGTACGCCAACGCCCAGGCCCGCGACGGACTGGCCGACCTCCTCGATCCCGCCGAGGATGCGCAGAACCTGCTGCCCCGCCTGGCGGCCATGGGCGGCCGGCTGCGGCCCCTGCGCGTGGGCGGGCTGGAGCTCGGGGAGGCGATGTTCGTGCCCGGCGTCGACGGCCCGAGCACCCTCGCCGACCGCGAACGGGATGCCATCGTCCGCACCCTTGACCAGCATGGCTGGAAGCTGGCCGAGACCGCCAAGCACCTCGGGATCAGTCGCACCACGCTGTGGCGCCGGCTCAAGGCCTACGGGCTGCATCGCGACGGCCGCAGCCGCTGGGCCAAGACGGCCACGGGCAGCGAGCCGATCGCCTGACGACCGGCGGGACCCGGGTGGGACACCGAATGGGGCGGGCTCTCGGGCCCGCCCCGCATGCGTCCCGGCCTGAAACCGCGTCAGCGGCGCCACCGTCCGAGCCCCCGTCACCCTTCCGAACCGGTACCACACATGCTGCCGCTCCTGCTGCTGTTGGCCCACGCGCCGGCCGACACGACCCCCTACGCCGACGCCGCCACCGAAGCCCTCGTGGGTCGCGCGATCGCGCGGCACGCGGCGGAGGACGCCGGGGTCGCGGACTACGCGGCCAGGTTTCGCTACCGGCTCTCGTTCGGCATCGGGCGGCGCCGCTGGGCGGCGGTGCCCAACGCCGCCGTGGAGGAACAGGAGGGCCGGGTGGAGTGGGCCCGGCCCAACGACCTGCGGGTGGAGATCCTGGGCCGTCGCGCCGTGGCCAGCAGCAGCAACCTCAAGCTCAACAGCACCTTCGACCAGCCGTGGTTCTTCCCCCGCGGCCTCGGCGACTCCATCCGGGTCTTCGGCAACGACATCCCGCCCCGCGGCGCCCTCCACCCCCTCGCCGCCGATGGTCCCGCGTGGTACCGCTACGAGATCACCGACAGCGTGCAGGTCTCGACCCCCGAGGGGCGGCGGCTGAAGCTGATCGCGGTGCAGGTGATGCCGCGCCGCAAGGGGCCGGCGCTGGTGGCGGGGCGGCTCTGGTTCGACGCCGCCGAGGCCGACCTGGTCCGCTTCACCTTCCGCTTCGTGGGGACCGAGCTGTGGTACGACCCCGACGAGGAGGGGGAGAAGGACGCCCGGCGCATCAACCGGATCGTGAGCCGGATCCTCACCCTCGACGCCGACCTCGAGTACGCGCTGCAGGGGGAGCGGTTCTGGATGCCGTACCGGCAGGTGGTGTCGGGTCGGGTGGAGCTGCCCTGGCTCGGCAGCCTGGTGGTGCCCTTCGAGGCCCGCACCACCTTCGACGACTACGTGCTCAACCGGGGCACGCCGATCGCGTTCACCGTGCCGCTCCCCCCGGAAGGGGGCGACCCGCTCCACCTGGAGGAGCTCGCCCGCCTGCGGCGCGATTCGCTGCGCGAGGACGGCCGGCGGCGGCGCAACGGGGAGGAGATCCCCGAGGATTCGCTGCCGCACACCGAGGCGGGCCGGTGGGAGAACGGCCGCTTCGAGATCCACCGCGCGCCGGGCGACTCGCTCGCGGCCTACGGCGGCTGGGGCGACACGCTCACCCTGGCCGACGACCCGGGGACCGACCGGGTGTTGCGCGACGTCCAGTCCGACCTGGAGCGGCTGACGGTGGACCTGCCGTCCGAGCTCACCGGGCGGCCGCGGCACGGTTTCCTGTGGGAGCGGATTCCCGAGATGATGCGGTACAACCGGGTGCAGGGCGCCGCCCCCGGCTTCGGCTACATGTGGCAGCTGCCGGCCGACCGGTTCACCACGCTCCGGGTGGACGGCCGCTTCGGGTTCGCCGACCAGCGGGTGATGGGCGGGCTCACCGTGGTGCGCGAGGCGCCGGGGGCGCGGTGGACCCTGCGCGGCGTCCGTGACCTCGCCAGCAACGATCCCTTCGGGCGGGGGAACGCCTTCGGCAACAGCCTCAACGCGCTCTTCGCCGGCCACGACGACGCCGACTATCACCTGGTGCACGGGGGATCCCTGCGGCGCGAGGGCGCGCTCGGGACGGGGCTCGAGTTGACCACCACCCTGCGGGTGGAGGACCAGCGCAGCGTGCGGCGCGAGGCCCGGTCATGGCTCAACGACGCCCTGGGCGGCACCGGCCGCTTCCCCCGGAACCCGGCCATCACGGAGGGGACCTACGCCGGCGCCGAGGTGCGGATCGACGGGGGCACGCTCGGGCCACGGTGGAGCCTCGCCGCCGACGTCCTCGGCAACGCGGCGCGCGGCACGGCGCGGCTCCACGGCCAGCTCCGCTGGCCGCTGTGGCGCGGGCGCGCGGTGCCGGTGCTCACCCTGCGCGGGGGCCTCGCCACCGGCGCCCCGCTGCCGCAGCAGGCGTTCCGGCTGGGCGGGCAGCAGACCGTGCGCGGCTTCGACTACGCCACGCGGGGCGGGCAGGCGCTGTGGGCGGCCCAGCTCGACCTGCCGCTGCGGCGCGGGAGCCTCCGGCCGGTGGTGTTCGTGGATGCCGGCCAGTCGGCCCGGGCGGTCGACCTCTTCGGCTCGCGGGTGCTCGCGGGCGGCGGGGCGGGGCTGGCGCTGCTCGGGGACCTGCTGCGCTTCGACCTGAGCCACCCGATCAGTCGCGGCGGCGACGGGCTGCGCTTCGACCTGGTGGTGCGGAGCCTGTTCTAGCCGGCGGGCTTACCCGCGCCCGGACCCCCGGATAGCTTCGGTCCATGCTCCTCTCCCGGACCAGCGAGTATGCGCTCCAGGCCCTGATCCACCTGGCGGTGCAGCCGACGGGTCAGCCGGTGCTCAACCGCGACGTCGCGCGCCACCTCGGCCTGCCCGCTCCCTACCTCACCAAGATCCTGAAGGGGCTGGTGCAGCGCGGCCTGGTGCAGTCGCACAAGGGCCGCGGCGGCGGCTACGCGATCCAGCGAGCCGCCCTCGACGTCACGGTCCGTGAGGTCGTGGAGCTGGTCGAGGGGCCGTCGGTGTTCCAGGGGTGCCTGCTGGGCCTCAAGGTGTGCGCCGACGCCACCGCGTGCCCGGTGCATCACGCATGGGCGCCCCTGAAGGCCAGCATGCTGGGGCTGCTCGACCGGCGTACCGTCGGCTCCATGGCGGACGCGGTGCGCGCCGGGAAGTACCGGCTGGTGCCGCCGCCGGGGGGAGCGGCGCCGCGCCGCCGGGGGGCGGGGCACGCGGGGAAGCGTCGCGGGCATTCTAAAGGGATCTAACGGTCTTTTGACCTCGTCTTCATACTCGCTTCAGCCGCGCCCGGCAAGTTCCGCTCAACCTTTCTTCCCTGGAGCGGATATGCGTGGTGTGCGCGTCGGCCTTACCCTCGGTCTTGCCCTGCTCGGTGCCGCCAGTGTGCAGGCGCAGGAGCATCACCCCTGGCTCATCCGGGCCCGCGGCGTCGTGATCGCCCCGAGCGCCTCCAGCAAGCCGAAGGGGCTCGACGTCAACACCAACGCGACGATGGAAGTGGACATCGGGCGGATGCTGACCCCGCACCTCTCGATCGAGCTGATCCTGGCGACGTCCGGGCACGAGGTGAAGGCCGGCAACACCAGCCTCGGCAGCGCCAACGTCCTGCCCCCGACCCTGCTGCTGCAGTTCCGCCCGCTGGCCAGCGGCGCCTCGCCGTACATCGGCGCGGGCGTGAACATGACCTATTTCTACGGGCAGTCCGGCGGCCTGCAGGACCTCGACCTGACCACCAGCATCGGCTACGCCGGCCAGGCCGGGATCGACATCCCGCTGGGCGGCCGGGGCTCGTTCAACCTCGACGCCAAGTACGTGTACATCAAGACGGACGTGAAGTCCGGCAGCACCAAGGTCTATGAACTGAAGATCAACCCGCTGGTGATCGGCGCGGGCTTCGGGTACCGCTTCTAGTCCCTCCCGCATCGCCCACGGCGCCCGTCGGGCTTGACGCCCGGCGGGCGCGGTGGCCGATCATGACACCGACGCCGCTCCCCTTCCGCCGGCCGACCCGTCCCCCCTAGGTTCCCGGCCATGCGTCCGGCCTCCCTCCCCGCGGCATCCCTCGCGCTCCTGATCGCCTGCACCGCCTGCCAGTCCGACGCCCCGTCCGGCGCTCGCCTCGAGGCGAGCTGGACCGCGACCGACACCAACCTCGCCGCCGGGAAGCTCGCGGCCGGCGCCCAGTCCGCCTGGTGCCCGGTGGCCGCGCGGCTGGAGGTCACGGCGGTCCGGGAGGACCAGGGGCTGGGCCTGGCGCTCTATCCGGAGCAGGCGATCGGTCCCGGCAGCTACCCGGTGTTCGACCCGGGGATCGACACCCTCACCCCGCGCCCCGGGGCGGCGGGGGCGCTGCGCTGGTTCACCGAGCAACGGCTCGAGGCGTTCCAGAGCGACTCCGGCACGGTGGAGCTCACCGCCGCCGGCGAGGGCTTCGATGCCCGGTTCGGGCTGCGGCTGGTCTCCCTGGACCGGCCCGAAACGCTGCGGGTGACCGGCACCGCCACGGGCCTGGTGGCGGGTCCCTGCCCGGTCGACTCGATCCCGCCCACCGCGCCGCGCACCGACTCGGCGGCCGCGCTGGATTCCGCCACCGCCCGGACCGCCGTGCCCCGCCGCCGGGCGGAGGGTCGCCCGGCCGCCGATGAGTTGCTGCCGGCCGACACCGCCCGCCGCGGCGCGGTGCCGCGGGCGCCGTCGGCGCAGTAGCTTCCCTCGCATGACCGCCTCGTACTTCCGGAAGGGCTTCGGGCTCAAGGCCGCGATCGAGGGCCAGCTCACCGCCGACTACTCGAGCGCGGTGGTCGACGCCTTCCGGGCGGGCGACTACCGGCTGGGCGCCGGCCCGCTCGAGTTCCGGCTGGCGCGCGAGTTCGGCTTCTGCTACGGGGTGGATCGCGCGGTCGAGTACGCCTACGAGACCCGCACCAAGTTCCCCGACCGGCGCCTCTTCCTGGTGGGCGAGATCATCCACAACCCGCACGTCAACGCCAAGCTCACCGCCATGGGCATCACCATCCTGGCGCGCGCGGCCGACGGCGGCTTCGACTTCAGCCCGGTGGGGCCCGCCGACGTGGTGATCCTCCCCGCGTTCGGGGTGACGGTGCAGGACTTCGCCCGGCTGCGCGAGATCGGCGCGGTGCTGGTGGACACCACCTGCGGCTCGGTGCTCAACGTCTGGAAGCGGGTGGAGGCTTACGCCCGCGACGGCTATACCGCGCTGATCCACGGCAAGTACTTCCACGAGGAGACCCGGGCCACGGCGAGCCAGGTGACCAAGTACCCCGGCGGCCGCTACCTGGTGGTCTTCGACATGGACGAGGCGCGGCTGGTCTGCGACTTCATCGAGGGCCGCGGCGACGAGGCGGCGCTGGCCGGGCGCTTTGCGCACGCCATGTCGCCGGGGTTCGACTTTGCCCGGGACCTGGTGCGGGTGGGACTCGCCAACCAGACCACGATGCTCTCGGGCGAGTCGATGGCGATCGCCAACGAGGTGCGGGCCAGCATGGGCCGCCGCTACGGCCAGGACACCCTGGGCGAGCACTTCCGCACCTTCGACACCATCTGCTCCGCCACCCAGGAGCGCCAGGACGCGGTGCTCAGGCTGCTCGAGGAGCCGCTCGACCTGATGCTGGTGGTGGGCGGCTACAACTCGAGCAACACCACCCACCTCGCCGCGCTGTGCCGCGAGCGGGGGGTGCGCACCTACCATATCGAGGACGCGACCTCCATCGACGTCGCCACCGGCGGGCTGCGGCACCAGCCGCGCATCAAGGCCGCCGAGGAGCAGGTGGCGCCGGGGTGGCTCACCGGGGCGCGACGCATCGGGATCACCGCCGGCGCCTCGACGCCCAACAACAAGATCGGCGAGACGGTGCTGCGCCTCTGCGCCGTGGCGGGCGTGGAGCCGGACCTCCCCGCCTGAGCCCCGCCCCGGGGCGCGGACGCCTCCCATGCCCTACCGTCAGCTGACCGTCGCGGGCCTCCCCGCCGTGGCGCTGTACAACGACACCCTCGAGCTCATCGCCGTCCCCGGCGCCGGGGCGCGGATCACCAACCTGCGCCGCCGCGCCGGGCGCGAGTGGCTGTGGCGGAACCCGCGCCTCCCCCTCCGCCTGCCCGCCGATCCGCCGCCGGACGGCCCCACCGCGTACGTCGACGGCTACGACAGCGGCGGATGGGATGAGTGCTTCCCCACCATCCAGCCCGGCCGCACCGCCGACGGCCGCATCCTCCCCGACCACGGCGACCTCTGGGGCGCGCGCTGGCGGCACGACCTGCTCGCCTCGGCCGAGGCCACCAGCTGGCGCAGCACCACCACCACCCGGAGCGTGGCGGCGGAGTTCTCCCGCGAGGTGAGTGTCGGCGCCGATGGCGTGGCGAGCGTGAGCTTCCGCTACCTGCTGCGCGGGCAGGAGCCCGCGCCGGTCCCCTACTTCTGGTCGGCCCATCCGCTGTTCGGCATCCAGCCGGGCACCCGCCTCACGATCCCGGGAGTGTCGCGGGCACGGGTGGCATCGGTGCACGGCCGCGACGACTGGCGTGTCGGGGAGGAGATCCCCTGGCCGGTCGGGGGCGCGGAGGGGTTCACCGTGCCGGAGACGGGCGGCTGGGCCGCCATGCTCCTGGTCACGCCGCCACGCGACGCCGCGGTGGAACTGCGCGACCCGACCCGCGGGGAAACGCTTGCCATGCATTGGGATGCGGCGGAGATCCCGGCGATCGGGCTGTGGCTCAACTGTGGCGGCTGGGCCCCCACAGGGGAGCCGTACTGGAACCTCGCGGTGGAACCCTGCCTGGCCCTGACCACCGCGATTGCCCCCGGGCAGCCGGGGGCGGAACTGGCCCCGATCCTGCCCCCACATGGGGAGCGGAGCTGGGGTCTTACGGTCACTCTTCGGGACTGATCGCGCTGGCGGACCCGGCCCCCGGGTGGTACGTTTGCCACCCTTTTTCCAGCCTCACGGACCGGGAGCGGATCAGTGGCGCGCACGCGGAGCGATGCGTACGAGGTCGTGCAGGCGGCGATTCGTGCCATGCCGGAGGTGACGACCAAGCGGATGTTCGGGGCGGAGGCGTTCTTCACCCACGGCCGCATGTTCGCCTTCCTGTTCGACGAAGCGATCGTGCTCAAGCTCCCGGAGGCCGAGCGACAGGCGGTGCTCGACACCCGCGCCGCGCGGCCGTTCCTCACCGGCGAACAGGCGCCCTTCGGCCGCTGGGTCGAGGCCTCGGTGCACGGCAGCCACGCCGCCAGCCGCGCCATCTCCCTCGCCGCCTCCGCCCACGCGCTGGCCCAGAGCCCGGTCGAGGAAGGTCCCCGCAAGCGTCGCGCGGTGGTGCGCCGCCGCAGCCCGGCCCGCCGCGCCTCCGCCTAGCTCCGCGCCGTTGGGCCACGCCCCCTGGCCCAGGCGCGCCGAACCCCTTCTCCACCATGCGTGGGGGAGGGGTTCTTCCTTTGAAGCGGGAAGCGGGAAGCGGGAAGCGGGAAGCGGGAAGCGGGAAGCGGGAAGCGGGAAGCGGGAAGCGGGAAGCGGGAAGCGGGAAGCGGGAAGCGGGAAGCGGGAAGCGGGAAGAGGGAAGAGGGAAGAGGGAAGAGAGAAGGGGGAATCGGGAAAGGGGAAAGAAGCAACGGGAGGGGGAAAAGAGGTGGGGGAGTGGGGACGGGCGTTACTTCACGAGCAGGGCGGCGATGGCGGCGATGGTCTTGGGCGCGCTCCCCTCGGCGCGGTTGTTCACCAGCACGTAGGCGGGGATGCGGAGTTCGGTGGCCATGCGGATGAGCCGCGCCACGTCGGCGCGGAGCTCGGGGTTCTGGTCCCGGATCTCGTGGTAGGGCGCGAAGGCGTCCACCGCGTCGTTGTAGGTGCGGCCGGGCCGCAGCAGCACCCGCGCCACCGTGAACGGCGCGCTCATGCTGCCCGGCAGGTCGAGCTGCTCGCCGATGGCGGGCATCCGGGTCCAGCTGTTGAAGACGTGGGCCACGTTGTGCTCCCGCAGCACCGCGAAGTAGGGCGGCACCAGGTACTCCTGGTTGCGGAGCTCGACGGCGTAGGGCACCTCGCGCGGCAGCCGGGAGAAGAACCGGTCGAGCAGGTCGGCGAAGGCCTGGCCGGTGAGCTTCGCCGAGCGGGCGATGGTCTGGAATTCGAAGACGAACGGCCCCAGGTGATCACTGAAGTGCTCCAGGCAGGGGCCGAGCACCTCCGCCGTGAACAGCTCGGCGTTGAGGAAGTCGGGGTTGGCCTCGCCCCCCTGCGTCTTGTAGCGCGCCTTGGGCAGGGTGTGGACCGTGATCCGGTCCCACACCTTGCTCACGCAGCGGAAGCCGGGGGGCAGGGCCCGCGCGTAGCTCTCGAGGACCTTCGGGCTGGCGGGGTTGTAGAAGGTGGAGTCGATGCCCACCGTCCGGAACAGCGGATAGCGGGCGTACTCCTCGAGCATCCGGGCCGCCGCGCCGGTCTTGGGATAGTCCCGCTCGTAGACCAGCCCCTTCCAGCCGGGGTAGTTCCACGACGAGGTACCGAACAGCGCCTGCGGTGGCAGGCGGTCGGCGAGGTCCTGCAGGTCGGCACGGTCAGGGGCGTCGGACATGGGCGCGGAGGAGGGGTGCAGAGAACCTAACCCCCGCGCCGCCGCCCGTCAGCGGGCCACGATCCGGTGCACCCCGCCCCCCTGGGTGAGGATGTACAGCTCCCCCCGCGCATCCTCACCGAAGCTGGTGATGTTCCCCCCGGGCTCGAGCTCTGGCCGGTCGAGCCGTGCGGTGGCCCCCCCACCCGACCAGCGGAAGCTCCGCACCCAGCCGTTGCAGTAGTCGGCGTAGAGGTAGGTGCCCTGGAGCGACGCGATGTCCTGGCCGCGGTACACGTAGCCGCCGGTCACCGAGCAGCCCTGCCCATGGCTGTAGTCCAGCACCGGCAGCGTCAGGCCCGCCGGGTTGCAGGGGGTGGCGTCGGGGTAGCAGTGGGTGCCTTCCATGGTGTTCCAGCCGTAGTTCTCGCCGCCGGTGCTGGCCGCCGGCGTCACGTCGATCTCCTCGTAGTCTCCCTGGCCCACGTCGCCGATGTAGAGGTCGCCGGTCACGCGGTCGAAGCTCCAGCGCCACGGATTGCGCAGGCCGTAGTTCCACAGCTCCTGCCGGAACGCGGTGCTTCCGTGGTACGGGTTGGTGCCGGGAACCGTGTAGGTGGCGCCGCTCACGTCGAGCCGGAGCATGGAGCCGAGCAACTCGTCGCGCCGCTGGCCGTGGCCGTCGGGGTCGCCGCCGCTGCCGCCATCGCCGAGGCCGTAGTAGAGGTAGTTGTCGGGCCCGAACGCGATGCCGCCGCCGTTGTGGTTGGAGTAGGGCTGCGGCACCTCGAGGATGGTGACGCCCGAGGCCTCATCGGCCACGTCGGGATCGCCGGAGGCGGTGTAGCGGGCCAGGCGGCTGTCGCCGTTCTGGCGGGTGTAGCTCACATAGAACCGGCCGGTGGCGGAGTAGTCGGGGGCGAAGGCCAGGCCCAGCAGCCCCTGCTCGTTCCCGGTGCTCAGGGAGTCGTGCAGGTTGAGGAATGGCGTGGCCAGGACCGTGCCGTTCTTGATGATCCGGATGGCGCCGCTCTGCTCCACCACGAACAGCCGCGTGGTGTCGCCGGGGGGCGCCGTCAGGAAGATGGGGTTGTCGAACCCGGAGGCGATGGTATCGAGGCCGAGTGCCGGTTCGTTGCCCGTCACGGTGAGGGTCACCGAGGCGTGGCCGGTGAGGCCGGCGGTGTCGGTGGCGCTCAGGGTGATCGTGTGGTGGCCCGGGGTGAGGGTGCTGAGCACCACGCTGTCGCCGGCGCCGAGGGCCCCGTCGATGGTGCTCGACCAGAGCAGCGCGCTGTCGGCGATGGTCGCGCCGTCGTCATCCACGGCCCCCCCGGCGAAGAGCACCGCGGTGCTCTCCGCCACGCTCGCGTTGTCGGCGGGGCTGGTGATGGTGACCACCGGCGCGTTCGGGTCGGGCCCCGGGCGCGGATCGGTGGAGGAACAGGCCACGGCGATGGCCAGCAGGCCCGTGAGGGCGGATGGGAACATGCGACGCATCGGGATAGGGACCACCATGGGATGCCGCGCGTGGGACGGAAGTTGCCTGAAGACTAGCATAGGCTCCGCCCGGCCGCGCGGCTGGTGACGGCCCTCACCCCGGGGTGCGTCGAGGGACCCCGGGGTCCCGCCCCGTCAGCGGACCGGCCGGAACAGCAGGTCCTGGTAGTCGAAGCTGAAGTCGGTCGAGGGGAGCACCGGCGCCATCGTCATGCGCTCGATGGAGCCGTCGGGCGCCCGCGCAAAGGTGATGAGCGCGGCGGCGGTCATCGCCTTGCTGTTGCTGGCCACCTGGAAGCTGGTGTGCTCGTTCACCTTCTCGGGGCGGCCGACGGTGCGGACGCCCCAGCCCTGCTGGAACACCACCTTGCCGTCCCGGACTACCGCGATGGCGGCGCCCGGCTGGTGGAACTGCTGCAGGATGCGGGTGATGCTCGCGTCGAGCTCCTTCGGGGCGGCCTGGGCGGGGAGCCCGGTGGCCAGGAGCAGGGCGGCCAGGCCGAGGAATCCGGGCGCGGTCCGGCGACGTAGCATGGGAGCACACCTCAACGAGGATCGGATGACCCGCTGGAGCACCACCGCCGCCCTGGCCGCCACCCTGCTGGCCGGCCCACTCACCGGCCAGGACCGGTTTGACCACAGCCCCTTCGACGGCCTGCTGCGCGCGCACGTGCGCGAGGGGATCGTGGACTACGCCGCCTTCCGCGCCGCGCCCGCGTTCCCGCAGTATCTGGCCCAGCTGGCGGCCTTCGACCCGGCGCCGCTGCCGCGGGAGGAGCAGCTGGCGTTCTGGATCAACGCCTACAACGCCTACACGATCCAGCTGATCCTGGCGCACGACGAGACGCGGTCCATCCGGAACATCAACAAGACCGGCGGCATCATCAAGGGCTATGGCCCCTGGACCGAGAAGCTGGCGGTCGTGGGCGGGACGGCGTACGGCCTGGACCACATCGAGCAGAAGATCATCCGCCCCACGTACCAGGAACCCCGGATCCACTTTGCCCTGGTCTGCGCGGCCATGGGGTGCCCGCCGCTCCGGAGTGAAGCGTACAGCGGCGCCCGGCTCGAGGAGCAGCTCGAGGACCAGGGGCGGACCTTCCTCCGCGGCTCCCCCGCCAAGAACCGGGTGGAGCTGGCCACGCGGTCCGTGTACGTGAGCCAGGTCTTCAAGTTCCGGGACTACGCGAAGGACTTCGGCGGGAGCAGGGAGGCCGTGGCGCGGTTCATCGCCCGGTGGTACGAGCCCGGCCCGGAACGGGACCTGCTCGAGGGCGGTGCCTGGAAGACGTTCGAGTACACCGACTACGACTGGACCCTCAACAGCGTGGAGCAGGCGGCCCGCCTCGCCGCCGGCCGGCGCTAGGCCGCGGGCTGGGCCGCGGCCCCGCCTAGCAGCACGCCCCGGCCGCCGGGGCCTCCCCGCCGGATTCGGCGAAGGGCAGGCTGGTCCCGCACCCGGCAAAGATGCCGTAGTGGCGGGTGGTATCGCCGAAGCAGCTGAACCACCGGGCCAGCCGGGTCTCGGCCAGCATCCGCCAGCTGTTGCCGCACACGGGGACGATCTTCCCGGCCTCGAAGGGATGGTGCCCATCCAGGTGCACCAGCGCCTCGGCGCCGGGGATCCCGCCATGGTACCGCACCGCCTGGCCGTAGTCCTCGCAGGCGGGCTCGAGGCCCTCCAGCTTGAACAGCCGCCAGGTCGCGGCATAGAAGCGGGCCGGCGCCAGCCGGGCGGCAATCCGATCGTCCCTGATGCCGAGTCGGCGGCTGGTCACCAGCCGCGGATCGCCGAAGCCGGCCGCGCGGGCCAGGGCCAGGAAGTCGTTCCAGTACAGCGCCCCGGCGAGGCACTCGCCCACCAGCTCGGGGTCATCGAGCAGGGCGCGGGGCAGGCGGCGGTCGGCGTAGACGTCGGAGAAGTAGAACTCGCCGCCGGCACGCAGCAGGCGGTGCACCTGCCGGAAGGCCGCGCCCTTGTCGCGCAGCAGGTTGAAGACGCAGTTCGACACCGCCACGTCCACGCTGCCCGCCTCGAGCGGCAGGGTCGCCAGGTGGTCGAGGTCGTGCTCCACGAAGGCGACGTTTCCCCTGGCATACCCGAAGCGCTCCCGGTGCCACTCCAGGTGGCGGCGCGCCACGGCGAGCTGCTCGCGCGTGGCGTCCACGCCGATCACCCGGCCGCCCTCGCCCACCAGTTGCGCCAGGGTATACGCATCGCGCCCGGCGCCGGAGCCCAGGTCGAGGATGGTGGCGCCCTCAATGGCCTCGGGGGCCACCAGGCCGCAGCCGTAATAGCGTTCCAGCACCTCGGGGTGCACCCGCGCCAGCGCGGCCGCCAGGCGTGGCGCGGGCGACTCGGCGGTGGTGCAGGCGTCGGTGCGGAGGTCCGCGGAGGAGCGGAGCCGGGCGCCGTAGTAGGCCTGCACCTGCTCCAGGCGCTCGGGGGTGGCGACGTCGGTCATCAGCGGAAGATCCGGAACCAGGTGGAAAAGAGGCGGCGCACGGTGGGCGTCAGCTTGCCGCGACGCCAGGCGTCGGCGGCCTTGCGGAGGATCTCACCGCGCGTGGGGTAGGGGTGCATGGTCCGGCCGATGGCGCCGAGGCCCAGCCCGCTGGTCATGGCCAGGGTCACCTCGCCGATCAGGTCGCCGGCGTCGGCGCCCACGATCGTGGCACCGAGGATCCGGTCGCTGCCACGCGCCAGGACGACCTTGGCGAAACCCCGCGTCTCATCCTCGAGCACCGCCCGGTCGAGGTGCTCCACCCCGACCTGGACCACGTCGTGTGCCACCCCCTGGGCGGTGGCCTCGGCCGCGGTGAGTCCCACCTGCGCCACCTCGGGGGAGGTATAGCTGCACCAGGGGGTCACCAGCCGGCTGGCGCGGGCACGGCCAAAGAAGAGGGCGTTCTGCACCACCAGCCGCGCCTGGAAATCGGCGCTGTGGGTGAACTGGAACCGGGAGCAGACATCCCCGACGGCGTAGACCGCGGGGTTGGTGGTGCGGAGCCGGTCGTCAACGGTGATGCCGGTCGGCGTGGCGGCGATCCCCGCCTGGTCCAGCCCGAGCCCCTCCAGGTTGGGGCGGCGGCCCGCGGCGACGAGGACCTGGTCCACCGCCAGCCGCAGTGGGCCGCCGGGGTGCTCCAGGGACAGCTCACGCCAGTCGCCGACCCGCGCGACCCCGAGGACCCTGGCGGAGGTGACGAGGTGGATGCCCTCGCTCACGAGCTGGTCGGCGAGGAGGGCGGCGGCGTCTTCGTCGTCACGGGGGAGGAGGCGGGGCGCGGCGTCGACGAGGGTGACCTCGGCGCCGAAGCGGCGGAACGCCTGGGCCAGCTCGCAGCCGATCGGGCCGCCGCCGATGACCGCGAGGCGGCGGGGCAGGGTGGTGAGGGTGAAGACGGTCTCGTTGGTGAGGAAGCCCGCCTCGGCCAGGCCCGGGATCGGCGGCACGCCGGCGCGGGCGCCGGTGGCGATCACCGCGCGGCGGAAGCGGAGGACGTGGTCACCGACCGCGACGGTGTCGCGTCCGGTGAACCGCCCCTCGCCGAGGAAGACGTCCACGCCGAGCGCGCGGAAGCGGGCCGCGCCGTCGATCGGGGAGAGGCCAGCGCGGAGCCGGCGCATCCGTTCCATCGCCGCCGCGAAGTCCCCGGGCCCGCTGACCACGGGCCCGCCGAACCGCGCCGCGGCCTCGCGGGCGCCGTGCCACGCGCGGGCCGCGCTGATGACCGCCTTGGAGGGCACGCAGCCGACGTTGAGGCAGTCCCCGCCCATCAGGTGCCGCTCCACCAGCGCCACCTTGGCGCCGAGCCCGGCGGCGGCGGCTGCGGTGACGAGGCCGCCGGTGCCGGCGCCGATCACCACCAGGTGATAGCGATCCTTCGGGATGGGGTTCCGCCAGTCGCGCGGGTGGACCTGCGCGGTGAGGGCGTCGTCGTGCAGGTCGCCGCTGAGCAGCTGGGCGGTCATGCGCCGGCCTCCGCGAGGGCGCGGCGGGCGGTGCGGGTGACGAGCACCGTCACCCCGATCGTGGCGGCCAGGCCAAGGGCCAGCACGGCGTAGTGGCCGGCGCCCCGGGCGGGGGCGGCGCCGCTGGCCAGCGCGGCGACGTCGCCCGCGACCTTGCCGTAGTACACGTAGAGGATGGTGCCGGGCAGCATGCCGAGGGAGGCCACGAGGTAGTCCACGAAGCGCACGGTGGTGAGGCCGAGGCCGTAGTTGAGCAGGTTGAAGGGGAACACCGGGGAGAGCCGCAGCAGGAAGACGATGCGGCGGCCATCGCGCCCGATGGCCCGGTCGATGGCGGCGAAGCGCGGGTTGGCCGCGACGGCCTGCGCCACCCGCGCCCGCGCCACGTAGCGGGCAATGAGGAACGCGAGCGAGCCGCCCAGGGTGGCGCCCAGGAGCACCACGACGACGCCCCGTCCCAGGCCGAAGGCGGCCCCGGCGGCCAGGGTGAGCAGCGAGCCGGGAATGAACGCCACCACCGCCGCGGCGTACGCCAGCATGAACACCACCGGCGCGAGCGGGCCGAGGGCGGTGACCCGGGCCACGAAGGCGGGGATCAGCCCCGCGAGCTGGCGGCCGCCGAGCACCAGCACGGCGAGCCCGGCGGCCACGAGCGCCACGCGGAGGAGGAGCGTACGGCGGCCGGGCTCAGCCATCGAGCGCGCCGCCGCAGCTCGAGCCGCCACCGGCGGTGCAGCCGAAGCAGTGGGGCGCCACGGCGACGCGGCGCCCGGCGAGCGCGGCCGCCTCGAACTCGAAGATGGTGCGCGGCACCCGCGACTCCACCGGCAGGTCGAGCTGCTGGTTGAAGTCGCAATCGTAGAGCCGGCCGTCCCAGCCCACGGAGAGGGTGGTGCGGCACATCACGCCGGCCGCGGCGGCGGGGTTGAAGGCCTGCGCCAGCCGGGCCAGGTATGCCTCGGTTTGCTGGCGCTCGTCGAGGTGCTCGAGGAACCGGCTCACCGGCATGTTGGTGATGGTGAAAAGATGGGTGAACACCACCCCGTGCTGCCGGCCCAGCCGCTCGCGCCACTCCCGCTCCGCCGCCGCCTGCGCCGGCGGCAGGAACGCCCCCACGGGGTTGGTGACGAGGTTGAGCACCAGCCCCGTTCCCGGCTGGCCGTAGCCCAGCGCGTTGAGCTCCTGCAGGGCCGCGATGGACTCCTCGAACACCCCGTCGCCACGCTGGGTGTCGGTCTGGCGCGCCTGGTAGTACGGCAGCGACGCCACGATCTCCACCTGGTGCTCGGCCAGGAAGGCCGGCAGGTAGCGGTAGTTGGGCAGCCGGGTGATCGTCAGGTTGCAGCGGTCGATCACCCGGCGCCCGAGCCCGCGCGCGGTGGTCACCAGGCGGCGGAAGGCGGGGTGCAGCTCCGGCGCGCCCCCGGTGATGTCGAGCGTGGGGATCGGATGGTCCCGCAGGACGGCGAGGCAGGCCTCCAGCACGTCGTCGGGCATCATCTCGGTGCGGTCGGGCCCGGCGTCCACGTGGCAGTGCCGGCAGGTCTGGTTGCACTTCTTGCCCACGTTCACCTGCAGGATGTCGATCCCGGTGGGCTGCAGCGGCCACAGGCCGGCGCCGTCGAGCGCGCGGGGAAAGCTCCGCTCCAGGCGCACCGCGTGGAGCCGCGCCAGCTGCGCGGCGCCCGTCGCCAGCGGGTGCTGCTGCTTCTGGAGCGTGGGAAGCACGGTCACGGCTGCATGCCCAGCTGGTGGAGGTGGTTCCGCATCTGCACCCCGTGGACCAGCGAGGCGCCGCCCCGGATGGCCGCCGCCACGTGCACCGCCTCGGTCATCTGTTCCTCGTTGGAGCCGTGCTCCAGGGACGCGGTGCTGTAGGCGTCGATGCAGTAGGGGCACTGCACCGCATGCGCCACTGCCAGCGCGATCAGCGCCTTCTCCCGCTGGGAGAGCGCCCCCTCCGCGAAGACCGCGCTGTACCAGCCGAGGAACTTCTGCCACAGCTCGGGATTGCCCTGGCCCACCTCCGCGAAGCGGGCCAGGTCGGGGGCATGGTAGTAATGCTGGTGATCGGTCATGGCTCGGTGCTCGTGCGTGATGAGGTACGTGGGCCAGCGCGATTCGGATCTCCGGGCCGCTCAGTCGCCCCGGAGGGGCGGAGGCAGCAACAGCCTTGCCGGCCACCCGTAGGAATGCACCAGGGAGGTGGAACGTTCGGTGGCGTCCACCAGCGGCAGCCCCGCGATGGCCCAGCCGAAGATCCCGCCTTCGAGGCTTCGGACGTCGGCCCAGCCCTGGCGCTCGAGGTCCCGGGCCAGGCGGCTGCTGCGGTAGCCCACCGAACAGTAGACCACCGCGGCGGTGCCCGGGGTCGGGGGCGAGGGGATCACCGCCCCGGCCTCGACATCCAGCAACCGGGCGCCGGGCAGGTGGCTCACCGCAAACTCCGCCGCGCGGCGGGCATCGAAGACCACCGGCGGGGTGCTGCTCGCGAGGGCCCGCGTCAGTGCGTCCGGCGTGACCGTGGCCGTGCCGGGGAAGCCGAGCCGGAGCAGGCCCAGGGTGAGCCACCAGGCGAGCGGGCGGCCGCCCAGCGAGAGCGCCACCAGGGCGATCGCCAGCCCCGCGCCCCACGCCGCCCGGCGGGTCATCTCATCCCGCCGGGGCGGCCACCGGGGCCTCCCCGCGCGACCGGCTCAGCTCCGCGTAGTACGCCTCCCGCACCCCCATGGTGTTCACCTCGCACATCGGCACCAGCCTGCCGTGGACCGGCACATGGAAGACGCACAGGTCCAGCCGCTCCCGGCCCCGCGGGGTGTCCACCTCCGCCCGGCTCATGAAGTGGTGGCTCACGATCACCAGCGAGCGGAGCCGCGCCCGCCGCCGCAGCAGGCGCCACAGGAACCGGAGCGGGTGCGCCGGGTCCGCCTGCCGGGCCAGCAGCCGCAGGTAGGGGCCGAGGCCTCCCAGCACAAAGCGCGGCTCCCGCGCGGCCAGCGCCACCATCCGGACGGCTTTCTCCAGCGGTGTATCGAGCCGGAAGCTCACCCCGCCGAAGCGTTCGAGGAAGCCGTCGTAGAAGCGCGCGCTCGCCTCCCCCTCGGTGCGGGCGGGGTGGAAGGCGGGCGCGCGCCCCTGGTCGCAAGACACCATGCCGGGAAGGTAGCGGGTGCAGTCGGGGTGCCCCACGTGGACGTATGATCGTTCCAGCCACTCCACCTGCTCCGCGGAGCCGCCGAGCCCCTCGGCGATCTTCCGCCACAGCGCCTCGACGCTGACCCCGCCGCCCAGCCCCTCGACGGTGCGCCCCACCTGGGCCACCGGCTGGAAACTCACCAGCCGGAAGATGTCGGCGTTGTGGGTGAGCCAGCGGATGACGGCCGGCACGCCGGCGAGGTTGTCGGCGGTGACCGTCATGGTGGTGGCCGGCCGGAGGGGGCGGCCGGTGGTCCGGGCCACCGCGCGCAGCATCCGGGCGAACTCCTCCCGGAGCGGCATCAGCGCTTCTTCGGTCCGCGCGTGGCGGTAGTCCTCGCCCAGCCGGCCGCGCTGGGTGGTGTCGATGTGGATGCTCACCTCGACCAGCCCGCCCTCCAGCACCAGCCGCTCCAGGAGGCCGGGCCGGCGGCGGAAGGCGTCGCCATGGGTCATGAGCATGGGGATGAGGCCGAGCGAGCGAGCGTAGCGCAGCAGCTCGATCACCTCGTCCACGGGGCGGAGGGTGACTTCGCCATCGGTGAGCTGCAGGTTGCCGGCGTTGCCCAGGGTGGGGCGGAGGGCCCGCATCTGGGCCTTGATCTCCGCGAGCGGGGCCGGGGGGATCCGGTTGGCCTCCTCGCCGAGGTAGCACCCCACGCAGGCGAAGTCGCAGCGGGGCATGGCGCCGATGGTGGCGCCGCAGCCGTTGCCGCCGCGACCGAGCATCTGGCGGGGACCCTGCAGCGGGACCGGCACGCGGGCCCGCGACCGGGCGAGGTTCTGCCGGGTCTCCTCGAGGATCGGTTCCCTCAGGATGCGCCACAGCGACATGCGGACTCCGGGAGGGGGAGGGGGCCCGGGAGGGCTCTCGGGTACTCTCCGGATACGCCGCCGGGCGTGGTTTGGATCCCTGGGTGCCCTGCCTATGGGCTCCGCGGTCGCAGCCGCTCCAGCCGGTCGAGGCTGGTGATGGTCAGCGTCACCGCGCCGAACTCCTGTTCCACCTTGCCGCGGAAGACGAACGGCCCCTGGTCGAACAGCACGTGGCCCCGCTTTCTGTATATGTCGGGGAAGAGCACGGCCTCGATCAGCCCGGCGCCGTCGTCGAAGGTGGCGAACTCCATCGGCTCGTCCTTGACGGTGGAGACCGGCTTGGCGGTGGTGAGCAGCCCGGCGCAGAGCACGCTGTGCCCCACGTGCTCCGCCAGGCTGGTGCTGGGGGTGATCCGGAGCCGGGCGAGCAGGTCGCGGTAGAGCGCCATCGGGTGGCTGTCGGTGGTGAAGCCGAGCAGGGCGTACTCGGTCTGCCGGCGGCGGTCGGGGGTGTACTCCTTCAGGGTGGGGATGGCGGGCCGGGAAGGGGAAGCGGGAAGCGGGAACCGGACATTGCCCGCTCCGCTTCCCGTTTCCCGCTTCCCGCTTCCCGCTGTTCACTGTCGATCGCCCACAGCAGCATCGGCCGGGACATCCCCCCGCGATGGTGTCGCAGGCGCCCACCTGCACCAGCAGCCGGAGGTCGTCGGGCGTGATGCCGGTGCGGGCGCGGAGGTCGTCGAGGGAGGTGAAGGGGGGCCGGCGCGTCGGGGCTGGCCGATGGGCCGGCCGGCTCCGGCAGCACCGAGACCACCCCGCCGCCGCCCCGGTGCGGTGGTGCCTCCGCCGAACGGCCCATCGGCCCCGCTTCCCGCTTCCCGTTTCCCGCTTCCCCTTTCGCCGTCTCGATCCGCTCCACCGCATCAGCCGACAGCCCCTTGATGAACTGGAACCCGATCCGCACCTCGCGGCCGCCCCCGGTGGTGCGGAAGCGGCTGGCGTTGACGTCAGGGGGCCGGACGGTGAGGCCCATGCGCATGGCCTCCGCCACGTACGCGAACGGCCGGTAGAACCCCCCGCCGTTGGCGAGCACCGCCGCCATGAACTCGGCGGGATAGTGGGCCCGCAGGTAGCAGGAGTGCTGCGCCACCTTGATGTAGGAGCAGGAGTGCCCCTTGCAGAAGCTGTAGCCGGCAAAGGAGAGCACCATCTCCCACACCTTCGTGGCGGTGTCCGGGTCGCGGCCCAGCCGCGCGGCGCCGGCGAAGAACTCCGCCGCGTACGCCGCCAGCGCCTTCACCGGCCGCTTCTTGGAGAGCGCCTTGCGCACCCCGTCGCCGGTGGCGAGCGGCAGCCCCGCGAAGGCGGCGCAGACGTTCACCACGTCCTCCTGGTAGACCATCACCCCGAAGGTCTCGGCCAGGGTGTCCTGCAGCGACGGGTCGAGCGGCTGGTAGGGCGCGCCGTGCAGCCGCTCCAGGTACACCCGGATGAAGCGGTTGGAGGCGGGGCGGATGATGCTGGTGTTGAGCACCAGCAGCTCGAAGCTCTCCGCCCGCGACTTGGCGCACAACAGCCGCGAGGCCGGGCTCTCGGTGTAGAAGACGCCCATGGTCTGGCCGGTGCGGAAGAGGGCGCGGGTGGCCGCGTCGTCGTCGGGGTCGTCGGCGGTGTAGTCGATCCGCCGCCCGGTGTGGACCCGCACCTCGGCGATGGCGTCGCGGATCACCGCCAGCGAGCGGTTGCCCAGCAGGTCGATCTTCACCAGCCCCGCGTCCTCCGCGCCGTCCTTCTCGAACTGGATCACCGGCACCGCGAGGTCGGGGTGACCGTCGAGCCGCTTGGCCGCCGGCTCCAGCGGCACGTAGTCGGTGAGCGCCTGCGGCACGATCACCACCCCGCCGGGGTGCAGCGAGAGGTGCCGCGGCGTGCCCACCAGCGGCTCCGCCGCCCGCGCCAGCTCCTGCCACACCGCCGGGAGGTTGAGCCCCTGGAAGTTGGGATGGGTGGCGAGCAGCTGGCCGATGGACTCGTCCTCGCTGAACCAGGGGAAGCGGCGGGTGACCTCGCGGATCTCGCCCGGCGGACGGCCGTACACCTTGGCCACCTCGCGCAGCGCGCCGCGCAGCCGGAAGCAGTTGTGGTTGGCCACCATGGCCGCGCGGGGCCGGGGATAGCGGCGGAACACCCAGGCCAGGATCTGGTCGCGCTCGTCCCACGGGAAGTCGAGGTCGATGTCGGGCGGGTCCTTCCGCTCCGGGTTGAGGAAGCGCTCGAACAGGAGCCCGGCGCCCAGCGGATCGACGTGGGTGATGCCGAGGCAGTAGCTCACGATCGAGTTGGCCACCGAGCCGCGGCCGCAGTGGGTGGGGCCGTGCTGCACGATGTCGTGCACCACCAGGAAGTAGTCGGCGAACCCCTTCTGCGCGATGATCGTGAGCTCGTGCTCCAGCCGGTCGCGGGTGATCGGCGCCACCATCCCGTAGCGCCGCTCCGCCCCCCGCCACGCCAGCGCCCGCAGCCGCAGCAGCGCGTCGGTCGTGTCCGCGAACCGCGGCGCCACCACCCGCGCCCCCACCGGGATCCGGTACCCGCACCGCTCGGCCAGCTCCTCCGCCCGCAGCATCGCGTCGGGCCGGTCGGGGAAGTGCCGCGCCAGGTCGTCGGCGGGGCGGAGCCAGTCGGACGGTAAGGCGGTAGGGCGGTAGGGCGGTAACGTGCCCTCGCCACTGGTACCGCCGTACCGCCGTACCGCCGTACCGTCTTCGTCCTCCTCCAGCCCCGCGTTCCGCGCGATCGCCACCCGCAGCCGGTGCCGGGCCCAGTCCTCCGCGTTGGCGAACATCACCCCGCCGGTGACCACGCACGAGAGGCCGAGCCGCTGGGCCGCCGCGAGGACGGCGTGCCGATGCTTCCCGGGCCGCAGCTCGCCGTAGACATCCACCGGGCCGGAGCGGCGGACCAGGTCCTCCAGGAAGGCGATGTCCTGGGAGAGGAGCAGGAGGCCGGCGCGGTCGGTGGCGAGGAGCGCCGACAGGTCCCGGGAAACGGGAAGCGGGAAGCGGGAAGCGGAACTGCCTCGCGGCAAGGGTTCCGCGCCCCGATTGGCGGGCGTCCCCGTTTCCCGTTTCCCGTTTCCCGCTTCCCGGTGCTCATCGGTCCAGTGGATGTGCGTGATGGCCCGGCACAGCGCCGCCCATCCCCGCTCGTCGGTGGCCAGGGCCACGACCTCCTGCCCGCCGTGCACCAGGTGCGCGCCGTGGATGGGCCGGAGGCCGTGGGCCAGCGCCGCCTGCTGGAACTCCACCGCGCCGTAGACGCCGTTGGTGTCGGTGCAGGCCAGCGCCGTGAAGCCGCGCGCCGCCGCCTGCCGCGCCAGGACCTCGGGACTCGAGACCCCGGCGCCGAAGGAAAACCAGGAGTGGACGTGGAGGTGGGTGAACATCGGAACCACGGGAAGCGGGAAGACACCGGGAAACGGGAAGCGGACAGCGGCTACCGTTTCCCGCTTCCCTTTTCCCGCTTCCCGTCGGTTCCCGCCCACATCGGCCGCGCCCGCAGCACCTTCCGGTACACCGGGCACGCCTCGTGGTGCGCCCCCGGCAGCCAGCCGGTGCTCATCAGGAACTCGCCCACGATCTCGCCGCCGGTGAAGCGGAAGGTCTTCTTGAAGAGCTTCACCCACTCGTCCTTGGGCAGCGGGTGGTGCGCCGCGAGCCAGCCGTGGAAGCCGCCGTGGCTCTCGCGCAGCCGGAGCAGGGTGCGCGCGTTGTCCACCGCCGCCTCCACCTTGAGCCGGTTGCGGATGATGCCGGCGTCGGCCAGCAGCCGCTGCACGTCACGCGCGCCGAACCGCGCCACCACCACCGGGTCGAAGCCGCGGTACGCCGCCTGGAACGCCGCCCGCTTCTTGAGGATGGTGAGCCAGGAGAGCCCCGCCTGGTTGATCTCCAGGATGAGCCGCTCGAACAGCTCCGCGTCGGTGGTGAGCGGGAAGCCGTACTCGCCGTCGTGATACGGACCATGCCACTCGTGGCCGGGGGCGATGTCGCAGTAGGTGGGCATGGGGCTGCTCGCGGTACGATTCGGGAAACGGGAAACGGGAAACGGGAAACGGGAAACGGGAAACGGGAAACGGGAAACGGGAAGAGGGAAACGGGGACCGGCGCCGCGCCGAGCTCGGCGCCACGATCGACGATCACATTTGGTAGAAAAGCCGTCGGGGCCCGTGGGCTTCGGCGTTTCTTCGGTATAGTACAGGTCGGTACGCCGCTCCGCAAGCTGGCCCCCGGTGACCGGTCCTGGGCCGCCATCCGGGGGGCTGTGCGCGGCTGTTACCTTCGTGCCATGCGCGCCATCCGCTACACCGCCGCCGGCGGCCCCGACGTCATCCAGCTCCGCGACGCCCCGACCCCCGAACCGGGGCCGCGGCAGGTCCGGGTGCGGGTGCACGCCAGCGCCCTCAACCGCGCCGACATCCTGCAGCGGCGCGGGCGCTACCCCGCCCCCGCCGGGTGGCCGGCCGACATCCCCGGCCTGGAGTACGCGGGCGAGGTGGAGGCGCTCGGACCCGGCGTGACGCGGTGGCAGGTGGGCGATCGCGTGATGGGCCTCGTGGGCGGCGGCGCCCACGCCGAGTTCGTGGTGGTGCACGCCGACGAGACGATGGCCATCCCGGAGGGGATGCCGTTCACCGACGCCGCCGCCATCCCCGAGGCGTTCCTCACCGCCTGGGACGCGCTGGTGGCGCGGGGACGGCTGGTGGCGGGGGAGCGGGTGCTCATCCACGCGGTGGGGAGCGGCGTGGGCACCGCCGCGGTGCAGCTGGCCCGGCGCCTCGGCGCCACGGTGGCCGGCACCTCGCGCAGCGCCGCCAAGCTGGCGCAGGCGCGGGCGCTGGGCCTCGACGAGGCCATCGACACCTCGGTGCGCGGCTTCGGCGAGCAGCTCGACCAGTCGGTGGACGTCATCCTCGACGTCTTCGGCGCGCCGGCCTTCGCCGCCAACCTCGACGCCCTCACCCCGCGCGGCCGGCTGGTGCTGCTCGGCTTCCTGCAGGGCGCCACCGCGGAGCTGTCGCTGGAGCCGATCCTGCGCAAGCGGCTCGAGGTGATCGGCACCGTGATGCGCACCCGGAGCCTCGAGGAACGGATCCCGCTGGTGGCGGCGTTCGCGGCGGAGGTGGTGCCAGGGTTCGGCGGCCCGGCGGCTTCCCTGAAGCCGGTGGTGGCACAGGTGTTCCCCTTCGCCGACATCGTGGCCGCGCACGCGGTGATGGAACGCGACGAGAACTTCGGGAAGGTGGTGCTGGGCTGGTAGAGGGACTGCGGGAACTGCAGAACTGCGGGAAGCGGGAAAGGGAAGAGGGAGCGGCATCCCTCGGTCGCTACGCTCCCTCGGGATGGCAACGCGCCGTTCCGCTTCCCGCTTCCCCTTTCCCCCCCCCTTCCCCGTTCCCCCCTGCGCTCCTCCATCGAGGTGTGGGCATGGCCGAGATCCTCCCCTTCCAGCCCGCGTTCGCGGCCGACTTCCGGCGCATCAACCTGGCGTGGCTGGCGCAGTACTTCACCGTGGAGCCGCTCGACCTGGTGTACCTCGAGGACCCGCAGGGGAAGATCCTTGATCCCGGGGGCGACGTGTTCTTCGCCGTGGAGGACGGCATGGTGCTCGGTACCTGCGCCGCGATCCCGCACGCGCCGGGGGTGCTCGAGCTGGCCAAGTTCGCCGTGGTGCCCGCCGCGCAGGGCAAGGGACTCGGCACTGCGCTGGCCCAGGCGGTGCTCGACTTCGCCCGCCGCCGCGGCGACCACACCGTGATGCTCCTCTCCAATCACCGCCTCACCCCCGCGCTCCGCATCTACGAGCGGCTCGGCTTTGTCAGGCTGCCGTTCCCCGAGCCGTCGCCCTACGCCGATGCCGATATCTATATGGAGATTGCGGTGTAGGGTGGGGCGGGAAGCGGGAAGCGGGAAGCGGGAAGCGGGAAGCGGGAAGCGGGAAACGGGAAACGGGAAGGGGGGCCGGCCTACGTGCTGTTCCGCTTCCCGCTTCCCGTTGTTTTTCTCATCTTCCCACCCGCACCCCCTTGGTTCCCCATCGTCCGCGGATGCGATCCATCGCGGCCTGGAGCTCGGCGGCTCGTCCGTTTCCCGCGTCCCGTAGCTCCAGCTGGGGACGGCTCGGCGGCTCGTCTGTTTCCCGCTTCCCGCTTTCCGCTTCCCGCGGTTCGAATCCCAGCTCCATCTGCAGGTCGGCCTCCAGGAACCGGTCCACGGTGACCCCGACGGCGCGGAGGGCGACGGTGCGTTCGCGGGCCAGGTGGAAGGCGCGGCGGGCGGCGTCCCACAGCTCGAGGTCGAGGGCGGCGAGGGGCAGGGGCACGCTGCGCCGGGCGGTGGCGTAGTCGGTGTAGGCCAGGTGCACGGTGAGGCGGCGGGCCACGAGGTGGCGGGCGCGGAGCCGGCCGCCGAGCCGCTCGGTGAGGTGGCGCAGCACGGTGAGCAGCAGGGTGCGGTCGTTGCTGTCGTCGGCGAGGGGTGTGGGCGGCGCGGAACTCCGCCTTCACCGCGGGCGGCAGCACCGGCCGCGGGTCGATGCCGCAGGCGTGCTGGTGCAGCAGCCGGCCGGCGGTGCCGAAGACCATGGCCAGCTCGCGGGCGGTGATGGCCTGCACCTCGCCGATCAGGTCGAGCTGGTAGTCGTCGAGCCGCCGCCGCATGCGCGGGTCGAGGTCGGGCAGCAGCTCCACCCGTTCCGGCGCCAGGAACGTCGCCTCGTGGCCCACCGCGACGTCCAGCAGGCCATCCCCCATACCGCCCATACCGCCCTTACCGCCATTACCGTCCTTCGCCACCTCCGCCGCCGCGGCGCTCACCAGCTTGTTCTGCGCGCCGCCCACCGCGAGCGGGAGCCGGAGCCGCTGGGCGGCCTCGCGCTGGATGCGGAGCGCCACGTCCACCGCGGGGCCGAAGAGCCGGCCGGTGCCGGTCAGGTCCAGGTAGGCGTGGCCGTAGCCCTTCGGCTCGATCACCGGCGCGTAGCGGCGCAGGATCTCGTCGAGGGCGCGCGAGGCGCGGGCGTAGAGCTGGGGATTGGGGGCCGGATGATCACGTCGGGGCAGCGCTTGCGCGCCTCGGCCACCGGCATGCCGCGGGTGATGCCGGCCCGCCGCGCCTCGAGCGAGAGCGCCAGCACCGTGGCCCGGTCGGCGCCCGGCGCCGCTACCACCACCGGCCGACTCCGCAGCGCCGGGGCCACCAGCCCCTCCACCGTGGTGCAGAAGGCGGGCGGGTCGACGTAGAGCACCGAGCGGGTCATGGAAAAGAGGGGAAGCGGGAAGAGGGAAACGGGAAGCGGGATGACCGCGCGCTGTTCCGCTTCCCGCTTCCCCTTTCCCCGCAGTTACGGCGTTGCCGGCAGCGTGTAGTCGAGGTCGTACTCGTGCCGGCCCTCGAGGATGCGGATGGTGAGGGTGCCGGCGATGCCGGCGAGCCCGTCGGTGCCGGAGTCGGGGATCACCTGCACCGAGAGGCTGGGGGTGTTGCGGGTCATGGTGCCGATGTGCTGCAGCAGGAAGCTGCCGCGGCGGCCCTGGAGGGTGCCTTCCACCCGTTCGATGGCCACGTAGCCGGCGGAGCCCGGGACCGTGCCCATGCCGGTGAGCATCTCGCCGGTGGCGCCGGCCTCGAGGTCGCCGTGGTACTGCTTCTCGAGCAGCATGCGTCCCATGCCGGTCTCGCGGTCGGCGGCGGCGAGGGACTGGGGGGAGACCTTCACGTCGAAGGTGCCGGTGGCGTGGTGGGTCATGGGGGTCTGTCCGGGGAGGCCGGCGCCCGCCCCGGCCAGGAGGCCGAGGCAGGCGAGGACGAGGGCGCGGAGGGCAGGGCGCATCGTGGGGTCCCCTACTGGGTGTCGGCGGAGGGGCCGTAGGTCTGCGGCAGCGGGACGTCGCGGAGCCGGAGGTACACGGTGAACTGGCCGCGGTGGTGGCAGGTGTGGTTGAGCACCCAGGTGCGGATCACGCCGAGGCGCGGCATCGCGAACAGCGTCTCGCCCCCCATCTTGAGCGCCCAGGGCACCATGAAGTCGGCGTCCTTGGCGGCGGCCAGCGCGGCGCGGCCCTCCTTCACCTGCTGGTCGAAGAAGGCCAGCAGCTCGGCCACGCTGCCGAACGTGGGCGGGGCGTAGGCCGGCCCGTCCTTCGGGGCCAGGTCCCACTCCGTGCCCATCATGGTGCCCGCGACCCACGACGGGATCTCGGCCAGGTGGCTGGCCAGGGCGCCGAGGGTCATGGACTTGGCGTGCGGCTTCCAGGCCCAGTCCGCGAACGGCGCGCGCTCGAGGTGGGTGCGGGTGGTGGCCATTTCGTGATCGTACTCGGGCAGCAGCGACTGGGCGATCGACATGACAGACTCCGGTGGAACGGGAAAAGGGAAACGGGAAAAGGGAAACGGGAAGCGGGAAGCGGGAAGCGGGAAGCAAGGAGGGCTTTCACGTCATTCCCTTTTCCCTTTTCCCTCTTCCCTCTTCCCTTCTTTAAAGCAGCGTCCACTGCTCGGCGTGGTCGGGGATGGCCTGGTCGCGGCGCTGGTAGCCTTGCAGCCGGGCGCGGCCGCTCATCCCCACCGCCGTAGGATAGCCGAATTCCTCCTGCAGCGACCTGATGCGCCGGGCGAGCGCCTCGGTGTAGTCCTTGCCGGCGCCGGTGCGGGCGCCGTAGCGGCGGGCGTAGCGCCGGGTGAGCTCGGGGAACTCCTCGGCCAGGTGGGGAGGAAGCGGGTGCGCGCCGCGGGGCCGAGTCGGAGCGCCGCCCCGACCGCGTAGCGCGCCCCCGCGTCCTTCCCTGCCTGGAACAGCGCGGCGAGCTGCGCGCGGCTGTCGGAGATGCCGGGGAGGATGGGGGCGATGAGGAGGCCGGCGTGGAGCCCGGCGTCGGTGAGGCCCTTGAGGGCGCGGAGCCGCGCGTGCGGCGCCGGCGAGCGGGCCTCGAGGCGGCGCAGCAGGCCGGCGTCGGTGGAGGCGAGCGAGATGTTGATCGACAGCTCGTGCCGCTCCGCCAGCTGGGTCAGCAGGTCCACGTCGCGCAGGATGAGCGGCGACTTGGTGATGAGCCCGAGCGACAGCCCGCGCCAGCCCAGCAGCGCCTCGAGGATCTGCCGCGTCAGGCGGAAGCGCCGCTCGGCCGGCTGGTAGGGATCGGTGGCGGTGCCGATCACCAGCGACGCCCCGGCCAGCCGCGCGGGGAAGAGGGTGCGGGTGAGCACGTGCGCGGCGGAGGTCTTGACGAGGATCTGCTTCTCGAAGGCCGCCCAGGGGGGGAGCACCGCCTTCACACCCGCCTTCTCCGTCACCCACTTGTGGGTCTCCCGCGCGTAGCAGTAGGTGCACCCGAACTCGCAGCCCACGTACGGGTTGAGCGACCAGAAGCCCATGCCGGTGGTGGCGGGGGAGTTGAGGATGGCCTTGACCGGGACCTCATGGAACGACGCGCCGCGGCTGGCGCGCTCCTCGAGCACGGGGAGCGGCGCGCCGGCGCGGCGGTTGGCCGGCGGGTCGAGCAGGGCCAGCTGGTCGTGGTGGGGCATGGGTCACTCTTTCCGTTGGTGCTTTCCCGCACTTCCTCGCGCCCGGGTCGCGGCTTCGCCGCTCCCAAAGGGCGCTCGGTCGCCGCCTAACCGCCGAACCGCCTAACCGCCCAGCACCCTCTTTATCTGCCGCCGATGCACCAGGTCGTGTCCCGCGTACATCCGGAGCATGTGGGCCAGCGATTCCTCGCCCCGTTCGGCGTGGATGGCCACGCGGGCGAGGTCGGCGGGGGTGGCGCGTTCGAGCAGCACCAGGTTCATGCGGCGGAGCGCGGTGAAGTCGGCGATGGACGTGGCCGGGTCGTTGTCCTGGTAGCGGAGCCGCTCGGCCCAGCGGTCCTGGTCGTAGCCGGGGACGGCGGGGCGGTCGTGGGCCAGGACCATGCGGAAGCGGAAGCCGCCCACCAGTTCGCTGTCGGCGAGGTGCTGCAGCACCTGGCGCGCGGACCACTTGCCGGGCGCCTCGGGGCGAGCGAGCGCCTCGGCGCTCCGGCCGGCGATGAGCTGGCGCAGCGCCTCGGGCGTCTCGCGCAGCACCGCGAGGGGGTTCTGGTCGCCGAGCGCGGCGAGGATCGCGGCGGTGTAGGCGCGGGCTTCGGCGGCGAGGTGCTGGGTGGTGCCGGTGGTGGAGGCCATGAGGGGTCCTTGGTGGTTCGGTGGTTCGGTGGTTCGGCGGTTCGGCGGCGACCGAGCCCCCTTTGGGAGCGGCGAAGCCGCGACCCGGGGGCGAGGGAGTGGCGGTTCGAACCTGCGGCCTGTCATCCCGAGGGAGCACGCCCCCGCTGTCATCCCGAGGAGCGGAGCGACCGAGGGATCCCTCCGGGTACGGCTGGGGCTCCGGGGAGATTCCGTTCCGCTTCCCGCTTCCCGCTTCCCGCTTCCCGAAACACCGAACCCCGCCCCGCATGGTGCTACCCGCATCTCCCCCACCCGCACTGCCGGCAGGTGATGCAGCCGGAGTTGTGGACGACGGGTCCCGAACACTCGGGGCAGACCCGGATCGTCTTGGTCAGCAACGGGTTGGGGGCCTGATAGCGGGTGGGGGCGAGCTGGGGGGCCTGGGGTGCCATGGGGACCTCTCGATCACGGGCGGTGCGGGTGGCTGAACCCGAAGATACACCGAAAATCGTGGAGGTCAAGAAGAGCGCGGGTGAGTAGCGTGCAGGCCATGGAAGAGGGCGGGGACCGAACCGGGCGGGTCTGGCCGATGCCTGGTAACACGGGCGCTAGATTCCGCGACATGCGGGAACTCACGCCCGAACGCGCCCTGATCTTCCGGATCACCCACATCCGGAACGTGCCATGGCTGCTGCGCAACGGGGTGTGCTGCCGGAGCGGGGCTCTACATGACCCAGGGTTCGTCGAGATTGGCAATCCCGACCTGATCGCAAAACGACCGCACCGGACGGTGCCGATTCCGCCGGGTGGCAACCTGAGCGACTACGTGCCGTTCTACTTCACGCCGCACTCGCCCATGTTGCTGAACATCCTGACTGGCTATAATGGCGTGGTGCAGCGGACGAAGTCAGAGATCGTAGTGCTGGTCAGTTCGCTTCATCGCCTCGCTGAACGTGGAGTCCCGTTCGTCTTCACGGACCGACATGCCTACATGCTGCCGGCCCGGTACTTCGCTGACCTGGCAGACCTCGCCCAGGTGGACTGGCCGCTCCTGCGGGCCAGGGACTTCAAGCACGACCCGAACGACCCAGGCAAGAAGGACCGCTACCAAGCCGAGGGACTGGTCCATCACGCCGTTCCGGTGGACGCGCTCCTGGCGATTGCTTGTGCAAATGAGCCAGCTGCTGAAGAGGCACGGCGCATGATGACCGCTGCGGGTGTTAGCCTGAAGATCGTGGTCCGGCCGGACTGGTACTTCTGATGATCCAGTACACACGAGGAAACCTCCTCGAGGCGCAGGTCGACGCCCTCGTCAACACCGTCAATGAGGTCGGTGTGATGGGGAAGGGCATCGCCTTGATGTTCCGTGAGGCGTACCCCGAGAGCGCCCGGGAGCATCAGGAGGCAGCAAAGGCCGGCCGGATCCGGGTCGGGCAGATGCACGTGACCCGGAACCACGAGCTCGTGGGTCCTCGGTGGATCATCGACTTTCCCACCAAGAAGCACTGGCGGCATCCGTCCAGGCTGGAGTGGATCCGCGAGGGCCTCCGCGACCTGGCGCGGGTGATCGGGGAGTACCAGATCGCCACTATCGCGCTGCCTCCGCTCGGCTGTGGCAACGGCGGCCTGGAGTGGACCCAGGTGCGTCGAGAGATCGAACTGGCGCTCGGAGACCTGCCCGGCGTTGCCGTGACGGTATACGAACCTTCGGGCCGGTACCAGAACGCTCCCAAGCGTTCTGGGGTCGAGGAGCTGACCCCGGCGCGGGCCCTGATCGCCGAGTTGATCCTGCGCTATCTGGTGCTTGGGAACGACTGCACCAACCTCGAGGTCCAGAAGCTGGTGTGGTTCCTCGATCGGAGCGTGAGGGCGCTTGGGCTGGCCGATCCACTCGAACTGCACTTCGGGGCCAACAAGTACGGCCCCTACGCCGACAACCTGCGGCACCTGCTCGACAATCTCGACGGCAGCTACCTCCACTGCGAGAAGCGCCTCAGTGACGCGGGCCCCTTCGACCTGATCTGGTTCGAGGACACCCGGCGGGTGCCGGTCGAAGCCTACCTCCAGAATGAGGCGGAGCAGTACCTTCCGGCGCTGGAGCGGACCGCCGCCGTCATCGACGGCTTCGAGTCACCCCTCGGCATGGAACTGCTTGCGACGGTGGATTGGCTGCTCCGCGAACGGGGCAGTGAGGCCACCGTGGCCGGAATTCGTGAGGGGCTGGGTGCCTGGCCCGGGGGCAGGGCGGCGGGCCGGCGCAAGCAGGCGCTGTTCGACGACCGGCTCCTGGCACTGGCGCTGGAGCGCCTGGCGGCGGCCCCGCCGGTCTGACGCGCCATTCGGCCCCCCACTCCGCGGGGGTGCCGCCCGCTGGGAACTCCCCGCGATTCCATCGCTGCGTTTGACCACAGCGCCTTATGACGGGTCCTCACATCCAAGGCGCCCCGGCAGGAGGTGCGACGGCACGGGTCGGGGGAGTCACACCGCGTGGTTACCATGAACAGGTGCCGAGCGAGCCCGACCTGATCAAACACGCCACGCACCCTTGCTGGTCGGCGCAGCGGGGGACAGGTTTCCGGGGGGATGTAGTCGTCCGGCACCCATCCTTCCAACCTTCAAGCCCATGGCCCTTCATCCCTCATTTCCTACCTCCCCGTACGCCCCGCTGCTCCCCGAGCAGCGGTGGTTCCCGGCGGATGAGACCCTCCGCACCACCGCCTACGACAAGCTGCTCCCGCCACTCGTGGCGAAGGTTCGGCAGGAAGTCGCGGCTTGGAGGGGAAAGGGATACGCCGGGGCGTCAGCTACCTCCGTAGCCCTGCTGCGCTGGTGGTTCGAGGAGACCCACATGGTGGAGGCGGCCGACGGCTCCCTATCGGAGTTCCGCTACTACTACGCCCAGCGGGAGGCGGTGGAGACGGTCATCTGGCTCTATGAGGTCCGGCGGGCACGGGACCGGTTCGACCTGCTCCGGTTCGATGCCTCCGGCGCTGTCTCTTCCGGCATGTTCGACGAGGAATGGCCCCGCTATGTGCTCAAGCTCGCCACTGGCGCGGGGAAGACCAAGGTGCTGTCACTCCTCATCGCCTGGAGCTTCTTCCACCGGACCTACGAGCCCGATTCCGAGCTGTCGCGCAACTTCCTGGTGATCGCGCCGAACATCATAGTGCTGGACCGGCTCCGGGCCGACTTCGACGGCCTCCGGATCTTCTTCAACGACCCGGTCCTGCCGGCCAACGGACATGACGGGCGCAACTGGCGCGACGACTTTCAGGTCACGCTGCACATCCAGGACGATGTCCGCGTGGCCCGGGACACTGGCAACATCTTCCTCACCAACGTGCATCGAGTTTTCCTCGGTGACGTCGCTGACCCATCGCTGGATGATGACGACCTCCGGGACTACTTCCTAGCCCCCTTCGGTCCCAAGCCCGTCGGTGGCACGACCGACAGTAAGACCGATCTCGGCGAGATCATCCGGGGGGTGGAGGAGCTGGCGGTCTTCAACGACGAGGCCCACCACATCCACGATGCCCGCATGGCATGGTTCAAGTCCATCCAGGACATCCACCATCGGATGTTGCAGAAGGACCGGAGCCTGGCGATCCAGATTGACGTGACTGCGACTCCCAAGCACGACAACGGCGCCATCTTCGTCCAGACGGTGTCCGACTACCCCCTGGTCGAGGCGATCCACCAGAACGTGGTGAAGCACCCGGTGCTGCCCGATGCTCCGAGCCGCGCCCGGCTGCACGAGCGGACCAGCGCGCTCTTCACCGAGAAGTACGCCGATTACCTGGCGCTGGGTATCGAGGAGTGGAAGAAGAGCTACGCCGAACACCAGCCGCTGGGCAAAAAGGCGGTGCTGTTCGTCATGGTGGACGACACTCGCAATTGCGACGACGTCGGTGCCTTCCTGGAGAAGACCTGCCCCGAGCTGCAGGGCGCCGTCCTGGTCATCCACACCAAGAGGAACGGGGACATCTCCGAGGCGGCCTCCGGCAAGAGCAAGGAGGAGCTGGATCTGCTCCGCAAGCAGTCTCGGGAGATCGACTCGTGGAGCTCCCCGTTCAAGGCCATCGTCTCGGTGCTTGTCCTCAAGGAGGGGTGGGACGTCCGCAACGTGACCACAATCGTCGGACTCCGCGCCTACACCTCCCCCGCCAACATCCTGCCGGAGCAGACCCTCGGCCGTGGGCTGCGGCGGATGTACTTCGGCAGCGACACTCGGGAGACGGTTTCGGTCATGGGGACACCCGCTTTCATGGAGTTCGTCGAGTCTATCCAGACGGAAGGTGTGACGCTGGAGCAGGTGCCGATGGGGACCGGATCGGGGCGGCAGGAGTCGCTGATCATCGAGGTGGACTCGGCGAACTCCGCCAAGGACCTCAATGCGCTCGACATTCCGATCCCGCGGCTCAGCCGCCGCTATCACAGGGACTTCAAGGACCTCGACGCATTGGACCCGGCGGCCTTTGGCAATCCGCGGCTCCCGGTCAAGCCGTTCAGCCTGGAGGAGACCCGGGAGATCGTCTTCAAGACCATGCTGGACGACGAGATTCACCACACCGTGGTCCTCGACGGCTCCGGCCCGGCGGACTACCGCTCGGTGGTCGCCTTCTTCGCCCGCCAGCTGCTCAAGGACCTCAGGCTGGTCGGGGGCTATGACGTGCTATATGGCAAGGTGAAGTGCTTCATGCGGGAACGTCTCTTCGACCCCTCGCCGGTGGACCTGGAGGATCCGGTGGTGCTCCGGAACCTGAGCGAGCCGGAGGTGGGGAAGGTGCTGTACGACTCCTTCAAGGCGGCCATCAACGCCCTGACCATCCAGGCGGTGGGCACCACCCGCATTGAGGACCGGATCCGACTCCGGGACACGCGGCCTTTCCGAGTCGACCACCGCCCGTTCCTGGCAGCCAAGAAGTCTATCTTTAGCAAAACGGTGGGGGAAGCCAGCGCAGGTGGCTTTGAGCTCTCTTTCGCCGCCTTTCTTGAGGCGGCCAGTGACGTGACGGCCTTCGCCAAGAACTACCTGGCCATCGGCTTTAAGCTGGACTACGTCAAGGCCGATGGCGATCTGTCCACCTACACCCCGGACTTCATCGTCCGCACCAGGGACGGGACAGTCTGGGTCATCGAGACCAAAGGGCGGGAGGAGCTGGATCTGCCGCAGAAGATGGCTCGGCTCCGCCTCTGGTGTGAGGATGTGACCCCCCTGAGCACTGGCGAAGGCGGTCCGAGCTATCGCTTCGTCTACGTGGACCAGCCGAGCTTCGAGAAGCACCCGCCTACTACTCTGGCCGCGCTGGCCGCCTCCTTCACCGAATACCAGGCCTGATCATGGCGCGCCACCACGCCGATGGCTATGAGCTGAGCGACGCCGAGAAGCGCGACCTCATCAAGCTCATCAATGAGGGACGGCCGTTGCCGGAGAAGTACCGCTTCATCCTGTTCGACGACAAGCGAGAAGTGGAGCTGGTCTGGAACGGGAAGACCAGGGAAGTCTCCACCGCCGTCTTGCCCTTCCAGACTCTGGAGCACATCGACGAGCCGCGGAAGGAGCAAGACGCCGAGTGGGCGCTGGAGCTGGATACCGGTGGCCGGCAGATCAAGGGGTGGACCAACAAGCTCATCTGGGGCGATAACAAACTCATCCTCTCATCGCTCAAGAGCGGAGCGCTCCGGCAGCAGATCGAGGAGGCGGGCGGCCTCAAGCTGATCTACATCGATCCGCCGTTCGATGTGGGCGCCGATTTCAGTATGGATATCGAAATTGGGGGAGAGACGTTTCACAAGGAACGTTCGTTGTACGAGGACATCGCGTACAGGGACACTTGGGGGCACGGTGTGGATTCCTTTGCTTCCATGATTTACGAGCGCTTGCTACTGATGAAGGACCTTCTTGCTGCGGATGGATCGATCTACGTGCATTGCGATTGGCGGGTGAGTGCCATGCTGCGCTTGGCGCTGGATGAAGTATTCGGGCGTCCGAGCTTCCAGCGTGAGATCATCTGGCGCATTGGATGGATTTCTGGATACAAATCAGCTGCTCGCAATTTCATCCGCAATCACGATACGATCTATTTCTACTCAAAGGATCCAAAGGTTTTCACGTTTAACAAGCGGTATATCCCCTACCCGCCCGGGTACGTCCGGCGTGACGGCAATCCTCCAACTGGACAGGGCTACCCGCTCGAGGACACATGGAATTGCTCGGACATGGATACGATGGATTCCATCCAGATCATGAGTTTCTCTGCTGAGAAGACTGGCTACGCCACACAGAAGAATGAGAATCTCGCCGCCCGCATTATTGAGGCAAGTAGCAATGAAGGCGACTTGGTGGCGGACTTCTTCGTCGGGAGCGGCACTACCCCCGCCGTCGCTGAGAAGCTGGGTCGCAAGTGGATCGCTACCGACCTCGGCAAGTTCGGCATTCACACCACCAGGAAGCGCCTGATCCAGGTGCAACGCGAGCTCAAGTCGGCCGGCAAGCCGTTTCGCGCCTTCGAGGTGCTCAACCTCGGCCGCTACGAGCGGCAGGCCTATCTCAACGTGGGTGGCCGGCTCACCGGCCGGAAGAAGGAGCAGGCGCTGGCCCGGAAAGAGCAGGAGTTCCGGGAGCTGATCCTCAAGGCATACCGTGCGGAGCCGCTGCCGGAGACCGGCTTCTTCCACGGGAAGAGCGGCGCCCGCCTCGTGGTGGTGGGCCCGATCAACCTGCCGGTAGGGCGCCTGTTCGTGGAGGAGGTCATCGTCGAGTGCCGGAAGCGGAGCATCACCCGGGTGGATGTCCTGGCTTTCGAGTTCGAGATGGGACTGTTCCCGGCGGTGCTGGAAGAGGCCAAGGGGAAGGGAGTCGACATCGCTCCCAAGACCATCCCGCCGGAAGTCTTCGATAAGCGGGCGGTGGAGAAGGGGCAGGTGCGGTTCCACGATGTGGCCTACATCGAGGTGACCCCGAAGTTCGACAAGAAGGACAAGCTCTCGGTCCGGGTGGAGCTGACCGACTTCTCTGTCTATTACTCCCAAGGACTGATCGACTCAATCACCGCCGAGCTCAAGGAGGGGAAGAGCGAGGTGGTCTGCGAGCAGGGCCAGCTCATCAAGGTGAGCAAGGACAAGAGGGGCATCGTCACCCGGGACGTGCTGACCAAGAAGTGGACCGACTGGGTGGACTACTGGGCGGTGGACTTTAACTATGAGAGCCGGAAGGAAATCATCAAGATGCCCAAGAATTTCGGGGTGGAGGGGGCCCTCCCCGGGTTGGCCGATACCGGTGAGTTCCTGGAGTTCGAGGAGCAGTGGACCGGTGCCTACATCTTCGAGAACGAGTGGCAGAGCTTCCGGACCCGGAACGAGCGGGCGCTTGAGCTCACCAGCGCCCCTCACACCTATCCCGAAGCGGGGCGGTACGTGGTGGCGGTGAAGGTGATTGATATCTTTGGGAATGATACGACGTCGTTGGTGGTGATTACAGCGGGGTAACGCTTCGGCGGCGACATTCGACACCCGCTGGAAGCGAAGCACTGCACTGTCGACTTCCCCGCCTACCTAGTGCGCGTCCGTTGAACTCGCTTCCATGAGTCGATTCGCGAGTCGCGTCCCCACTTCTGGATTCACCGACTTCACGTATTCGATCCTCCCCAAGAGCCGCGTTCTCTGAGAGTCATCGAGAGTTGTGCCGCGGCGAAGCTGGGTCAGCACGAACCTCAAGTCATCAATGTAAGCGCGGTCAATGTTTGGCTTCGCGTTCAGGATGATGCCCAGATACCGATGTTGCGAGTCCCCGTCGTAGAGGCCGCCCTTTTTTCCGAGCACCCACCCCTCCTCGCCAACGATCTTCCTCACCAATGGTTCGAGGCGGGAGACCCGCTGGCCGCCAGAAACAGCGAGGTCGTCAACGTAGCGAGTGTACGTGACGCCCTCCTTCCGGCAGAGGTTCGAGAGCCGCACGTCGAGGCGGTAGAGCACGAGGTTGGCGAGTGCGACGCTCGTGCAGGCGCCTTGTGGCAATTGGCCGTAGGCGGTAGTCAATTGCGCTATCAGCGGGCTGAGCTGGTGCGATTCCCCCCGAGCCTTGAGGCTCTCGGTGACTTGTCCCGGAGAAACGCTCGGAAAGAAGTCCTTGATGTCCAGGTGAAGCAGGTAAGGATGGCGCGCGTGCTTTTCGGCCGCTCTGAGAGCCCCCCGGCGACGCACACAGAAAGATGCGTCATGGATTCGGAGCGCTTCCAATGGGCGCTTCAGGATGACCTGCTGGACCGTCGCGAGGCGCCTGCTGGGGAGGAGCAGCGTTCGGAGTTTGCCGCCCGTGAGTACTTGTCGCTGCCGCCACTCTGCGTCACCCGCGTCCAATAGGGAGATCAGCAGCCTCTCAGAAACACTTAGTCGTGTCGCCAGCGATGCGACGGACGCCATGCGATCCTAGTCGTCAAGCTGAAGAGTGTGTGCAGGACCGGCACCGAGGGAGACGAGCTTGTCGAGAATCGGGCGATATCTGCGTTTCTGGCTTGGTGGGAGATCCGACCATAGCGCCACTGCAAGGAGGAGGCCTGGAGGTACCTTGAGTTCACGGGCGAGAGTTCGGAGGAGCGTGAGGCTTGGTTCGCGGCGGCCCGACTCGACATGCGAGAGGTAGGTAGGGTCCGAATCGACGCGCTCCGCGAGCTCCTTCTGAGTGTAGCCGCCTGCAAGCCGCAGGCGGCGAATCGCTTCACCGAGACTGGCCATCTATTGATTACCCCTTTGGGGGCGTTGGAAAGGCAGTTGCAAGTGTTCTCTAGTTCCCGGATCAGCCAAGAAACCGCTTCGCGAAGTACCGCACCCGTAGCTGCCATCCTGAGTGCGTTGCTTGGCGGCTTCCTCCCGACCAAGCGCTGCAGCCGGTCGAGATCGTCAAGGAGTTCGAGCATCACGGCGTCACTCAAGGGCTCGGTGCCAGGCTGGCCACGGAGCTTCTTCCGAATCGATTCAACCGATTGTTCGGCCTGAGTGTGTTGAGGGGGGCCACGCTTACCCATTGTACTGTCCTTTCTGATCAAGGTAAACTACGAACTGCCGATGAGTCCCGATTTGCCAGCGACGCCGTGATGGACCACGCGAGGAGCGCGATCAACACCTGAACTGATGCGGCCTGCGGCCGCGTCCCCATGCCAGCCTGAGGCTGTGGAGCCCTGTGGGCTCCGCAACGAAAGGGTGGCCGACAAACGGGACGCATCCCGCCTCGAGTCCTCCCGGGCGGGGCAACGGTTCAGATAGCGGGACCCAATTTCCCCCCAACCACTGCTGTCAAAGAGCGCAGGGAGCGGGACTACTCGTTCCCTGGGGTGGAAGTTACGCTGGTTGTCTTATATGTCAAGTCAAGCGCAGGTGCCGGCACCCGCGGAGACGTCATTGACTTGCCCTACGGCAATACGCTTAGTACCCCAGCCCGTGCTTCTGCGCCTCCTCCGCCAACGCCGTCATGGTCTCCTTGCGTCGTGCCTCATCGCGCCGGCGGTACTCCGCCAGGTCCGCGAACATCACCCGCCGGTGGGTACCCACCTTCCGGTAGGGGAGCTTTCCCTCCTCCAGCAGCCGGACCAGGTACGGACGCGAGACGTTGAGGAAGTTCGCCGCCTCCTGCGTCGTCAGCTCCGCATGCACCGGGACGATGGTCACCGCGTTGCCGTTGGCCATCTGGCCCAGCACCTCGAGGAAGAGCGCGAAGGCCTGCCGCGGCACGGTGACCGTCGGCGCCGCCCCATCCGCCGGGCGGACCCGGACGTGCTTCTGGTTGTGGCGCTTCAGGAACGGCTGGAGCTGGCGGAGGGCGGATTCCGCCTCCTCCGCCACCTCCGGGGTCGGGAGTTCAAGGGTTGTGGTCATGGACATAGTTTCGGCAGTATTCGAAATAAGCGCAATAGGCGGAATAACCGCAGCGCCGGAATGAGCCCTGGAGTTGAGTTCTATCGCCTTGTTTTGTAATTGGTTAGGCCGTGATGACGGCGCCGGCTGACGCCAAGGCGGAGGCAGAACAACCGCCGCGCCGCCCCCTCGGACTGACAGGCACCTCCCCGCCCATCCGCGCTATCTCCCGCCCACCTCCCACTTCGTCCCCCGCCCTTTCCCGCTGCGCCGCACCTGGCCCGCCGCGAGCAGCTGCGCCAGCACCCGCCGCGCCTGGTCCAGCCCGCTCCCCGGCACCCGCGCCGCGAGGTCGCGGGTGGTGAAGGGCGCCGGGAATCCGCCGAGCGCCGCCTCCCGCAACGCCTCCTCACGCCCCGGCCCCCGCGCCGCGGGCGGGTCGTAGCGCTGGCCCAGGTCGAGCTCGAGCGCCACCGCCGGTGCCTGCCGCGCCCGCGCCACCGCCTGGAAGTACCGGTAGGTCCACAGGTTCGCGAGCTTGCGGCTGCCCGCGAAGATGATCGGCAGCCGCGGGTGCAGCGTGCTCAGCTCCGCCAGCCGCCGGCCCAGCCGCGCACGGGGAAAGCGGCCCCCCAGCCGCTTGGGGTCGAGGAAGTCGCGATACTGCGCCTCGATGACCAGCGCCGCCCGCTCGAGCCCCGCCAGGTCGGCCAGTTGGTGATGCAGCCCCTGCAGCTGCACCAGCTCCCCAGGAAGTTGGCGTAGCTCTTCCGCTCCACCACCGCCACGGTGCGGGCGCCGTCCATCAGGGCATAGTCGCCCACGGGCAGGCGGCGCCGGTTGACGGTGGCCCGGGGAAAGCGCCACGGATAGCGCTCGCCGCTGTCGATGACCACGTCGAGCGCCACCGGCTCCGCCGACAGCTCCACCTTGCCCCGCGAGCGGTGGGCCCGGATGCCCTGCTCGGTCCGGAAGAAGGTCTGGTCGTAGGCGCCGCCGCCATCCTTGCGCTCCTTCCGGATGGTGAGGAACTCGCACCGCTTGCGATTGCCGCGGTCGAGCACCAGGGCCAGCTTCCGCCCCACCTGGGTCAACTGCGACACCGGCACCCGCTCCAGCTCCTCCAGCGCCTCGTCCGGATCGAGCAGCTCCTCGCGCAGGCAGAAGACCTGCTGCCCCGGGCCCGGCCAGCGGGCCTGCACCCGGAACGCCACCAGCGTCCGGCCCCCCTGCTCGATCACGATCCGATAGGGGAACCGGCGATGGGTGGTCTGCTCCAGGATCCAGGTGGCCGGGGCCACACCAGGCGCAGGCATCGGGGTCATGGGGCAACAATGCGGTTGGGGCGGGGAGGGGGAAGGGGGGAACGGGGAACGGGAAAGGGAAGCGGGAAGGGGGCAGGCGCACCGCCCCGTGCTGTCATCCCGAGGGAGCAACGCGACCGAGGGATCCCTTCAAGTCATCTGCGGACCGGAAGGGATTCCTCGGGCCCTCGGAATGACGACGGGTGGCGGGACGGCGGGTGGCGTCCGTTGGCGCCGCGGCGCGTAGCGCGGATACCCGCCACGGGGCGGGGCACCGGTACCGTGCGGGATGGTGCCCGCGCCGAGTTGCGTCCGCCCCGCCGCCGAGCGTAGCGTATGGTCATGTCTGCCGTGTCGCCGGTTACCACCATCGAGGAGCTGCTGGCGCTGCCGGAGGACGGGCAGCGGCACGAGCTGCTGGACGGGGTGCATGCCGTGACCCCGTCTCCGGCGTACCGGCACCAGGACGTCCTGTCGCGCCTGATGTCCGCGCTCCTCCGGGCAGTGGACCCGCACCCGAGACTCCGGGTGCTGACGAGCCCCGCCGACATTGTGCTCGGCCCGCGCACCCTGGTCCAGCCCGACCTCTTCGTGGTCCGGATCGACCCGGAACATCCCCCGAGGGATTGGAGCGATGTGGGCACGCCGCTGCTCGCCATCGAGATCCTCTCCCCCTCGACCGCCGCCCGCGACCGCGGCGCCAAGCGCCGGATCTACCAGGCCGCGGGCGTCGCGGAGTACTGGATCGTGGACCCGGACGCGCGGCTGATCGAGCGCTGGACGCCGAGCGATACCCGGCCAGAGATCTTGACCGACCGGGTGGTGTGGGAGCCGGAAGCCGGGGTGAGGGTCGAGGTCGGGCTGGAGGGGGTGTTTGGGGTATAGGGCGGGGCTGCGCCCCGCCCGGGAAACGGGAAGCGGGGAACGGGGAACGGGGAAGGAGGCGAGGGAGGCGTGAGGGCGGCGCAGGCGAGGCGCGTGCGCCGCGCGGCGGGCCCACCGCTCCTGTGCGGCCACGCGCCGACCGCGAGCACGCCCTCGCGCCGACGGAGCCTCGGGGGCCTCCAGCACGGGTCAAGGGATTCCTCGGGCCCTGCGGGCCCTCGGAATGACAGCGGGTGGGGGCGATTCGGCCGCGAGCGCTCGGCGGTGGGCCCTGGTCATATACCAACCAGCCGCCGCCCCACTCCCCCGGGACGACGGCTGTTCGGTCCTTCAATTGTAGTGCGGTCACTGCGTCACGCCTTCGACCCTTCCGCCAGCGTGGGCCGCGCCGGCGTGGCGGGCGCCGACACCTCCGTCACCGGCCAGGCGAAGTTCCGCGCGCTGGCCCACGCGCCGAGCACCTCCGGCTGCGCCCGGTAGTGGTACTGCACGATCCCGTCGAGCTGCTTGACCATCCGCATCAGGTCCCGGCCCAGCACCTGCATCTCCGCCCGGGCCCCAGTATGCGCCCGCCGCCCCGCCCCCGCCTCCTTGAGGGCCCCCTCGTAGGCCTCGAGCAGCGCCTTGAGGTCCGTCACCGTCCCCTCCGACAGTCCCTCCTGCTGCAGCAGGGCCAGGTTGGACTCGGCCGTCGCCGCGATCGAATGCACCGTCGCCAGGAAGAGCTCCCCCGACATCTGGTGCACCGACTGCCCGATCGCCGCGGCCACCTGCGGCTGCCCGCCGCCAGCGCCTCCGCCACCCGGGACAGGTGCCGCAACGGTCCCCGGATGATCCGCCGGCGCAGCTCCTGCCGCCGCGCCACCTCCACCTTCCGCGTCACCACCCCCTCCCCCTGCTGCGCCACCAGCGCGCGCAGCCGGGTCACCCCCTCGCCGTAGCGCGTCACCACCCGCGCCGCCGGGCTGTCCCCGAAGGGATAGGCCAGCAGGAAATCCAGGATCCGCACCAGCGTGGTGAGCTGAACCATCATCTTGCCGTCCATGGCACACCTTCCTCTCCCGTGCGGGAGCGCAGTCCACCGCGGGTCGGGGCACGCGGCAGCAGAATGTCCGCAGCACGGCACCGCGCCTCCCCCGACGACGCGCGGCCGGGGACCCCCTGACGCAGGCGGTGTGCCAACGCGCCAGGTGCGCCGCACGCAGCGTGTGAGGCACTTTCTGCAATGCATAAACGGCGCGCAGCATGAATAATCCGTCTGCTGCAGAGCGAAAAACGCGACCGTGGCTGAGTTGTACGCAATCGTCAGCCAGTGATGAACGACGGTCGGTCCGTGATGAACGCGAGGCGCCCCGTGAATGGCGCGCGTGGCGGAGTTATGGTGCCGCGCCGGGCGTGAAACGTGTTGGGGGATGAGAAGTTGACGAAAAGCGGCCCGTGATGGACAGGTGGTGACGAGTTGTGCGAAAAAGACGATTCGTGATGGTCACGAGGAGGCCAGTGAATGATGGGTGGCACCCCGTGATGGACGCGCGTCATGCAGTGATGTTCGCCCGCAGGCCGTGCATGGGCTGCATACAAGAAAATCGTGCCACGCCGCCCCGGGTGTCTCCAGATGAGGACGGTGGTGTCCGGGATCGTGGACGGTGGGGGGGAGGCGGGAGGCGGGAAGCGGGAAGAGGGAAACGGGAAGCGGGAAACGGGAAACGGGAAGCGGGCGATGGCGGCGTGGGGGCGGCGTCCGTTGGTGCCGCGGTGTGTGGCCCTGATGCCAGACGCGGGGCGGGGCACCGGTACCGTGCGGCATGGTGCCCGCGCCGAGTTGCGTCCTTCCTGCCGCCGAGCGTAGCGTATGGTCATGCCGATCCCCGTTGCGATCCGGGCCCGGGGCCCCTACTACACCGTCGACATCCTGGACGAGCTGCCGGCCGACACCTCCCGCTACGAGCTGGTGCACGGGGAGCTGCTGGTGACGCCGGCGCCAACCTTCTGGCACCAGGAGCTTGCGGCTCGGCTCTTCCGGCAGGTGGACCGGTACCTGGAGCGGTACCCGGTCGGCCACGTCATGTTCTCGCCGGCCGACGTGCGATGGGGCCGGGAGACCGGCGTCCAGCCAGACCTGTTCGTGATCCCCCGTGCCGCGGCCCGGTCCATGGACTGGCGCGCCGTCCGTGAGCTCCTGCTGGTGATCGAGGTGCTGAGCCCGGCGACGGCCCGGGCCGACCGGTTCACCAAGCGGCGTCGGTACCAGGAGGCCGCCGTCCCGTGGTACTGGATCGTGGACCCGGACGCCCGCGCGGTCGAGGTCTGGACGCCCATGGCCACCACGCCGACCATCGAGCGGGAACAGGTATCGTGGGAACCGTCCGGGGCTCCCGAACCGCTGGTGATCGGGCTCGATGCACTGTTCCGGCCGGTGGAGTAGGCGGGTCGGAGGGGCCGGGGGCTGCGCCCCGCCCGGGAAGCGGGAAAAGGGAAAAGGGAAAAGGGAAGCGGGAAAGGGGAAGGCGCACCGCGCCCCGTGCTGTCATCCCGAGGGAGCAGCGCGACCGAGGGATCCCTTGAAGTCCGCGCCGGACCCGCAGGGATTCCTCGGGCCCTGCGGGCCCTCGGAATGACGGCGGGCGGCGTCCGTTGGCGCCGCGGTGCGTGGCCCTGATGCCAGACGCGGGGCGGGGCACCGGTACCGTGCGGCATGGTGCCCGCGCCGAGTTGCGTCTTCCCTGCCGCCGAGCGTAGCGTATGGTCATGGCCGCCGTGTCGCCGGTTACCACCATCGAGGAGCTGCTGGCGCTGCCGGAGGACGGGCAGCGCCACGAACTGCTCGACGGGGTCCACGTCGTGACGCCGAGCCCGGCGTACCGCCACCAGGACCTGGTGGGCAACCTGCTCGTCCTCCTCCGCGCGGCGCTGCTGCCTCACCCGACGCTCCGCACCCTCACCAGCCCCGCCGACATCGTGCTCGGCCCGCGCACCCTGGTCCAGCCGGACCTCTTCGTGGTGCGGATCGACCCGGAGCATCCGCCCGTGGCATGGGCCGACGCCGGCCTTCCCCTGCTCGCCATCGAGATCCTCTCCCCCTCCACCGCCGCCCGCGACCGCGGCGCCAAGCGCCGGATCTACCAGGCCGCCGGCGTGGCGGAGTACTGGATCGTGGATCCGGACGCGCGGCTGATAGAGCGCTGGACGCCGGGCGAGGCCCGGCCGGAGATCATCACCGACCGACTGGTGTGGGAGCCGGAAGCGGGGGTGAGGGTCGAGGTTGGGGTGGAGGGGGTGTTTGGGGATAGGGCGGGGCTGCGCCCCGCCCGGGAAGAGGGAAGAGGGAAGCGGGAAGCGGGGAAGGGGGAAGGGGAAGGGGAGTCGCGCCCCGTGCTGTCATCCCGAGGGAGCAGCGCGACCGAGGGATCCCTCCAAGTCCGATGCGGACCCGAAGGGATTCCTCGGGCCCTGCGGGCCCTCGGACTGACGGCGGGTGGGGGCGCCCCTTACCCCTTGAGCGACGCCAGGTCGATCACGAAGCGGTACTTCACGTCGCTCCTGAGCATCCGCTCGTAGGCCGCGTTGATCTGCTGGATCGGGATCACCTCCACGTCCGAGACGATGTTGCGGTCGGCGCAGAAGTCGAGCAGCTCCTGCGTCTCGCGGATGCCGCCGATGAGCGACCCCGCCAGCCGCCGCCGCCGCATGACCAGCGGGAAGACGCCCGGCGCCGGGTGCGGCCGGTCGGGGACCCCGACCAGGCAGAGGGTGCCGTCGCGCTTGAGCAGGGACAGGTAGGCGTCGAGGTTGTGCGGCGCGGCGACGGTGTCGAGGAGGAAGTCGAACCGCCCCGCGTGCCGCGCGAGGGCGTCGGGCTCGCGGGTGAGGATCACCTCGTCGGCGCCGAGGCGCCGGGCGTCGGCCGCCTTGCCGGCGGAGGTGGTGAAGAGCGACACCCGGGCGCCGAGGGCGTGGGCGAGCTTGACGCCCATGTGGCCCAGGCCGCCGAGGCCCACCACGCCCACCCGCTGGCCCGGTCCCACCCCCCAGGTGCGCAGCGGCGACCAGGTGGTGATCCCGGCGCACAGCAGCGGCGCCGCGCCGGCGGGGTCGAGGTGCTCCGCGACGGACAGCACGAAGTCCTGGTCCACCACCACGTGGTCGGAGTAGCCGCCCTGGGTGGAGCCGCCCAGGACCCGGTCGGGGCTGTTGTAGGTGAAGGTGAGCGGGCCGTCGCAGTACTGTTCCTCGCCCTCGCGGCAGCTGCGGCAGGCGCGGCAGGCATCCACCATGCAGCCGACGGCCACCCGCTGCCCGGCGGTGAAGCGCGTCACCTCCGCGCCGACCGCCTTCACCCGCCCCAGGATCTCGTGCCCGGGCACCATCGGGAAGGTGGACCCGCCCCACTCGTTGCGCACCTGGTGCAGGTCGGAGTGGCAGACGCCGCAGAACTGGATCTCGATGTGGACGTCCCGGGGGCCGGGGACGCGGCGCTCGAAGGCGAAGGGCGCGAGCGGGGTGGTGGCACTCTGCGCGGCGTAGCCGCGGGCGGGGAGGCGGGGCATGACGGGTGGTCCTTGCGCGGCGGGAGGTGGAGGGCGGATCGTCGGACGGGGCCCGGAGGCGGGAGGTGCACCGGTGGCCGGTCCGTGATACAATAGTAGCCGCCCGCTGGACGTTGCCCTGCCCTCTCCCCCCCCCGGTCCCATGCGCCTCCATCGCCTTGCCCCCATCGCCACGCTGCTGTTGCTGCCCCTCGCGCTCGACGCGCAGGCCCCGGCCCGCGCCCCCCGCCAGCTCACCGCGGATGACTACGCCCAGGCGGAACGCCGGCTGGGGCAGACCACCTTCGGTTTGGTGAGCGGCACGGCGAGCCAGGTCACCTGGCTGCCCGACGGCCGCTTCTGGTACCGCGCCGCCACGCCGGAGGGGGCGACGTTCCTGCTGGTGGACCCGAAGAAGAAGACCCGGGCGCCGGCGTTCGATCATGCCGCGATGGCGGCGGCGCTGGCCAAGGCCACGGGGCGTCCGGTCAAGGCGGAGCGGCTGCCCTTCGGGAGCTTCGCGCTCTCGGCCGATGGCAGCGCGCTCACGCTGTCGTGGGGCAAGGACCGGTGGCGCTGCGACCGGGCGGGGACGGCGTGCACCGCGCTCAGCCCGCGCCCGGAGGTGCCGCCCGACGCGAGCCTCTCGCCCGACAGCAGCACCGCGGTGTTCATCCGCGACCACAACCTCTGGGCGAAGCAGCTCAGCAGCGGGGTGGAGACCCAGCTCACCACCGACGGGGTGAAGGACTACGGCTACGCCACCAACAACGCCGGCTGGGTGCATGGCGATGACCCGGTCGTCACCTGGTCGCCGGACAGCCGCCGGATCGCCACCTTCCAGCACGACGGCCGCGGGGTGCGCGACATGGTGCTGGCCCGCACCACGCCGGGGGCGCCGGTGCTGGAGCAGTGGAAGTACCCGCTGCCGGGTGACAGCGTGGTGTTCCGCATCGAGCGGGTGATCATCGACCTGTCGGGGGACGCGCCGCGGGTGGTGCGGCTCCGCATGCCGCCCGACTTCCACCGCTCCACCGTGAGCGACCACGTGGCCTGCGGCCGCGGGCTGTGTGACGCGCAGTGGTCGCCCGACGGCACCCGGCTGGCGTTCATCTCGAGCTCGCGCGACCACAAGGACGCCTGGCTCCGCGTGGCCGACGCCGCCACCGGTGAGGTACGCGAGGTGCTGCACGAGCACAGCGCCACCCAGGTGGGCGACGCCTCGATGCCCGAGGACCTCTGGAAGGTGCTCCCCGCCACCAACGAGGTGATCTGGTGGTCGGAGCGTGACAACTGGACCCAGCTCTACCTCTTCGACCTGCAGCGGGGGGCGCTCAAGTCCCGGATCACCAGCGGCGAGGGGAACGTCACCCGGCTGGTGCGGGTGGACGAGAAGGCGCGGCAGGTCTGGTTCCTGATGAACGGCCACGAGCCGGGGCGCGACCCGTACTTCCAGCACTTCTACCGGGTGGGCTTCGACGGCAAGGGCCTCACCCTGCTCACCCCCGACGTGGGCCACCACAGCGTGTCGCTCTCGCCGGACGGGGCGTACTTCACCGACACCTGGTCGACCCCGAATACCCCGCCGGTGACGGTGCTGCGCGACGCCGCCGGCAAGGTGGTGCTGCCGCTCGAGAAGGCCGACATCTCGCGCCTGCTCGCCACCGGGTGGCGGCCGCCGGTGCCGGTGACCGTGAAGGGCCGCGACGGCACCACGGACATCTACGGGCTGATGTACCTGCCGAGCACCCTGGACTCGACCCGGAAATACCCGATCGTCAACAACATCTACCCCGGGCCGCAGTCGGGCAGCGTGGGGACCCGCGCCTTCGCCCCCGCCCGCGGCGATCACCAGGCGCTGGCGGAGCTCGGCTTCGTCGTGGTGCAGCTCGACGGCATGGGGACGCCGGGGCGGTCGAAGGCGTTCCACGACTTCTACTACGGCCGCATGAACGACAACACCATCCCCGACCAGGTGGCGGGGATGCAGGAGCTGGCGCGGCGCTACCCGTTCATCGACATCGACCAGGCGGGGATCTGGGGCCATTCCGGGGGCGGGTTCGCCACGGCGGCGGCGATGTTCGCCTACCCCGACTTCTTCAAGGTGGGGATCGCCGAGAGCGGCAACCACGACAACCGGGTGTACGAGGACGACTGGGGAGAGCGCTACCAGGGGCTGATGGTCACCGCGGCCGACAGCGCCGGCTACATCGCCGCCGCGAACCAGACCCACGCCGCCCGGCTCAAGGGGAAGCTGTTCCTGATCCACGGCATGATGGACGACAACGTGCCGCCCTACAACACCCAGCTGGTGGCGCAGGCGCTGATGAACGCCAACAAGGACTTCGACCAGATCATGCTGCCCGACGCGCGCCACGGCTACGGCAAGGACACGCCGTACATCATGCGCCGGCGCTGGGACTACTTCGTGGAGCACCTGCAGGGGAACATCCCGCCGAAGGAGTACCGGATCGGCGGGCCGCGCCGGGTGGAGGGGACGCCGTGAAGCGGTAAGGCGGTAGGGCGGTAGGGCGGTAGGGCGGTACGGCGGTACGGCGGTAGGTGCCGCCCCTACCGCCCTACCGCCTGTGACTCCCCTCACCGCGCCGCCGAGCGGGATGTGCGAGCCTTGGGCCTCTCCCCACATCAGAGTGCCCCATGGTTCGTCCGCTCCTGGCCGGCGTCCGCTGGCCGCTGGTTCCGTTCCTCGCCGCGCTGGCGCTCGCCGCCTGCGGTTCCGAATCCAATGGTCCAGGCACGCCGCGCTACGCCGTCGGCGGCACCCTCGCGGGGCTGCTCGCCGGGACGTCGGTGGCACTCGAGAACAACGGCGCCGACGGCACCACGCTGTCCGGCAACGGACCCTTCACCTTCGCCGCCACCCTCACGGATGGCACTGACTACGACGTGACCGTGGCCACGCAGCCGGCGGGGATGTTCTGCGGGGTGACCAACGGCGGCGGCACCGTGGCCGGCGCCGACGTGACCGACGTGGCGGTGGACTGCGCGGCGGTCACCACCGCGCTCGACACCACCTTCGGCGCGGGACACGACGGGCTGGCCTTCTTCGACCGGGGCGACAACCTCGACGACTCGGGCAACGAGGTGGCGCTCGACGGCAGCGGCCGCCTCGTGGTGGTGGGCCACAGCCGCAACGCCGCCACCGGCGCGCTGGAGCTGGCGCTCTGGCGGCTCACCACGGCGGGCGCGCTCGACGGCGGCTTCGGCAGCGGGGGCCAGGCGTTCCACCCCGGCGAGATCGTGGCCGACACGCTGCTCCCCGAGGTGGTGGGCACCAGCGTGGCCATCGACGGCAGCGGGCGGATCGTGGCGGCGGGGTACGACATCGACGCCCACGGCATCTGGGGCGTGGCGGTGTGGCGCTTCCTGGCCAACGGCACGCCCGACAACACCTTCGGCACCAACGGCCTGGCGCGCCTGACGAGCCCGCAGGCCGGCGGGGTGGGGGTGGCGCTCGACGGCAGCGGGCGGATCGTGGTGAGCGGCTTTGCCTGGAACGGCTTCGACTGGGACGCGGCGGTGTGGCGCTTCACCGCCGCCGGGATCCCCGACTCGAGCTTCGACGGCGACGGCCTGGTCACCGCCAATTACTCCGCGGGCTCCGGCGTCGCCACCGGTGAGGACATCGGGGTGGGGATCGCCGTGGACGGCAGCGACCGGATCGTCATGGCGGGCTACAGCAGCAACGCCTCCGGCAACCAGGACATGACCGTCTGGCGCTTCCACGACGACGGCACCCCGGATGCCGGCTTCAACGGCACCGGCCGGATGACCCACGACAACGCCGCCGGCGGCAACGGCAACGACGTGGGGCGGACGGTGACCTTCCACGGCGGCGCCATCCTGGTCTCCGGCTGGAGCCCGAGCGCCGCCGGCGGCGACGACGCGGCGGTGTGGCGGCTCACCAGCGCCGGCGCCCTCGACCTGACGTTCAACGGCAGCGGCTACGCTACCGTGGGCGGCACTGCCGGTGGCAACGGCACCGACACCGGGCGCGACGTGGCCGTCGACGGCGCCGGACGGGTGTACCTGGTGGGCGAGAGCGCCAACGGCGCCGGCAACCAGGACATGGTCATCTGGCGCTTCACCGCCGGCGGCATCCTCGACGGGCTCTTCAACGGCGGCGGCGTCCTGGTGCATGGCCAGGCGGCGGGCGGCAGCGGCAACGACGGCGCCCGCGGCGTGGTGCTCGACGGCAGCGGGCGGGTGGTGGTGGCCGGCCGCAGCGTGGGCGGGGCGGGGACGCAGGAGGTGACGGTGTGGCGGGTGGAGCCGTAGGCGGTAGGGCGGTAGGGCGGTAAGGCGGTAAGGCGGTAAGTACCGCCTTACCGCCTTACCGCCTACCGCGCCACGACGGTGAAGTGCGCCGTGCAGGTCTCGGCGATCGTGCCGCCCGGGAGGGGGAGCCCGGTGGTCGGATCGAGCGGGCGCTTGGTGGCGAGGAAGGTCAGGTTGTAGGTCCCCGGCAGGACGCTGCGGCCGAGGTTGGTGACCTGCATGCTCGGGGTGACGAGGCCGACGCCGGTGCCGTAGCCCATGATGAGGGCGGCCGTCGCGTCATCCTTGATGTTGACGTCCCACCAGCCGCCCAGGCTGGTCTGGGGGAAGGTGCTGGGCGGGATCGGCGGACCCACCGGGGTGGGCGAGGCGACCCAGTTCATCGTCACGTTGATGCGATCCTGGAAGCCACGGTCGAGGGTGACGCTCACCGAGGTGCCGGCGTCGCAGACCGCGGCCGCGGAGACCCGCGAGATCCGTCCCGGCTTGGGCGTTCCGCCGCCGCCGCCTCCACCACCGCCGCCACCGCCACCGCCACCGCCGCCCCCACCGCCGCCCGACCCGCTCGCCGAGGCGGTCGGGGTGCCGGTGGGTGAGGTCATCTCGCTGCTGCAGGCGGTCGCGAGGGTCGCGACCAGGGCGAGGCCGAAGACGGCCGGTAGACGACGGTGCATCGAGGGGACTCCGTTCAGGGAGGTGGGAGGAATGCGGCACTCGGGGTCCTGTCAGGGCAGGGCCCGCGCCAGCGCCGCGGGATTGGCTAAGCCCTCACGGCCGTTGGGATTACATGACGCGTCATGGATTGCCGTGAACGCCGCGGCTCACTCGAAACGAGCGGGGCTGTCCCGAAGCGGGACGGTCGCGGAACTCGGACACCCGGGCTTGCGGCCGGGTGGAGTCGCGGTCCTCACGGCGCCGACCGTTCCCCCCGGCTGGCAACCCCGGTCCCTACGCCCGCAGGCGGGCGGTGGTGGGCTGCTCCTCCCGGGGGATGAAGGGTTGGGAGGGACGGGTCGCCGGTGGCTCGGCGCTGACCGGGGCGCTGCCATGTTCGTCGAGCCAGCGGAGGAGGCTGCGGATGCTCCCGGTGGCCAGCGCGATGCAGGTGTCGGCCGCGCCATAGTAGAGGAACAGGGTGTCGCCGTCGGACCCGACGGTGTAGCCGCAGGGAAAGGCGACGTTGCCGACGTCCCCCTCGCGCTCGTAGCGGGTCTCGGGGCCGAAGACCCACATGTCGCCGCGGAGCAGGACCTGGTCGGGGCGCTCGCGATCGAGCAGCGCGAGCCCAAGCCGGTAGAGGCCGCCGGAGGCGGTCTGCCGCACGCCGTGGTAGATCATCAGCCAGCCTTCCGGCGTCTCGATGAGCGGCGGCGAGAGTCCCACCTTGTTGGCGTCCCACCACCCACCGCGCCGGGCCGGCAGGACCAGCTTGTGCCCGCCCCAGTTGCGGAGGTCGGGGGAGTAGGAAATCCAGATGTGCGCGCCGGAGTCGTGCATGGGACGGTGCAGCAGCGCGAAGTTCCCGTCGATCCGGTGCGGCAGGAGGGCCGCGTCCTTGTCGTCGGGCTGCATGACGAGGCCCAGCCGCTCGAAGGACACGAAGTCGTCGGTCAGCGCCAGCGCGACGCCCGGCCCGCCGCGGCTGAACGCGGTGTAGGCGATCGCGTACTGCCCGAGCTCGGGCACGAAGGTGATGCGGGGATCCTCGACGCCCCAGAGCTCCTCGGGGTAGTGCGCCGGGTCCGGCGCGAAGGTGGGCGCCGTGTCGATGGTCCAGTTGTCCACGCCATTGGCCGAGCGCGCGGCGCACAGGTGGGAGTGGCCGCGACGATCCTCCACGCGGCAGAGCAGCAGCGTGGTGCCGTCCTGGAGCCGGGTGGCACCGGCATTGAAGACGGTGTGGGCGGGGTAGGGCCAGTCCGCCGCGGTGAGGATCGGGTTCCGGTCGTGACGCCGGAAGAGGACTTCGTAGTGCTGCGTCGGGTTCATGGGTCGATCACCGCCATAGGTCCATCAGGAGAGGTCCGCCCGTTCGGCGGCGCGCATGCCCCACAGGGCGAGCAGGAAGGACAGGGTGGACTCGGCGCCCTGGTTCTGGTTGAGGCGGTCGGCGTGGAGCCCGTCGCGGCATCCCCCGGTCGAGGGGTCGTAGACGGTCTGCTGCAGGTGGTTCTGGCCCAGGAACCAGCGGAAGGCGGAGCCGGCGTAGCTGGTCCAGCGGGGATCGGCGGTGATGCGGTGCGCGTCGAGGGAGGCCGCGACCATGCCACAGGCCTCCACCGGCTGCTGGTCGAAGCGGGCCGGCTCGCCGGACCGGTGGTAGAACCCGTTGGAGCCGATGGGCGCGAAGTAGCCGTCGGGGGTGTGCTGCAGCCCGCCGAGCCAGTCGAGGGCGCGGGTGCCCACGGCGACGAGGTCGGCCCGGCCCATGGCGTGTCCCGAGACGATGAGGGCCTGGGGCAGGCGGGCGTTGCAGTAGGTGACCGAATCCTCGAACCAGGGCCACGCCGGGGTGCTGGCGCGCTGGTAGAGGTCGTGCAGCCGGCCGGTGAGCAGGCCCCGCATGGCCTGCACCGAGGTATCCCCCTGGAAAGCCCGGAGGTACTCGTCGATGCCGAGCAGGGCGTAGGCCCACGCGCGGGGGCTCGAGAGGTGGGTCAGCGCGGGGAGGGCGGCGTGGAAGAGGTCGCCGCCGAGGCTCTGGCTGCCGGGATCGCCGGCCCGGCCCACCAGGGTGCCGAGGGCCCAGAGGGCACGGCCATGGCTGTCTTCCGAGCCGCGCGCCTCGCCCCAGGTGCGCTCGTAGGTGAGGAAGTTGCGGAACCGGCCGTACGCGGGGTGGAAGGCGTGGCTGACGAAGGCGAGGTACCGCGAGGCGAGGCGGCGCACGATCCGCCGCTCGCTGCCGCCGGACTGCTCCAGCAGGACCATGAGCATCAGCGCCCGCGCGTTGTCGTCGAGGCAGTAGCCCTCGGCGTAGCGCGGCACCACGAACGAGGCGTGCTGCAGCATCCCGGTGTCGTCGGTGAGGCACTCGAGGTGGTCGAGGTTGAGCTCCGGGAGGCTGGGCGGCCGCTCGGCCAGGGTGCGCGCGTGGAAGGCGGTGCGGCGCCGCTCGGCGTGGGAGCGCACCGCCTGGGTCATGCTCCGCACATGGAGCCGGGCCACGGGGCCCCAGGCCGCGCCGCGGCCGTAGGCGGCGGCGCGGGCCCGCATGGCCGCGGCGCGCGGCGTATCGCGCTGGAGGCCGATCACCTCGCGGGCGATGGCGCCTGCGTCCCGCCACGGCACCAGCACGCCGCGGCCCGCGGCGAGGAGCTCGGTGGCGTAGCGGTAGGGGGTGGAGATCACCGCCTTCCCGGCGCCGACCGCGTAGGCCAGGGTGCCGGAGGTGCTCTGCTCGGGGTTGAGGTAGGGCGTGATGTAGATGTCGGCGGCGGTGAGGAACTCGCCCAGCTCCGCCTGGGCCACGAAGCGGTTGTGGAAGATCATGCTCGCGTCGACGCCCAGCCGCTGGGCCCGGGCCTCCAGCATCAGCCGGTAGCTCTCCCCCGCGTGGGCCAGCACGTGGGGATGGGTGGCGCCGAGCACGATGTACACCGTGTCGGGGCAGGCCTCGAGGATCGCCGGGAGCGCGTCGATGACGTACTCGATGCCCTTGTCCGGCGAGAGGAGGCCGAAGGTGAGCAGCACCACCTTGCCCTCGACGCCGAGGCGGTCCTTGTCGCCGGCGGCGAACATCACCTCGGGGATGCCGTGGGGGATCAGGTCGATGCGGTCGGGCGAGACGCCGTGGACCCGCTCGAGCAGGCCGGCCCCGTGGGCGCTCATCACCACCAGGCGCTCGGAGAGGCGCAGGATCTCGTCCATGACCCGGTGCTGGGCCGGGTCAGGATCGGCCAGGATGGTGTGCAGGGTGGTGACGATGGGCATCCGCAGCTCGCCGAGCAGCGAGAGCACCAGCGCCCCGGCGCGGCCGCCGAAGATGCCGTACTCGTGCTGCAGGGAGAGCACGTCGACGTTGGAGACGTTGAGGAAGTCCACCGCGCGGCGATACCCGGCGACGTCGTGCTCGTCCACCGAGAAGCGCACCGCGGGTGGGTAGGCGTGATGCCGGCCGGCATCGTTCATGGCCACCACGAAGCTGTCGGTGGCGGGATACTCGCCGGCCAGCGCCGCGGCGAGGTCGGTGGTGAAGGTGGCGATGCCGCACTGGCGCGGCAGGTGATTCCCGAGGAGCGCCACGCGGGCGAGGGTGGACGGCGTCGCCGGTGGCCGCGGCACCGCGCCCGGCGCGGCGACAGCAGCCACCGGCGCCGGAGGCGCCGTGCGGGTGGTGGTCATGGGGCCGGCTTGCTGGCGGGGAGAAGTCAGGGCCGGCCGGTGGGAGGGGCCGGAGGTCACGCCTGCGAGGCGGGGCCGGGAATCGGCCGCGACAGGGGATCGGTCGGCGCCGGCGATCGGTCCTGAGGAATGGCTCCGCAATATACCCCGGTGGCGCGCCGGGCGGGCCACCGGGGTGCGGGTGTGGTCAGGCGACCGCGGCCGCTACCCGCGGTAGACCAGTGCGCCGCGGCTGCTGTCCACCGCGATGGGGTGGTACCACGAGGAACTGGTCCAGGCCGGCATCATGCGGGCTGGCGAGGGGCTCAAGCCGAGCGCGCAGGGAAAGCGGGTGCGCTTCTCCGGTCCCAATTGGACGGCTGTGGACGGCCCGTTTCCCGCGACCGGGGAGCTGGTGGCGGGGTTCCGGTTGCGGCCGGTGCGTTCGATGGACGAGGCGGTGGGGTCGGGCCGGAGCTGCCGGACCTGCCCCACTCGCGCTCAGGCCACCCGGGCCTCGCGGGCCGGGGCTGGCACTTCGGCGGGCCGCGTGGCGTCCGCCTTCAGGCGGAGCCCGGCCGTGTAGAGGAGGTGGAACACCAGGTTGAGCAGCAGCACCCCGCCCACCGCCACCGCCAGCCCGCGCACGCCGAGGTTGCCCCACTCCTCGGTGATGGTCCAGACGAACTGGCCCAGGCACAGCACCGCCACCACCATGAGCGTCAGGCTGCGCCCCACCTTGTCGACCACGAAGGCCCCGAACGGCGCCCCCAGCGCCACCACCGGCGCCGCGGCGATCCAGTGACCGAAGACCTCCGCGTTCAGGGTGCCCTGCAGGTTCCGGGTGGCGATGCCGACCAGCGAGGTGAACGCCATCAGGATGACCGAGGTGGGCACGGCGACCTTGAGGTCGGTGCGCACCATGGTGACCAGTACCGCGTAGATGATCATGTCGATGCCGACCCCGGTGAGCGCCGCGGCAAATGCCCCGCCGAGCAGTCCCACCAGCAGCCCGGACACCCGGTGGAACCGGAGCGAGAGGTCGGTCATGCCCTCGAGCGTGGCCATCTCGCGCAGCTTCACGATGGTCATCACGGCGAAGCTGGCCCAGATCACCGCGAAGAGCACCTTCACCACCAGCCCCGACACGAAGGGGGCGACGAACAGCAGCCCGAGCGGGGTCCCGATCAGCGAGCCGAACATGGCCCAGCGCAGCATGGGCCACGCCACCGCCTGCCGCCGCGCGATGATGAAGATGCTGGCGCTGGTCATGCCGATGGACTGGACCGCGAACCCGAAATCTCGCCCCAGGCTGGCGGGGCCGTCGAACAGGAGGACCAGGACCGGGAAGCCCACCGTGCCGCCCCCCATGGGGGTGGAGCCGGCGAAGTAGGACCCGAACGCCATGGCGACCGCGATGGGCCAGTGGGCCTGGGCCACCGGCCAGTAGCCGCGGACCACCACGAGGAACAACCAGGCCAGGTAGAACGCGCCCAGCCACGCGGCAAAGATCCACAGCCGTGGCTTGGGGGACGTGGAGGGGGCGAGGGAGGGCATCGGGCTCCTGGTGTGCCGCTGCGTCAGCGGGGTGTAGGGGGCACGCTGCACCCGGGGTGGCCGGCGCCCGATGTGGGCGCGAATCGCGGGTCGGCCGGGCGGGCAGGGGGTGCTCGAGACGATGGAGCAAATCGAGTGCCGTGGCCCCCACCCGACGCAGGACATGATCGTGCGATGTCGAAGCAGTCCTGCCTCACGGGGTTCCACGGACCGGAGGGGAAGGGGATGGGGAGGCGGCCGGGCCCGCCCGCATGAATCCCGGTTCCCGGGCCCTTGCGGAAATCTTCAGGCGGGGCGGGCTAGCCTCCCGGTTCCTGACTCCTTTCCCGAGCGATGCATGCACGACGTCCCGAAGACGATGGGCCAGCAGTTCGGCCGCCGCAGCTGGGCCGAGCCGTGGAAGATCAAGATGGTCGAGCCGCTGCTGCAGGTCTCGGCCGAGGACCGGGCCCGGGCGCTCCGGGCGGCCGACTACAACACCTTCCTGCTCAAGTCGGAAGAGGTGTACATCGACCTGCTGACCGACAGCGGCACCAGCGCCATGAGCGACCGGCAGTGGGCGGGGATGATGCTCGGCGACGAGGCGTACGCGGGGAGCCGGAACTTCTACCGGCTCGAGGCGGCCATCCAGAGGCACTACGGGTACCGGCACATCCTGCCCACCCACCAGGGGCGCGGCGCGGAGCACCTGCTCAGCCGCTGCGCCATCACCTCGGGGCAGACCATCGCCGGCAACATGTACTTCACCACCACCCGCCTGCACCAGGAGCTGGCGGGGGGCACGTTCGTGGACGTCATCGTGGACGCGGCGCACGACACCGCCAACCGCGACCCGTTCAAGGGCAACATCGACCTGGACAAGCTCGCGGCGCTCATCGCCCGGGTGGGGGCGGCGAAGATCGCCTACGTGAGCCTCGCGGGCACGGTGAACATGGCCGGCGGGCAGCCGGTGTCGATGGCCAACGTGAAGGCGCTGCGGGCCCTGTGCGACCGGCACGGGATCCGGGTCTTCCTCGACGCCACGCGCATGGCCGAGAACGCCTACTTCATCCAGCAGCGGGAGCCGGGGTACGCGTCGGTCCCGATCGCGCAGATCGTGCGCGAGTTCTGCGACCAGACCCACGGCGCGTGGATGAGCGGCAAGAAGGACAACCTGGTGAACATCGGCGGCTGGCTCGCCGTGAACGACTGGACGCTGTACGAGGAGCTGCGCAACCAGATCGTCATCTACGAGGGGCTGCACACCTACGGCGGGATGGCGGGGCGGGACATGGAGGCGATGGCCATCGGCATCGAGGAGTGCCTGCAGGACAGCTACATGCATTCCCGGGTGGGCCAGGTGCAGTACCTGGGCGAGCTGCTGACCGACTGGCAGATCCCGATCGTGCAGCCGGTGGGGGGGCACGCCATCTTCCTCGACGCCCGGGCGTTCTACGCCCACATCCCGCAGCACGAGTTCCCGGCCCAGACCCTGGCGGCGGAGCTCTACCTCGACTCGGGGATCCGGGCGATGGAGCGCGGCGTGGTCAGCGCGGGCCGCAACCCCGCCACCGGCGACCACTACTACCCGAAGCTCGAGCTCACCCGGCTCACCATCCCGCGCCGGGTCTACACCCAGGCGCACATGGACGTGGTGGCCGAGTCGGTGAAGATGATCTTCGACCGGCGCCACGACACCCGCGGGCTCCGGATGACCTACGAGCCCAAGTACCTGCGCTTCTTCCAGGCCAAGTTCGAGCGGCTCTAGGGGGGGACGGGGCGGCCGGCCGGGCCGCCCTTGCCGAAACCGGGTTTTGGGCGCATCCTCTGGCAGGGTTTGGAGTTGGACCCATCGAGGAAGTGCCCGGCCTGCCCCCATGGCATACGTCAACTGCCCGAAGTGCAACCAGAAGGCGCTGAGCGTCGCGACCCGATGCCCGCGCTGCGGCGAGGCGTTCGAGGCCGGCTTCTTCGCGCCGCCGCCGCCCACGCCGCGGCGGGTGCCGCGCATCGTGCTGCTGGCGGCGGGGGCCATCGGCGTGCTGGCGGTGCTCAACCTGGTGCCGTGGAAGGCGCGGCTCGGCCCCGTCCCCACGACCGAGGGAATGACGCCACCCCCTTCCGTGGCCACGCGGCGGCCGGTGGCCGCGCCCGCGCCTGACACGGCGCGGCGGGCGCCCGCCGCCGTCGCGGCACGGGAGTCGGTGCCCGCGGCGGAGGTCGTGATCGCCCCGCGCCCGGCGGTGGACAGCGTGCGCGCGGCGGCCCCCGCCCCCGCCACGGTTCCGGCGCCCGCTCCCGTCACGCCGCCCCGCCCCGCCGTGCCCGCGCCGCGTCCCGAGCCGAAGCCCGAGCCCGAGCTTGCCCGCGGCGAGGCCCGGTACGCCAGCACCTGGGTGAACGTCCGTTCCAGCCGCAGCCCGAATGCCCCGGTCACCCGGGTGCTCAATCCCGGGGAATCGGTGGCGGTGGACCAGCCCGACCAGGGGTGGTTGCGGGTCCGGACCGCGGGCGAGGTGCTCGGCTACGTCGACGCGAGGTTCCTGGACAGCACGCCGCGGTGAACGCTCCCCGCGGGGGCAGGCGCTGGGGGGATGCGCCGCTGCTCCGCGCCGCGCTGGTGGCGGCCCTGCTGGTCCCGGTCCCGCCGCGCCCGTCCGGACATTCCCTCCCCGCCGTGCTTCCCAACGACAATCGCATTCCCGCCGGAGAGTGGCAGGGCGACACCCTGGTGCTCGCGCTGGACGTGGGCATGGCGGAGTGGCGGCCCGAGGGGGACGCCGGCCCGGCCATTGAGGTGGCCGCGTTCAGCGAAGCGGGCAGCTCGCCCCAGGTCCCCGGGCCGCTCATCCGGGTGCCGGCCGGGACACCACTCCGCGTCACGGTGCGGAATCGCCTCCCCGACTCCACCCTCTCCCTGCACGGCCTGCTGACCCATCCCGCCGCCGGCGACGACAGCGTCCAGCTCGCCCCCGGCGCGGCGGTGACACTGCGCTTCTCCGCCGGCGATCCGGGGACGTACTTCTACCACGGGATTCTCGGCGTGCACGACTTCGACCGGGACGAGGAGCGGGAGCAGCTCGCCGGCGCGTTCGTCGTGGATCCGCCGGGGCCGGTGCCGCCGGACCGGATCCTGGTGCTCAACATCTGGGGCCGGATGCTCGACTCGGTGAATTACGGGAACGCGCTGACGATCAACGGCCGGTCGTGGCCGGGCACCGAGCGCATCCACGCCACCACCGGCGACAGCCTGCGCTGGCGGGTCATCAACGCCAGCGCCCGGGGGCACCCGATGCACCTGCACGGGTTCTACTTCCGCCTGGGCAGCCGGGGCGACGGCCGCACCGACACGCTCTACCCTCCCGCGTCCCAGCCGCTGCTCGTCACCGAGTCGATGCGGCCGTTCTCCACCTACACCATGGCCTGGAGCCCCGACCGGCCCGGGCAGTGGCTGTTCCACTGCCATATCGGCTTCCACGTACTGCCCGACGCGCGGCTCGAGCCTCCCGCGCTCGACAGCCCAGACCGGATGGCGCACGACCCGGGGCGCCACATGGCGGGGCTGGTGCTCGGGATCGAGGTGGCCCCGCGCGCGGGGGAGCAGGCGCCCGCGCGCCGGCAGGGACGCCAGCTGCGGTTGCTGGTGCAGGAAGGCACGCCCCGGGGCCGCTCGCCGCGCGCCCTTGGATTCGTGCTCCAGCGCGGCGCGGCGCCAGCCGCCGACTCGATCGAGATCCCGGGGAGCCCGCTCATCCTGACCCGGGACGAGCCCACGGACATCGTGGTGGTGAACCGGCTCGCGGAAGCGGCGGCCATCCACTGGCACGGGATCGAGCTCGAGAGCTACAGCGACGGGGTGCCGGGGTGGAGCGGCGCCCCGGGGCGCCTGGCCCCGTCGATCATGCCCGGGGACTCGTTCGTGGCGCGCCTTACGCTGCCGCGGGCGGGGACCTTCATCTACCACACCCACCTGAACGACCTGGCCCAGCTCACCAGCGGCCTGTACGGCGGGATCGTGGTGCTCGAGCCGGGGCAGCGCTTCGACCCGGCCACCGACCACCTGCTCGTGGCGGGGTGGGACGGCATGGACGATCCGCCGCACCTGGTGGTGAATGGCGACTCGCTCCCGGCGCCGCTCACGCTGGCGGCCCGGGCGACGCACCGGTTCCGGTTCGTGAACATCGGGCCGGCGGCCCCGCTGCGGTTCGCGATCCTCCGCGACAGCACGCCGGTGACCTGGCGTCGGCTGGCCAAGGACGGCGCCGACCTGCCGCCGGCCCTGGCGGTGGAGGCGCCCGCCACCGCGCGGCTCGACGTGGGTGAGACCTTCGACGCCCAGGTGCGGCTCCCGCCCGGGAGGTACCGGCTGGTCGTCGGGGTGCCGGGGCTGCCGGCGGGGTATGATCGCGCGCTGCGGGTGCGCTAACGCCGGGCGAATCTGTCAGGGGGGACCGCACATGTGCCGCAACATCCGCACGCTGCACCACTTCGATCCGCCGGTCAGCCACGAGGAGATCCACGCCGCGGCGCTGCAGTTCGTGCGCAAGGTGAGTGGCTGCGCGAAGCCATCGCGCGCCAACGCGGCGGCGTTCGACCGGGCCGTGGCCGAGGTGTCGGTCACGGTGGAGCAGCTGCTCGCGACGCTGGTCACGTCCGCGCCACCGCGGACCCGGGAGGCCGAGGCGGCCAAGGCGCGGGCGCGCAGCGCGAAGCGGTTCGGGCCGCGGGGTGGGCCGGGACCCGCCGCGACCTGAGCCCCGGCCGCGGCCCGTCGTCGCCGAGGCGATGCCGGGGACATTCCTGTCGCCCCGGCGGTAATGAAGCGGTCCCCGCCCTTTCACGATCCCTTCAGCGTCGGGGGTCTAGGATGCTCGCGGACGCCGGGCGTCCTCCCCGCGCCGGGGAGGCCGTCGCCGGCGCAGCGAGGATCGTGACGGATGACCGCGACCCAGCCGCCCCGGGCGGCGGCGCACCCCAGTGGCGACAAGCGTTTCAAGCTGCTCGACCGGGCCATCAACCTGCACCAGGGCGACGGCCACGCGCTGATCGAAGTGCTGCACACCGCGCAGAACGTCTTCGGGTTCCTCGAGGACGACATCCTCCTCTACATCGCCCACGCGCTCAAGCGGCCGCTCAGCCAGGTCTACGGCGTGGCGACGTTCTACCACTACTTCCGGCTCAAGCCACCGGGGCGGCACACCTTCGTGCTGTGCCAGGGCACCGCCTGCTACGTGAAGGGGGCGCCCGCGCTGCAGCAGGCGGTGGAGCGGCGCTGCGGGGTGCGCTTCGGCCAGACCACCGGGGACGGCCGGGTGTCGCTGCTCACCGCGCGCTGCGTCGGCTCCTGCGGGCTGGCGCCGGTGGCGGTGGTGGATGAGCAGATGGCGCCCAAGCTCTCCGAGGCCGACGCGCTGGCCCGGCTGGAGCGCTGGCTGACCGAACCGGAGCCCGCGCCATGAACCTCGACGAACTGCGGGACGCGGCGGAGGCGGAGCGGAGCCGGCAGGCGGGATTCACCGGCCGGGTGCGCTGCTGCACCGCGAGCGGGTGCGTGGCCTCCGGCGCCACCGAGAGCTGCGAGGCGTTCAAGGCGCTGCTGGCGCGGCACGGGCTGACGGACCAGGTGGAGGTGATCCCCACCGGCTGCATGGGGCTGTGCGGCCAGGGGCCGCTGGTCACGGTCGAGCCCGGGGAGGTGCTCTACCAGCAGGTGACCCCCGCGGTGGCCGAGACCATCGTCACCGGCCACCTGGTGGGTGGCGCGCCGGTGGCCGCCGCCACGGTGGACACGACCGTGCCGTTCTTCACCTCGCAGGTGAGGATCGTCAACGAGAACAGCGGCCGGATCGACGCCACCCGGATCGAGGGTTACCTGGCGGCCGGGGGCTACGAGGCGCTGGCCAAGGCGGTGGGGGAGATGCAGCCGGGCGCCGTCATCGACGAGATCCGCGCCAGCGGACTCAGGGGCCGGGGCGGCGGTGGCTATCCCACCGGCCTCAAGTGGGCCATCACCCGCAAGATCGAGGCGGACCAGAAGTACGTGGTCTGCAACGCCGACGAGGGCGATCCCGGGGCCTTCATGGACCGCAGCGTGCTCGAGTCGGACCCGCACCGGGTGCTGGAAGGCATGGCGATCGCCGGGTACGCCGTCGGCGCCAGCCAGGGCTACATCTACGTCCGGGCCGAGTACCCGCTGGCGATCGAGCGGCTGAAGGCGGCCATCCGCCAGGCCGAGCGGCACGGGGTGCTGGGCAACCGGCTGCTCGAGTCGGGGTTCAGCTTCCGGATCGACCTGCGGGTGGGGGCGGGAGCGTTCGTCTGCGGGGAGGAGACGGCGCTGCTGCGCTCCATCGAGGGGCGGCGGGGGCGGCCGCACCCGCGGCCGCCGTACCCGTCGGAGGCCGGCCTCTTCGGCAAGCCGACGGTCATCAACAACGTCGAGACCTTCGCCAACGTGGCGCCGATCATCGCCCGGGGCGGGGCGTGGTTCGCCGGGATCGGCACGCCGAAGAGCGCGGGGACCAAGGTGTTCGCCCTGGCGGGGAAGATCCGCAACACCGGCCTCATCGAGGTGCCGATGGGGATCGCGCTGCGGACCATCGTGTTCGACATCGGCGGCGGCACGCCGGAGGGGACCACCTTCAAGGCGGCGCAGACCGGCGGCCCCTCGGGGGGCTGCATCCCGGCGGCGCACCTCGACCTGCCGGTGGACTACGAGTCGCTGCAGGCGGTGGGCAGCATCATGGGCAGCGGCGGCCTGATCGTGATGGACTCCACCAGCAGCATGGTGGACGTGGCGCGCTACTTCATGGAATTCAGCATGGACGAGTCGTGCGGCAAGTGCATCCCCTGCCGGGTGGGGACGGTGCAGCTGCATGGCCTGCTCGACAAGCTCACCCGTCGCGAGGCCACCGCCGCCGACCTGGCGCTGCTCGAGGAGCTGTGCGTGATGGTCAAGGAGACGAGCCTCTGCGGCCTGGGGCAGGCGGCGCCCAACCCGGTGCTCTCCACGCTGCGCTTCTTCCGGGACGAGTACCAGGCGGTGCTGCAGCCGGCCGGGGAGGGCTGAGCCATGGGCGTCATCACCCTGACGATCGACGGGCAGGCCATCAGCGCCCACGACGACCAGACCCTGCTCGAGGTGGCGCGGGAGCACGGGATCGAGATCCCCACCCTGTGCCACCTCGACGGCCTGGGCGACGTCGGCGCCTGCCGGCTCTGCCTGCTCGAGATCGAGGGCACGCCGCGGCTCTCCGCCGCCTGCACCACCCGTCCCCAGGAGGGGATGGTGGTGCGCACCACCAGCGAGCGGCTGGAGCGCTACCGGCGGACCATCGTCGAGTTCCTCGCTTCCGAGGGGAACCACCACTGCGCGGTCTGCGTCTCCAACGGCCACTGCGAGCTGCAGGAGCTGGCCCTGCGGGTGGGGCTCGAGTACGTGCGGGTGCCCTACCTCTACCCGGTCAAGGCGCTCGACGCCTCGCACCCCGACTTCGTGATGGACCACAACCGGTGCGTGCTGTGCACCCGCTGCGTGCGGGTGTGCGACGAGGTCGAGGGCGCCCACACCTGGGACATCGCCAACCGGGGCATCGCCTGTACCATCATCGCGGGGCTCAACCAGCCCTGGGGTGACGCCGAGAGCTGCACCGCCTGCGGCAAGTGCGTGGCGGTCTGTCCCACCGGGGCGCTGTTCCCCAAGGGCATGGCGGTCTCCGAGGCCACCAAGCGCACCGACTTCCTCAATTACATCGTCACGGCGCGCCGGCGGCGCGAATGGAACCATGGGTACCTCGCGAAGGAGTGAGCCATGAAGCCCCGCGTGGCCACGGTGTGGCTGGGCGGCTGCTCCGGCTGCCACATGTCGTTCCTGGACCTCGACGAGCGGCTGCTGGAGCTGGCCGACCGCATGGAGCTGGTCTACTCCCCCCTCGCGGACATCAAGGCCTTCCCGGCCGGGGTGGACGTGACGCTGGTCGAGGGGGCGGTGACCAACAGCGAGAATGAGGAGATGGCCCACCTGGTGCGGCGGAACTCCAGGGTGGTGGTCTCCTTCGGCGACTGCGCCACGACCGGCAACGTGACCGCCCTGCGCAATCGCTACAGCCCCGAGGAGATCCTGCACCGCGCGTACGTGGAGCTGGCCGAGGGCGACCCGACGGTGCCCTCGGAGTTCACCACGATCGCCAAGCTCCGGGCCCAGGCCCGGCCGCTGCACGAGTTCATCCGGGTGGATGCGTTCCTGCACGGCTGCCCGCCGACCGCCGAGGAGATCTGGCTCGCGGTCTCCGCGCTGCTCGACGGCCGGCAGCCGGAGCTGCCCAGCATCTTCCGGAGGTACGGCTGAGATGACCCGCACCATCACGATCGACCCGGTCACCCGGATCGAGGGGCATTCCAAGATCACGGTGCAGCTCGACGCCGCCGGCCGGGTGGAAGGCGCGCGGTTCCACGTGAACGAGTTCCGCGGCTTCGAGAAGTTCTGCGAGGGCCGGCTGATGTGGGAGATGCCGGGGATCACCAGCCGCATCTGCGGCATCTGCCCGGCCAGCCACCTGGTGGCCTCCGCCAAGGCGGGCGACGAGATCCTGCAGGTGACCATCCCCGAGACGGCGGAGAAGCTGCGCCGCCTGATCACCCTCGGGCAGTGGGTGCAGTCGCACGCGCTGAGCTTCTTTCACCTCTCGTCCCCCGACCTGCTGCTCGGCTTCGATGCCGATCCCGCCACCCGCAACATCTTCGGGGTGATGGCCGCCGACCGGGAGTTTGCCCGGCGGGGCATCCGGCTGCGCAAGTTCGGGCAGGAGGTGATCGAGCTGCTCGGCGGGCGGAAGATCCACACCCCCTGGGCGGTGGCGGGCGGGGTCCGCGAGCCGTTCGACGCCGGCCGCCGCGACCACCTCCTCGGCTGGATCCCGGAGGTGCTCGAGACGGTGCAGCTCGCCCTGGCCATGCTGGGCCGCGCCCGGGAGCAGTTCGCGGACGAGATCCCGAGCTTCGGCGAGCAGCCGACGCAGTATCTCGGCCTCGTGGCCCCCGACGGGGCGCTGGAGTACTACGGCGGGGCGCTCCGGATCCGCGACGCGACGGGGGGCACCGTGGCCGACCAGCTGCCGCCCCGGGAATATCGCGAGCACTTCGCCGAGGTCACGGAGAGCTGGTCCTACCTCAAGTTCCCCTACTACCGGCCGGCCGGGCTGGCCGGTGGCGTGTACCGCGTGGGCCCGCTCGCGCGGCTCAACGTCTGTGACTACATCCCGACGCCGCGCGCCGACGCGGAGCGGATCCGGTTCCGGGCCCTCGCCGGCGGGCGGCCGGTCCACAATCCCTTCCATTATCACTACGCCCGGCTGATCGAGATCCTCTTCGCCATCGAGCAGATCGAGCGGCTGCTGCACGACCCGGCCATCCTCGGCACCCACGTGCGGGCCCAGGCCATGGTCAACGCCAGCGAGGGGGTGGGCTGCTGCGAGGCGCCGCGCGGGGTGCTGTTCCACCACTACACGGTGGACGGCAACGGGGTCCTGCAGCGGGTGAACATGCTGATCGCCACGGCGCAGAACAACCTGGCCATGAACGCCACGGTGCTCGCCCTGGCCAAGCGCTACCTCGACGGCGCCACCATCACCGAGGGGCTGCTCAACCGGCTGGAGGCGGGGATCCGCGCCTACGACCCGTGCCTCTCCTGCTCCACCCACGCCATCGGCCAGATGCCGCTCACCGTCCAGGTGTTCGGGGCCGACGGCGGGCTGCTCTCGGAGCGGGGCCGGTGAGCGTTCCGCTCGTCATCGGCATCGGGAATCCCACCCGTTCCGATGACGGGGCGGGGCACGCAGTGGTGCACGGCCTCTCGCGGCTGGTGCCGGGGGGCACCTATCGGATCGTGCACCAGCTCACGCCCGACCTGGCGGAAGATCTCTCCGAGGCAAGCCTGGTGGTGTTCGTGGACGCGTCGGTGCGCGCCACGACCCTGCAACTGGTGCCGGTGGAGCCGACACCGGTGGCGCCGGGGAGCCACATCACCACGGCGGGGGCGCTGCTGCACCTCACCGAGCTGGTCTATGGTCGCCGGCCCGGGGCGGCCCTGCAGGTGGAGATCCCCGCGTACGAGATGGGGTTCGGTGAGGAGCTGAGCCCGTGGACGGCCACCTGGGTGGGGCGGGCCATTGCCCGGCTCGCGACGCACCTGGGCGCGGAGCCGCGCGGGCGCGCCCGTTCCTGCTAGGGCCTCTGGCCGACGCTGCCCGCCTGCCGTATAATCGTACCTGCCCGCTTTCAATTAATACCTGCCCGATTGGCCATTCCTCCGGGGCGCCCGCGACCCCGGCGCCAGGCGGGTCCGTCCCGATCCAGCGAGGGTCCGTGGGTTACCGGCGCTTCACGGATGGTGAGGCCCACGAGTGGGAGGTCCGCGACCTCTCCCGCTCGGCATGGGAGTTCCATCCGGTGCCCGGCAACCCGGGCCGGATCCTGCGGATCGACCCCCCGGGCTACGAGCCCGATCCCTTCGAGTTGAGCGAAGAGGAGCTGCAGCGGCTGCTCGGGACGTCGGGTGGTGGCGTCCGGGCCCGTCCGCCCAAGTCTCCGTTCAAGGACTGACCTCCCCTCATGAGTCAGGACCGCCTCGCGGCAGCCCTCGCTGACCGCTACACCCTCGAGCGTGAGCTCGGGCAGGGCGGGATGGCCACCGTCTACCTGGCGCACGACCTCAAGCACGAGCGCCAGGTGGCCATCAAGGTCCTGCGCCCGGAGCTGGCCGCCGTGATCGGGGCCGAGCGCTTCCTGCGCGAGATCAAGACCATCGCCACGCTGCAGCATCCGCACATCCTTGGCCTCCTCGATTCCGGGGAGGTGGAGGGGACGGCGTACTACGTGATGCCGTTCGTGGATGGCGAGTCGCTCCGCGACCGGCTGGCCCGGGAGAAGCAGCTGCCCATCGCGGAGGCGGTGCGGCTGGCCACCCAGGTGGCGGGGGCGCTGGACTACGCCCACCGGCACGGGATCATCCATCGCGACATCAAGCCGGAGAACGTGCTCCTGCACGATGGCAGCGCGCTGGTGGCCGACTTCGGCATTGCCCTCGCCGTGAGCAAGACCGGCGGCACCCGGATGACCGAGACGGGGATGAGCCTCGGCACGCCGCACTACATGAGCCCCGAACAGGCCATGGGCGAGCGGGAGATCACGGCGCGGAGTGACGTGTACGCCCTTGGCGCCATGACCTACGAGATGCTGGCGGGGGAGCCGCCGTTCACGGGCCCCACCGCCCAGGCGATCATCGCGAGGGTCATGACCGGCGAGCCACCGAGCCTGGTGGCGCAGCGGAAGAGCGTGCCGGAGGCGGTGGAGGCGGCGGTGTTCACGGCGCTGGAGAAGCTGCCGGCGGACCGGTGGGCGTCCGCGAAGGAGTTTGCCGATGCGCTGGCCGGGGACGGCCCGGCGGCCCGGCGGCCGGTCGGCTCGGCGACCCGGCGGCTCGGCGGCTCGTCCCCTCGGTGGCTCACCATCGCGGCGGGGGTCGCGCTGCTGGTTGCGGGCATCGCCGTCGGGCGGCAGCTGGCGCGGCCGGCGGCCGGGCCGGTCACCCGGCTCACCCTCGACCTGCCGAACCTCCGCGTCAATCACACCGGATACTACGGCACGGCGTTCGCCCTGTCGCGGGACGGGTCGCGGCTCGCGTTCGTCAGCCGGACCGGCGGGAACGGGGACGGCCTGGGCGGCATCACCCGCATCATGGTGCGCGACCGCGACGTCCTCGAGCCCCGGGCCCTGGAGGGCACCGACGGCGGGGATGGCCCGTTCTTCTCCCCCGACGGGCAGTGGATCGCCTACTTCGCGGATGGCAAGCTGTTCAAGGTGCCGGCGAGCGGCGGCGGGCCGCCGGCCCAGCTCGCGGAAGGCGCCATCCCCATCCTCGCCGGGGGGGCCTGGCTCGACGACGGGCGGATCGTCTTCTCCACGCCGGGATTCGCGCTGCAGGCGGTCGCCGCCTCCGGCGGTGCGGTCACGACCCTGGTGCCGGCGCCGGAGGTCGGGGGGATGATCTTCCCGACGCCGCTGCCCCGGAAGGATGTCCTGCTGGTGACCCGCTGCGGCAACAACTGCGCGCAGCAGATCCTCATGGCCGTCCACCTCGATACCCAGCGGCTCGATACCATCCTGCCGGGTGCCTCGCGCGGGTTCTACCTGCCCAACGGGTACCTGGTGGCGGTGATGCAGGACGGCAATGTGGTGGGGGCGCCGTTCGACGTGAAGGCGCTGCGCTTCCGGCGGCCGCCGGCCACCCTCCTGGGCGGCGTCCAGACCGAGCTCACGATCATCCCCGAGTTCGCCGTCGCCGATGATGGCACCATGGTCTATCTCCCCGCCAACGAGGCGGCGGGGCGGGCCACGCCCGCCGAGGTGGACCGGACCGGGAAGAGCCGGGTGCTCGACCCCGCGTGGCTCGGGCGGTTCAACAGCGTCACGCTCTCGCCCGACGGGCGCCGCCTGGCGGTGGGGATCAGCGAGGGGATGGGGAGCATGCTGTGGGTCAAGGAGCTCGACGCCGGCCCGCTCACCCGGCTCACCTTCGCCGGCAACATCAACTACCGCGGCGCGTGGATGGCCGATGGCCGGTCCCTCAGCTTCAGCTCCGACATGCACGGGCCGATGACGCACCTCTACCGGGTGCGCGCCGATGGCAGCGACAAGCCGGAGCGCCTCTTCCCCTCCGACACCGCCCAGATCGATGAAGTGGACTGGTCCCGGGATGGGCAGTGGGTGGCGTACCGGACCGGCACCATCGCCGGGGTGCGCGATGTCTACGCCCGCCGCCTCGCCGGGGACACCACGCGGATCACCATCGCGGCGCGCCCCGCCGACGAGTACATGCCGGCGCTCTCGCCGGACGGGAAGTGGGTGGCCTACGTGTCGTTCGAGTCGGGGCGGGAGGAGGTCTACGTCCGGCCCTTCCCCGACGTGGCCCGGGCGCGGTGGCAGGTCACCACGGCCGGCGGCACCAGCCCGGTGTGGGCGCATTCGAGCCGGGAGCTCTTCTTCCTGGCGCCGGGCGACACGCTGATGGCCGCGGCGGTCACCGGCACGCCCGAGTTCCGGGTGACGGGGTACCAGGCGCTCTTCTCCACCCGGCCGTTCGTGTTCCAGCCCTGGCACCAGGCCTTCGGCGTGCGGCCGGGCGACCGGACCTTCGTGATGCTCCGCCGGTCCATCGACCTCGGTCCCGACGCGCGGCGCCTCACGGTGGTGCTCAACTGGTTCCGCGAGTTCGGCGCGGCGGACGCGTCGACGCCGTGACCGACCGCCTCGCCGCCGCCCTCGCCGACCGCTACCGCCTGGAGCGTGAACTCGGGCAGGGCGGCATGGCGACGGTCTACCTGGCGCAGGACCTCAAGCACGATCGCAAGGTGGCGGTCAAGGTGCTGCGGCCCGAGCTGGCCGCGGTGCTGGGCGCCGAGCGGTTCCTGGCCGAGATCCGGGTCACCGCCAACCTGCATCATCCCAACCTGCTGCCGCTGTTCGACTCGGGCGAGGCGGGGGGCTTCCTCTACTACGTCATGCCGTACGTGCAGGGCGAGACGCTCCGGGCGCGGCTCCGGCGCGAGCGTGAGCTGCCGGTCGAGGAGACCGTCCGCCTGGTCACGCTGCTCGCGAATGCCCTGGACTACGCCCATGGGCAGGGCGTCATCCACCGCGACCTCAAGCCGGAGAACATCCTGCTGCAGGCCGGCCAGCCGGTGATCGCCGATTTCGGCATCGCGCTGGCCGTGGCCCAGGCGGGAGGATCGCGGGTGACCGAGACCGGCCTCTCGCTCGGCACCCCGCACTACATGAGCCCGGAGCAGGCGGCGGGAGATCGCGCGCTCGATGCGCGGTCGGACCAGTATGCCCTGGCGGCGGTCGGGTACGAGATGCTGTCCGGGGAGCCGCCCCACACCGGACCCTCTTCCCAGGCGATCATCGCGCGATTGATGGTCGAGCAGCCCCGCCGCCTCCGCGCCACCAGGCCCAACGTGCCGGAGGCGATCGATCGCGCCATCGCGCGGGGGCTGGCCAAGGCGCCCGCGGACCGGTTCCCGAGTTGCGGCGCGTTCGCGCAGGCACTGGTGGCCGCGCCGGCCCCGCGCCGCGCCACGACCGGTATCCTGGTCACGGCGGGCTTCGTCCTCATGGCGGTTGCTGCCTGGGCGCTCGTCGTCCGCGGCACCGGGGCGGCGTCGGGGGGCGAAGCGGTGCAGTCACTCGCGGTGCTGCCGCTGGCGAACCTCAGTGGCGATCCGGCCGACGACTATTTCGGGATCGGACTGGCGGAGGAGATGACCCGGGCGATCGCCCGCACCGGGGTGCGAGTGATCGGCCGGGTCAGCGCCGGCGCACTCCAGGCCGAGGGACTCGACGAGCGGGAGATCGCGCGGGAGCTGGGGGTGACTGACGTGCTCACCGGGACGGTGCAGCGCTCCGCCGGCCAGATCCGGATCAGCGTGACCCTGGTCTCGGCGGGGGACGGGGCGGTCCGCTGGAGTGAACGGTATGACCGCCCGCTGGCCAACGTCTTCGCGGTGCAGGACGAGATCGCCAGCACGGTGGCGACGACGCTGCTCGGTTCGCTCAGGCGGCCCGCGTCCGCCGGCAACCGGCTGGCGGAGACCACCGATCCGGAGGCGCACGCCCTCTTTCTCCAGGGGCAGGTGTTGTTCAACCGGCGCGGCGCACCGAACCTGCGGCAGGCCATCGCCCTCTTCCAGCGGGCCGTGGCCAAGGACCCCCGCTACGCCCGGGCCCAGGCGTCGCTGGCGATGGCGCTGGCCGTGCTGCCGGCCTACGTGGCCGACAGCACCACGGAGATCCTCCGGAGCGCCGTCGGCGCCGCCGAGCGCGCCATCGCGATGGATTCGCTGATCCCGGAATCGTACGCCGCGCTGGGGTATGGATACTCCCTCCTGGGGGAGCTGGGACGCGCGGAGCTCAATTTCCGGCGCGCGCTGGCCCTCGACTCGACGGTGGCCACCACCTGGGGGTGGTACGGATTGCTGAGCGGGCGCCTGGGCCGGTACCGGGATGCCGAGGCGCAGGTGAAGCGCGGGCGCGAGCTCGAGCCGGCCTCCATGATCGCCTATATCTGGGAGGCGCAGATCCTCTATCACCAGCGGCGCTTCGCCGAGGCCGAATCGGTGGCCAGCGAGACCATGGCCATGGATTCGACCTTCATGCTGGCCTGGACCTGGAAGGCCAACGCGTTGCTGCAGCTGGGAGAAACGGCGCGGGCGGTGGAGCTGCTCGAGCGCCAGGTGGCGCTGCTGCCCGCCGGCCGCACCGAGGAGAGCCACGCCCTGCTGGCGTACGCCTACGCCTTCGCGGGGCGGGACCGGGAGGCGCGCGAGACGATCGCTGCGATCCGCGCCAGGTCCGGCGGGCGGCTCCCCGCCATCGGGGCCCTGGCCGCCGCGATGGACGAGCTGGGTGAGCACGAGGCGGCCGTCACGCTGCTCGGCCAGGCGATCGCACGGCATGACACCTGGGTGGTCCAGTTTCCCGGGTCGGCGCGTTTCGATCGGATGCGGAAAGACCCGCGCGTCACGGCGATGCTCGATCAACTGGCGGTCGTGAAATGACCGATGGGATGCGTCGCCTCGCCGCCGCCCTCGCCGACCGCTACCGGGTGGAGCGACAGCTCGGCGCGGGTGGGATGGCCACCGTCTACCTCGCCCACGACCTCCGCCACGACCGCCAGGTGGCGGTGAAGGTGCTGCGCGAGGAGCTCGCCGCCGTGATTGGCGCCGAACGCTTCCTGGCGGAGATCCGCACCACGGCCAACCTGCAGCACCCGCACATCCTGCCGCTCTTCGACAGCGGGCAGGTGGACGGCACGGTGTTCTACGTGATGCCCTACGTCGAGGGCGAGTCCCTCGGCGACCGGCTGGACCGGGAGACGCAGCTCCCGGTCGAGGAGGCGGTGCGGATCGCGAAGGAAGTGGCGCACGCCCTCGACTACGCCCACCGCCGTGGCGTCATCCACCGCGACATCAAGCCCGACAACATCCTGCTCCAGGACGGCAGCGCCCTCGTGGCCGACTTCGGCATCGCGCTCGCGGCCAGCAAGACGGGCGGGGCGCGGATGACCGAGACCGGCATGTCGCTCGGCACGCCGCACTACATGAGCCCCGAGCAAGCCATGGGCGAGCGCACGCTCGACGCCCGCACCGACCTCTACGCGCTCGGGGCGGTGTGCTACGAGATGCTCCTCGGCGAGCCGCCCTTCAGCGGCCCCACGGCGCAGGCCATCGTGGCCAAGGTGATGACGGAGAAGCCGTCGGGGATCATCGCCCGGCGGGACCGGGTCCCGCCGCACGTGGAGGACGCGGTGCTGACGGCCCTCGAGAAGCTGCCGGCGGACCGGTTTGCCACGGCGGCGGAGTTTGCGGCGGCGCTTGATGGCGGCGGCCCCGCGCGGCACGCGGCGACCCGGGCGACGGCCGCCGCGCCGGCTCCCGTGCGCGCGGCGCGGTGGGCGCCGTGGGGGGTGGCGGCCGTGGCTGTGGTCGGCGCCGCGTGGAGCTGGCTGAGCCGGCCAGCCGCCCCCGGCGTGACCCGCGCGATCGTCTCCCTCGGGGACTCCGTCGCGATCAACCTCAACTCGGCCGGGCTGGCGCTGGCGCCGGATGGGCGGAGCCTCGTGTTCCAGGGCGTCAGCGGGGAGGGGCGCCTCTGGATCAAGCGCTGGCGGGACCTCACCGCCCAACCCGTGGCGGGCACCACCGGCGCCTCGGCGGCGGCGTTCTCGCCGGATGGCACGCAGCTGGTGTTCACGGCCCAGGGGCGGGTCCTGCGGGTGCCGGTGGACGGCGGGCCCGCCGTGGTGCTGGCCGACTCGGCGGCCAGCATGGAGTACGCGCCGACCTGGCTCAGTGACGGGACCATCCTGTACGTCAATGAACTGCTCTTCGGGTTGCGCCGCGTGCCCGCGGCGGGCGGGCCAGTCGAGGACGCCCTGGTGGACTCGACGCTCTATGGCTTCGGCATCGTGAACATGGTGCCGCTCCCGCGCGCGCGGGGGGCGTTGTTCACCACCTGCCAGTCGGCGTGCGTCACCTCCTCGCTCCGGGTCCTCGACCTCGCCACGCGGACCCAGAAGGAACTCGTGCCCGGGGGACTGGCCGGCGTGTACCTGCCGACGGGTCACCTGCTCTACCTCCGGCGCGACGGCGTGGGGTTGGTGGTGCCGTTCGACCTCGCCAAGCTCGAGGTCACCGGGCCCGGCGTGCCCGTGCTCGACAGTGTGTCCGCCTTCGGCGTCGGCACCATGGCCGTCTCCGCGAACGGCACCCTCGCGTATCTCCGCTCGGATGGCGAGGCGGGCGGGGCCGAGGTGGTCCGCGTCACGCGCGCCGGGGATGTCTCCGTGCTCGACTCCACGTGGCCCGCCTCCGCGGTCTCGCTCGCCGTCTCGGCGGATGGGCGGCGGGTGGCGGTGAGCCTCGGCGCCGGCGAGGGGAACGGCAGCATCTGGGTGCGCCCGACGGGGCGCGGCCAGCCCGCGCGCATCAGCTTCGGCGGCCTGGACCGCCGGCCCGCCTGGTCACCGGACGGGCGGATGGTGGCCTTCGTGCGGGACACGATGAACGGCGGCAACGTCTACGGCCGGCTGGCGGATGGGAGTGGTGAGGATCGCCTGCTGGCCAAGCTCGACCGGCCGATCCAGGAAGTGGTCTGGGCGCCGGACGGGCAGTGGCTCGTGGTACGCACCGACAACGGAGCGTCCGGGAACGGCGACCTGGTGCGCGTGCGCGTGGCCGATGGCACGGCCATGCCGCTCACCGACACGCCCGCCACCGAGGTCCAGCCCACGCTCTCCCGCGACGGCCGCTGGCTGGCGTACGTGGTCGTGACGTCGGGGCAGCCGCAGGTCTTCGTCAGCCCGTTCCCCGAGGTGCGGGGGAGCCGGTGGCAGGTCACCACGGGAGGCGGCACGATGCCCACCTGGTCGGCTGATGGGCGCGAACTCTACTACATCGATGCGGTCAACCGGCTGGTGGCCGTGCCGGTCGAGACCCGCGGCAGCTTCCGCGCCGGTACGCCCGCCCCGCTCTTCAGCGCGGCGTCGATGGTCCTGGTGGACCGGTGGCACCAGCCCTACACGCCGCTGCCGGACGGCTCGGGCTTCCTCTTCATCCGGCGGCGTGGCACCAGCGCCCAGGGCGTCAATCACGTCGTGGTGGTGGAGCACTGGCTCGACGACCTCCGCCGGAGGCTCGCCCAATGAGCGGTGTTCCCGACCGCCTCGCCGCCGCGCTCGCCGACCGCTACCGCCTGGAGCGCGAGCTCGGCCAGGGCGGGATGGCCACGGTGTACCTGGCGCAGGACCTCCGGCACCACCGCAAGGTGGCGCTCAAGGTGCTCCGCCCCGAGCTCGCCGCCATCCTCGGCGCCGAGCGTTTCCTGCACGAGATCCGGACCACCGCCAACCTGCAGCACCCGCACATCCTCCCGTTGCACGACTCGGGGCAGGTGGAGAGTACGGTCTTCTATGTGATGCCGTTCGTGGACGGCGAGACGCTCCGCGACCGGCTCACGCGCGAGAAACAGCTCCCGGTCGAGGACGCGGTGCGGATCGCCACCCAGGTGGCGTCGGCCCTCGACTACGCCCACCGCCAGGGCGTGATCCACCGCGACATCAAGCCCGAGAACATCCTGCTCCACGACGGCAGCGCCCTGGTGGCCGACTTCGGCATCGCGCTGGCCGCGAGCAGCACCGGCGGCGGCCGCATGACCGAGACGGGGATGAGCCTCGGCACGCCGCACTACATGAGCCCCGAGCAGGCCATGGGGGAGCGCGAGATCACCGCGCGCTCGGACGTGTACGCCCTCGGCGTCATGACCTACGAGATGCTCACCGGCGACCCGCCCTTCACCGGCTCCACCGCGCAGGCCATCGTGGCGCGGGTGATGACCGAGGAGCCGCGCGCCATCACCCTGCAGCGGAAGACCGTCCCGCCGCACGTCGAGGCGGCGGTGCTCACCGCCCTCGAGAAGCTGCCGGCGGACCGCTTTGCCACGGCGGCGCAGTTCGCCGAGGCGCTGGCGCGGCCCGGGGCCACGACGCAGCATCCCCGCGCGGGCGGCGTCGCCGCCGCCCCCACGCGTGGTCGCCTGGTGGTGGCGTTGCCGTGGGCGCTCTGCCTGGTCGCGGCCGGCGCCGCGGCGTGGGGATGGAGCCGCCGGGCACCGGTCGACGAGGCGCCGCCGGGCATGGCCGCGACCATCGTGCTCCCCGACTCGGCACCCATGGCGTTCGTGGGGAAGGCGCCGCTCGCCATCGGCCGCACGGCGCTGGCGCTGTCGCCGGACGGGCGCATGCTCGCGTACGTGGCGCAGCGCGGGACCGGCACCCAGCTCTTCCTCCGCCCCCTCGACCGGGACACGGTGATGGCCCTCCCCGGCACGGAAGACGCCTGCTGTCCCTTCTTCTCGCCGGACGGCAAGTGGCTCGCCTACCACGCCCGGGACCAGGTCAGCAAGGTGCGTCTCGGGGTGGGCGGCCCGCCGGTGCCCGTCGTCGGCGTCAACACCTTCTTCGCGGCCGACTGGGCCGACGACGGGACGATCGTCGTCAGCGACCTGCAGGGGCGCCGGGTGATCCGCGTCAACGCCGAGACCGGGGCCAGGGAGGCATTGCCCTACATGGTGCGCCTGCTGGACGTGCTGCCGGGGGGGCGCGGCACCATCACCGACACCAGCCTCATCGTCCCCGGGGAAGCCGAGCCCCGGCAGTTGCTCGCCACCGGCAGCGACACCCGGTACGCCCCGCCGGGGCACCTGCTGTTCGCGCAGCGCGGCGCGCTCTGGGCCGTCCCCTTCAGCCTCGCGACGCTGCAGACCGGGGGCGAGCCGGTGCCTATCCTCCCCGTCCTCCGGACCGAGGCGGGCAGCCGGGCCGCGCAGTACGCCGTGGCGCGGAACGGCCTCCTGGTCTACGCCGCGGGCGGGGCCAACGACCAGAGCCGCCTGGTGGCCTGGCATCGCTCCGGGCGGGTGGACACCCTCCCGTTCGAGCCGCAGGCGTTCGGCTGCGTTGCCCTCTCGGCGGATGGCACCCGGCTCGCGGCCCGGATCGCCGATCCGGAGACGCGGCAGTGGGACCTCTGGGTCTATGAGCTCACCGGCGGCACCCGCGCCCGCCTCACGACGAGCGGCGGTGTCGGCTGCCCGGGCTTCCATCCCGACGGGCGGGTCACCTACGTGACGCGCGCGGGGGCCGAGGGCCGCCTCCAGGCCCAGGCCGCGAGCGGTCGGGAGAGCGCCACCGAGTTGCGGTCGCTGCGGGCCAACTTCACCGCGTCCGGCCTGCGCTGGACCCCGGATGGGCGTCACGTGGTCGTGAACGTCCTCGGCGACTCGACCGGCCAGGACATCCTGGTGCTGGACCTCGACAGCGCCGGCGCCGTGCGCCCGCTCGCCGCGACGCCCGCGCTCGAATGGGGCGCCATCTTCTCGCCCGACGGCAAGTGGGTCGCGTACTCCTCGGGCGAGACCGGCAACGACGAGATCTACGTGCAGCCCTGGCCGATGACCGGCCGGCGCTGGCGCATCTCGCGCAACGGCGGCGAGGAGCCGCTGTGGACGCGCGGCGGCCGGGAGCTGGTCTATCGGTTCGGCGAGGAGTGGTGGCGCGTCGACCTGGGCGGCACCGCGGAGCTGGACGCCGGGGAGCCCCGCCTGCTGGCCCGCGGCAACTGGATCAACGTGGCCGGTTACGAGTACGCGGCCAGCGCCGACGGCGAGCGCCTCTACCTGCTGGCGCCCCTGGCCGGGCCGGCGACGGCCACGCAACTGTCGGTGATCAGCAACTGGCTCAACGTGGTCCAGGACGTGACGCGGCGGGTGGGACGTGACTGACGCCCCCGCCCCCCTCGCCGCCGCGCTCGCCGACCGCTACCACCTCGAGCGCGAGCTCGGCCAGGGCGGGATGGCCACCGTCTACCTGGCCCGGGACCTCAGGCACGAGCGCCAGGTGGCCATCAAGGTCCTGCGCCCGGAGCTCGCGGCCGTCATCGGCGCCGAGCGCTTCCTGCGCGAGATCAAGACCATCGCCACCCTGCAGCACCCGCACATCCTCGGCCTGATCGACAGCGGGGAAGTGCAGGGCACCGCCTACTACGTGATGCCCTACGTCGAGGGGGAGAGCCTCCGCGACCGGCTCAGCCGTGAGAAGCAGCTGCCCATCGCGGAGGCGGTGCGGCTGGCCACCCAGGTGGCCGGCGCACTCGACTACGCCCACCGGCACGGGATCATCCATCGCGACATCAAGCCGGAGAACGTGCTGCTGCACGACGGCAGCGCGCTGGTGGCCGACTTCGGCATCGCGCTGGCGGTGAGCAAGACCGGCGGCACCCGGATGACCGAGACGGGGATGAGCCTCGGCACGCCGCACTACATGAGCCCCGAGCAGGCCATGGGCGAGCGGGAGATCACCGCGCGCTCCGACGTGTACGCGCTGGGGGCGATGACCTACGAGATGCTGGCCGGAGAGCCGCCGTTCACCGGCCCCACCGCGCAGGCGATCATCGCCAAGGTGATGACGGGGGAGCCGGCGAGCCTGGTGGCCCAGCGGAAGAGCGTGCCGGAGGCGGTGGAGGCGGCGGTGTTCACGGCGCTGGAGAAGCTGCCGGCGGATCGGTGGGCGTCCGCGAAGGAGTTTGCCGATGCGCTGGCCGGGGACGGCTCGGCGACGCGACGGCTCGGCGGCACGAGTGCACGGCCGAGTCGCCGAGTCGCCGGGTCGCCGAGCCGCCGCGGCCTCGTCATCGCGGGACTCGTCGCGCTGGTAACGCTTGCCGCGGGGTACCTCGCGGGCCGCCGGGGCGCGGCGGCGGCCGGTCCCAGCGTCTATGACCTGGCCCTGCCGGACACTGCCCGCATGTCGTTCAGCCTGGTGAACGTCTCCAGCGCCTACGGCACGCCGCTGCGGAACCTCTCCGTGGCGGCCTCCGGGGACTTCCTGGTTTACGCGGCCCTGCACGGCGACTCGACGGAGCTCTGGGTGCGGAGCCTCCGTGACGCCTCGACGCGGCCCATCACCGGCACCATCGGGGCCACCGCTCCGCGACTCTCGCCTGACGGCACGCGGGTGGCCTACTTCGACGGCGTGGGGGTGATGGTCACGCCGCTGGCCGGCGGCGAGGCGCGCCGCCTGCTCGACGTGCAGGCGGCCTCCGCGCTGGATTGGCTCGGCCCGGATACGCTGCTGGTGCTGCACGGCGACGGGAGCGCCCTCGCCCAGGTGGACCTGCGGGCGGGCGTCGTCCGGAATTCGGCCATCGTTCGCTGCCCGCTGGGCACCTGGGTGCCGACCACCCGGGAGTTCCTCTGCAGCTGGAACCTGTCGTTTTTCCTGGTCGATCCCGCCACCGGCGCCCGACGCGAGGTCCGCCTGGCTGCCGGGCCTGATGTGGGGGTACGGGGGACGGCCCCCCGCATCGTCCGGGACCGGTATTTCATCTACCTCGACGCCGACGGCGACCTCGCCGGCGCCGCGTTCGACCTCAAGACCGCGCGCATGGGGCAGCCGATCACGCTGCTCAGCGGCGTGCGCCGGGAGGACCTCGGCGAGGGGCAGTTCGACATCACGGCCGATGGCGACCTGGTCTTCGCTGCCGGTGGCGACGGTACCATCGGCCGTATCGTGCGGCTGGCCAGGGGTGGGGTCCCGGAGGCGCTGCCGGTGCCGGCGGGTCCCTTTCAGCGCTTCGACCTGAGCCCCGACGGTCGCTGGCTCGCCACGGCCGTGCCCACCCCGGGGCGGCAGGAGCTGCGGCTGTATGACCTGCGCGACAGCCAGGCCCTCACCTGGTGGAGCGCCGAGTACGTGCGCCACCCGGTCTGGTCGCCGCGGGGCGACGCGATCCTCTTCTCGGTGCGCGATTCCACCCGCTACTCCGTGCTCTACGGCGCGCCCAACAGTGGCCGGAGCCCGGACACCCTGTACACCACGGTGGACCCGGCGCGCTACCAGGACCCGATCGACTTCCGGATGCCTGGCGCGATCGTGCTGCAGGACTGGGAGGCCTCGCGCGTCACCTGGGTGGCCGGTCCCACCGCATGGACGCAGGAGACGCCGCTGGTGGCCCGCGATGCCCGCTTCGCCTCGGTCTCGCCGGGCGGCCGGTTCCTCGCGTACAACACCGTTGAAGGCAGCCACGTGATGGTGACGTCGTTCCCGGAGCCGGGGAGGCGGTGGCAGGTGGCCACCGCAGGCGTCGAGCCGATCTGGCTCTCCGCCACCGAGCTGCTCTATCGCCTCGGCGCGGCCTGGTACACGGTGCGCATCGACCCGGCCACCGGCGAGGCCACGGGGCCGGGCACCTTCTGGGCCCGCGATCCGCGCTTCTCCGACACCAGCGGCTGGTCCAACCGCCCCACCAGCGACGGGCGCATCATCTACCTGCAGGGCCCCGAGGAGGTAAGCGTCGGTTACCTCCGCGTCATGCCCCGCTGGACCGGGCAGCTCCGCGCCGCGGTGGACGCGGCCAACTGACCGGGCCCGCTACTCCGGCACCTTCCGCCATTCGGTGCTCGTGGTGCCATCCCCGCGCGCCGTCCCGAACCGCGCGGGCCGCGGCGCCCCGGGGGCGCCAAAGCAGAACTGCACCAGGTCGTCGGTGAGCCGGTAGATCCCGTACTGCACCTGTCCCTTGCCGGGACCCGCGGTCAGGTGGCAGTCGATGGTGTGGGGCTCGGCCGCGGTGTCCACCGTGAAGGTGGCGCACGAGAGCAGCTGCCCGTCGATCCGCACCAGGGTCTCCTCTCCCTCGGTGACCCGCTCCGATCGGTCTACCAGTGCGGCGGGCAGTGGCCGGCCGTCCCGCGATCCCGACGTCATCTTCCAGCGCCCCTGCAGGCGCGACAGGGCGTTGCTCAAACCCCGGTGCGTTCCCACCGTTACCTCGTCCGCCACGTTATCGGATAGTTGCTGCGAAGTGGGAGGCCTCCTCCCACCTAGGGGACTGACGAGCGCGGCGGGCACGCACATGGCGTCTGTCAGGGAACGGCAAACGTCCGGGAGGCCCCACTGCCCGCCGCCCGACCATCGGTCGCGTCACCGCCCGCTCCTCGTGCCGATCTGAAACCCTGACTTCACCCTCACCGTCCGGCCTCGAGGCGGGCCCCCCCTCGCTCGCCCCACGACCCGCAGTCACCCATCGGCTCCCGTTCCGCCCAGACCACGAGGCCCTCCGTGTTCTTCTGGCAGGATATCCGCCATGCCGTGCGCCTGCTCGGACGGCAGCCGTTCTTCTCGCTGGTGACGGTGGTGGTGCTCGCCGGCGGGCTCGGGCTCAGCATCTTCACGTTCTCGTTTCTCCATACCGCGATGCTCAAGCCCCTGCCGGTGCCGGAAGGGGAGCGGGTCGTCCGGCTGATGGCGACGATCGACGGGATGGGCATGGCGTCGATCGACGCGGCAGACCTTGCCACCCTGCGGCCGGCCATCACCACCCTGTCCGAGGTGGGTGCCTACACCACCCGGGAGTTCGTGGTGGGAACTGGGGAGGGCAGCCGGGCCCTCGGGGCCATTGCCTCCGAGTGGAACATCTTCGAGCTGACCCGCACCCGGGCGCTGCTTGGTCGGGGCTTCCTCCGGGAGGATCAGCTCCCCGGGGCGGAGCCCGTGCTGGTCCTCGGGCACGGGGCGTGGCGCTCGGTGTTCGGGGGCGACAGCGGCGTGATCGGCCGGGTCGTCCGGCTGAGCGGAGTGGCCACGCGGGTGGTCGGCGTGATGCCGCCGGGCTACGGCTTTCCGGTGGCCGCCGAGGCGTGGGTGCCGATCGATCCCGCGCTGCTCGGTCCTGGCGGGGCCGCACGGGAGCGGGTCATGGCATACGCCCGGCTCGCCCCCGGGGTGACAGCCGCGCGGGCCAACGCGGAGTTGAGTGGCCTGCTCCGGCGCGCCATGGCGGCACGCCCGGCCACCGAATCCACGATGGCCCCGCCGGATGGGCTGGTGGTCACCTCGTACCCGATGGCGCAGATCGGCGAGGAGGCCCCGCTGGTGCTCGCCATCCTCAATCTCCTGGCCACGCTCATCCTGCTGCTGGCCTGCATCAACGTGACCAACCTGCTGCTGGCCCGCGCCAATGAGCGCGCCCGCGAGACCGCGGTGCGCCTGGCCCTCGGGGCCCCGCGCGGCCGTCTCATCATGCAGAGCCTCTGGGAGATCATCCTTCTCTGCCTGCTCGGCGGCGTCGCCGCCACCGGCTTCGCGGTCTGGCTGCTTACCGCCGTCAACGGCTGGGCCCGCACCCGCCTCGAAGGCAACCTTGCGTTCTGGTGGGTCTGGGGCTTCGACCGGTCGGCGCTGGTGGCCGCGGGTGGATTCGTGACGCTGGCGATCGTGGTCCTCGGCGTGATCGCCTCCCGCCGGGCGGTCAATACCCGGATCAGCGCGGTGCTGCAGGAGGGCGCCGCCCGCGGGGCGGGGCGCCGCGAGGGCCGGGTGGCGCGGTTGCTGGTGGTGGTGCAGGTGACGGCGGTCTCCCTGCTGCTCTACTTCGGCACCCTGTCGGCCGTGGTGGCCTGGCGCGTCGTCCACGTGAACTTCGGCTACGATACCGCGCAGCTGCTGTACGCCGGGGTCTCGCCGCCGGCGGAGCGCTACCCGGACGCCGCCGCCCGCGACCGGTTCTACCGGGCCCTGCAGGACCAGCTCACCCTCCGGCCGGAACTCGACGGAGTGGTGCTCCGGAACACCCTTGCCGACCCCGAGGGCAGCGGCGGGGAGTTCGAGCCCACCGGGTGGGCCGGCGGCTCCCTGCGTCCCCGGAGCTTCGTGCAGGCGGTCCGCGGCGCCCTGGCGCCGCTCGGCATCGGGCTCCGGGAGGGACGCTACTTCGACACGCGGGACGGCCGTGGCGGGGACCCCGTGGTGCTGGTCAGCCAGGCGCTGGCGGAGCGCACCTGGCCTGGCCGCTCGCCGCTCGGCGCCCAGCTCCGGCTCACGGGGCTCGGGGATGGCGAGCCGACCCGCACCGTGGTGGGCGTGGTGAGCGACGTGCTGCTGGGCAACCCCCTCAGCCGGAACCGGAGCACCATGGCGGCCTACGTGCCCCTGGAACAGGCGGACGCCGCGGATGTCTCGGTGCTCTTCCGCCATCGGGGCAGCGAGCCCGCCGCCTTCGCCGCGTTTCATGAGGTGCTCGGCGCGGTGGATCCCCGGGTGCCTCCGCCGCACATCGCGAGCTACGAGGACATCCTGGCCAAGGCCACCATGATGGCGCGCTCGCTGACCGGCCTCTTCGGGGGCGCCTTTGCCTTTGCGCTGCTCCTCGCGGTGAGCGGCACCTACGGGCTGATGGCCCGCTCCATCGGCCGGCGCACCCGGGAGATCGGCGTGCGCCGCGCCCTCGGCGCCACCGACGGGCGCATCCTCCGCATGCTGCTGGGCCAGGGCGCCCGGCAGCTCGGGGTGGGGGCACTGGTGGCGTTGCCGCTCATGCTCGCCGTCGGCTGGGGGTTCTCGCGCTTCTTCCCGATCGCGCTGCCGCTCGCGGTGGGGGCGGCCGTCACCGTGGCGGCGGCCATCGGCGCGATCGTCCTCGCCGCCACCTGGCTCCCCACCCGTCGCGCCATCGCGGTCCATCCGCGGGACGCCCTGTGGCGGGAGTGACCGGCGGCTGGGCTCCAGCCACCCCGCCGGGGTGACTGGACGCGCCCGCCCTGGCGCTGCATCATCAGGTCGCTCCCCCGGGCCGTCCCCTCCGGCCGGCCCGTTCCTCCGTCCCTCCCGGAGACTCATCGCGTGCTCAGGAAGCTCCTCATCGCCGTCGCCGTGGCGCTCGCCGTGATCGTGGCCGTCGTGGCCACCCGCCCCGCGCACTTCAGCATCACCCGGTCGGCCACCATCGCCGCCCCGGATTCCATCCTGTTCGCCCAGGTGAACGACTTCCACCGCTGGGAGGCCTGGTCCCCCTGGGAGAAGCTCGATCCCGCCATGCAGAAGACCTACGGCGGCGCCGGGGCCGGCACCGGGGCTACCTACGCCTGGGTGGGCAACAAGGACGTGGGCGAGGGCCGGATGTCGATCACGGAGAGCAGCCCGTCGTCGCGGATCCTGATCAAGCTCGAGTTCCTCAAGCCCTTCGCCGCGACCAACGACACCGAGTTCCGCTTCGAGCCGGCCGCGGGGGGCACCACCGTGACCTGGACCATGTCGGGCGAGAACAACTTCATGGCCAAGGCGGCCGGCCTGTTCATGGACATGGACGCGATGATCGGCGCCGATTTCGAGAAGGGCCTGGCGCAGCTCAAGGCCGTGGCCGAGGCCGCCGCGGCCGCCCCGCCGTCCATCCCCCCCGCGTCCTGAGGAGGCCCAGATGAGCGGCGTACGCCTGCTGGTCGGCACCCGGAAGGGTGCGTTCATCCTCACCGCGGACGGGACGCGGCAGCGCTGGTCCGTCGCCGGCCCGCACTTCGGCGGATGGGAGCTCTACCACCTCAAGGCCTCGCCGGCCCGGCCCGACCGCATGTACGCCTCGCAGTCGAGCGGCTGGTTCGGCCAGCAGATCCAACGCTCCGACGACGGGGGAACCACCTGGGAGCCGGTCGGCAACGAGTTCGCCTACCAGGGCACCCCCGGCACCCACCAGTGGTACGACGGCACCCAGCACCCCTGGGAGTTCAAGCGGGTGTGGCACCTCGAGCCCTCGCTGACCGACCCCGACACGGTGTACGCCGGGGTGGAGGACGCCGCCTTCTTCCGCAGCACCGACGGCGGCCGGAGCTGGCAGGAACTGCCCGGCCTGCGCGACGCCAAGGGACATCTCTGGCAGCCCGGCGCGGGCGGGATGGGGCTGCACACGATCGTGCAGCACCCGACCAACCGCCAGCGACTGTTCATCGCCATCTCGGCGGCGGGCGCCTTCCGGACCGACGACGGCGGCGTGAGCTGGCGGCCCATCACGAAGGGCCTCGACTCCAAGTACCCGCTCCCCGACGCGACCGCCGAGGTGGGCCACTGCGTGCACCGGATCGCGCTCAACCCGGCGCGGCCCGACGTGCTGTTCATGCAGAAGCACTGGGACGTGCTGCGCAGCGACGACGCGGGCGAGTCGTGGCGGGAGATCAGCGGCAACCTTCCCAGTGACTTCGGCTTTCCCATCGTGGTGCACCCGCACCAGCCCGATACGGTGTACGTGGTGCCGATCAAGAGCGACTCCGAGCACTACCCGCCCGAGGGCAAGCTCCGGGTGTACCGCAGCCGGGTGGGCGGCAACGAGTGGGAGCCGCTGACCCGGGGGCTGCCGCAGCAGGACTGCTACGTGAACATCCTGCGCGGCGCCATGAGCGTCGACACCCTCGACGCCGGGGGGATCTACTTCGGCACCACCGGCGGCCAGGTCTACGGGTCGTTCGATGGCGGGGACAGCTGGACCGCCATCGTCCGGGACCTCCCGGCGGTGCTGTCGGTCGAGGCGCAGACGCTGGCATGATCCGGGTGGTACTGCCGGAGCACCTGCGCCGGCTGGCGCAGGTGGGGGAGGAGGCCGTGCTCGAGGTGGCGCCCCCGCTGACGCGGGGGGCGCTGCTCGATGCGCTGGAGGCCCGGTATCCCATGCTCCGGGGCGCCATCCGCGATCACGGCACCCTCAGGCGCCGCGCCTTCATCCGGTTCTTCGCTGGCGGCGTGGACCTCTCCCACGAGCCCGCCGACGCCCCCCTGCCGGAGGCGGTGGCCCGTGGGGCCGAGCCCTTCCTGGTGGTCGGGGCCCTCGCGGGCGGCTAGCCGGGGGTCCGGATTCCGGCCCTCGCCGCGGCCGTCCCCCCGGTGACTCGCGCATTCTCCCCGGCTGCTGCATCTTCTCACCCGTGAGCCCCTCGCCCCGACGTCTCGCCCTGCCGTGCCGGCTACCGCGCCCGGCGGACCGGCCCGCCCCATGAGCAGCACCGAGCTGCGGACCGCCTCGATACCCGTCGGCGCGGGCCCCAAGCCCCGCGACGAGGAGCTCGACCTCTTCGGGCTGACCCACATCGGGAAGGTGCGCAAGCAGAACCAGGATCACTTCCTGCTCTGCACCGTGCATCCGCAGGTGCTGGTGCACGCCACCAGCCTGCCCACCCCGGACCAGCTCCCGCTGCGCGGCCAGCGGCTGGCCACGATCATGCTGGTGGCCGATGGCGTCGGCGGCGGCGCCGGCGGCGGCGAGGCGAGCCTCCTCACCGTGGAGAGCATCACCCGCTACGTCTCCTCCAGCCTGCACTGCTATCACGCCGCCGGCACCACCCAGGCGGGGGAGTTTGAGGAGGCGCTGCGGGCCGCCGCCATCGAGGCCCACACGGCGGTGCGCGCGGAGGCGGCCAGCCGGTCCGAGCCGGCCCGCATGGCCACCACCCTCACCCTGGCCATCGTGACCTGGCCCTGGGTGTACGTGGTCCAGGTGGGCGACAGCCGCTGCTACCGCTACCTCCAGGGAGAGCTGCGGCAGGTGACCCGGGACCAGACCATGGCCCAGGCGCTGGTGGACGAGGGCGCGCTGCCGGCGGAGAGCCTCAAGACCTCGCCGCTCAGCCACGTGCTGGTGAGCGCCATCGGCGGCGAGAACGCGCTGCCGGAGGTGAGCCGGCTGGAGATCCGGGACCGCAACTCGGTGCTCCTGCTCTGCAGCGACGGGCTCACCAAGCACGTCTCCGACGCCGAGATCGCCGCGCAGGTCGGGGCCATGACCTCGTCCGAGCAGCTGTGCCGCGCGCTCCTGGACCTGGCCCTCGAGCGGGGCGGCAGCGACAACATCACCATCCTCGTCGGCCGTGCCCCCGGGCCGCGCCCCTGACCCCGCCCCACCCACGCCGAGCCGTTCTGCATGGTCCCTCGCGAGCCCTGGTTCCAGCGCCAGTTCACCTTTGACTTGCCGGTGAGCGCCGCGGCGGGGCTCATCGAGCGGCTGCGCGGCACGCCGCCACGCCTGACCCACCGGCTGGTGGGGCGCCCCGTGGCCCAGCTCACGCGCCGGGCCGGCGTGCACTGGTCCATCCAGGAGAATGCCGGCCACCTCGGCGACCTCGAGCCGCTGTGGCTGGCCCGGATCGAGGACCTGGCCGCCGGGCGCCGCACCCTGGCCCCCGCCGACCTCGACAACCGCACCACCGAGGACGCGGGCCACAACGCGCGCCCGCTCTCCGAGGTGCTGGCCACCTTCGAGGCCCGGCGCGCCGACCTCGTGGCGCAGCTGGAGCAGGCCGACGAGGCCGACTGGCTCCGCGCCGCCCTGCACCCGCGGCTGCAGGCCCCGATGCGGCTGCTCGACCTCGCCTTCTTCGTGGCCGAGCACGATGACCACCACCTGGCCACGATCAGCGAGTTGCTGCGCCGGGACGGTTGACGCCCATGCGCGCCCGGACGGCCGTCGGCCTGTTCCTCGCCGTGGCGGGGGCGATGGTCCTGCTCCTGCGGCCGGTGTACCGGGGCGCCTCGCCCGACCTCACCGGCGCGGTGGAGGCCACCGGCCCGGTGGAGGTGTATCACCCGGTGCCTGGGTGGGTCGGGGTCCTCGCCGTGCTGGCGGGTGGGGTGCTGCTGGTCGGTGGTCGCGACGCCCCACGCCGCCGCGGACACCGGTAGCCCATCCGCGCGTGTCGCGCGGGCAGGGTGCGCGGTATCTTCCCTCCCGCCTTCGGGCGGCACGCTGCCGTGCCGCGCCACCGACCTTCCCCCTCGGAACTCTGACATGCTGACGATCCGTTCCCTCGGCCGGCAGGGCCTGCAGGTCTCCGCGCTCGGGCTCGGCTGCATGGGGATGAGCCAGTCCTACGGCATCCCCGACGACGCCGAGTCGGTCGCGACCATCCATCGCGCCCTCGAACTGGGCCTCGACTTCTTCGATACCGCCGAGGTCTACGGTCCCTACACCAACGAGGAACTGCTGGGGCGGGCCCTCAAGGGCCGGCGCCACGAGGCGGTCATCGCCACCAAGTTCGGCATGCGCATCGAGAACGGCGCGATGACCGGCGTGACCAGCCGGCCGGAGGACATCCGCCGCGCGGTGGAGGGCTCGCTCCGGCGGCTGGGCACCGATCACGTGGACCTGCTCTACCAGCACCGGGTGGATCCCGACGTGCCGATCGAGGAGGTGGCGGGGACGGTGGCGGCGCTCATCAAGGAAGGAAAGGCGCGCTACTTCGGCCTCTCCGAGGCCGGGGTGCAGACCATCCGCCGGGCCCACGCCGTCTGCCCCGTCTCCGCGCTCCAGAGCGAGTACTCCCTCTGGGAACGGAACCTCGAGGCGGACGTGATCCCGGTGCTCAAGGAGCTGGGGATCGGGCTGGTGCCGTTCAGCCCGCTCGGCCGCGGCTTCCTGACCGGCACCGCGCGCCGCGCGGAGGAGTACCCCGAGGGCGACTACCGGCGCAACGACCCGCGGTTCCAGGGCGGGAACTTCGACGCCAACATGCGCGCGGCCCAGCTGGTGCAGGAGCTGGCCACCTCGCGGGGCGCCACGCCCGGGCAGGTGGCGCTGGTGTGGCTGCTGGAGCGTGGCGAGGGGATCGTTCCCATCCCCGGGACCAAGCGCCGCCGGTACCTCGAGGAGAATCTCGCAGCGGCCACCCTCGGACTCAGCGCCGCGGAGCTGGCCCGGCTCGACGCCGTGCTGGCGCCGGGCACGGTGGCCGGGCCGCGGTACACCGAGGCCATGATGCGCTACGTGGACCGCTGATCCGCCGCGCGGCGCCGGGCACCGGCGCGACACTCCTCCGCAACACGTTGGTCCAGCGCGACTTGGCGCCCGGCATCGCGGCTGTGCCCGGGCGCACAGCGCCGGGCGGTCCGACAGGGTAGATCAGCTTCATCCCCGTCGCCGAGTCCGCCACTCCATGAAGCGCTCCTCCGCCGCCGCGCCCGGCCTGTTCAGCGGCGCGCACAAGTGGTTCACCGGCATCCTCACCACCGCCGCGGCGCTGCTCGCCCTGGCGGTGAACGCGCGCAATCTCGGGATCGCGCCCTGGCTCGGCCTGCTCGACCTCAACTTCGCCGACCACGCCGCCAGCCGGATCGTCCTCACCCCACGCAGTGATACCCTCCGGGCCCTCGGCGACACCGCGGTGCTCACCGCCACCGTCACCGACGCCCACGGCGCGGCGCTGGCCGGCGCCACCCTCCGCTGGCGCAGCGTGGACACCAGCATCGCGGTGGTGGATTCCGGCGGCGCGGTGGTGGCGCGCGCCCCGGGCCGCAGCAGCATCGAGGTGACGGTGCGGGAGGTGACCGCGCGGGCCACCATCCATGTGGTGCAGCAGCCCGCCAGCATCACCCTCGTGGGCGACAGCGCCGTGCGGCTCGCCGATGGCGACTCCCTCCGGCTGCTGGCCCAGGTGCAGGATGCCCGCGGCCACCGGGTGCTCGGACTCTTCCCCCGCTGGGAGACCGCCGACTCCGCCGTGCTCGCGGTCGATTCGCTGGGTCTTGCCCGCGCCCTGGCCCCCGGGCGCGCCTACGTGCGGGTCAGCGCCGGGGGCCAGCAGGCCCGCCTCCGGGTGGATGTGGCGCTCGCCCCCGCGGCGCTGGTGCTGCAGAGCGGGGAAGGCCAGCGTGCCCTCGCGGGCCGCCGGCTCCCCGACCCGGTGGTGCTCCAGGTGCGGGCGCGCGCCGGCCAGCCCGTCCCGGGCACCCAGGTACTGCTCTCCGCCGACGACGAGGCGGGGCGGGTCGAGCCGGATACCGCCACCACGGACGCCGACGGCCGGGTACGCGCCGCCTGGACGCTGAGCCCCCGGGCGGGAATCCAGCACCTCGTGGCGCGGGTGCCGGGCGTGGACAGCGCCCTCACCGTCACCGCCGAGGCCGATCCCGCCCCCGGCAACGTGCGGATCGAGGTCCTGAGCCCCGACCTGCGCGGGGTGGCGGGCGAGGAGCTGTCCCAGCCAGTGCTGGTCCGGCTCACCGACACCCTGGGCCTGGCGCTGGGCCTGGTGCGGATCGGGTGGAGCAGCCTCGAGGGCGGGACGATCGCGGGCTCGGCCCGCACCGACTCCTCCGGTGCCGCGCAGGCGTACTGGACTCTGGGCCGGCGCGCCGGGCGCCAGCGGCTGCTGGTGCAGGTGGGGAATCCGCGGCTCATCCCCGCCACGCCGGTGGTGGCCGTGGCCGAGGCGGGCGCGCCGAGCGGCGTGGTGCTGCAGTCGGGGCAGGGCCAGCGGGCCACGGCGGGCACGCGGCTGCCCAAGGCCATCGTGGTGCTGGTGCGGGATGCCGGCGGCAATCCGGTGGGTGGCGCCTCAGTGACGGTGCTGCCGGCGGCCGGGTCGGTGGAGGACTCCGTGCTCATCACCGGGCCCGATGGCCGCGCCGCGGTGCGCTGGACCCTCGGTGCCGCGGCGGGGGAGCAGCGGCTGGCCCTGCGCCTGGCGGGCACGGCGGCCTCGGTGCAGGTGACCGCCACCAGCCGCGCCCCGGTGCCGGTCGCGCCGGCGCGGGTCAAGCCCCGGCGGGGATGACCGGCGGCGGGTCGAGGTGGGGGGGCAGGCGGACGATGGTGAACCAGAAGTGCTCCACCGCGTTGACCACCCGCACGAAGCCCTCGAAGTCAACCGGCTTGGTGATGTAGGCGTTGGCGCCGTGCTCGTAGCTGAGCGCGATGTCCCGCTCCACGTCCGAGGAGGTGAGGACCACCACCGGGATGCGGCGGAGGTTTTCGTCGCCCTTGATCTGGGCCAGGACCTCCCAGCCGTTGCGGCGTGGCAGGTTGAGGTCGAGCAGGATGAGGTCGGGGCGGGGGGCCTGTTCGTAGGGGGCGCGCCGCGCCAGGAAATCGCCGGCCCGGACGCCATCTTCCACCACGAAGAACTCCAGCCAGAGCCGGCTCGCGTCGAGCCGGTCCCGGATCATGTCGGAGTCGCCGGGATTGTCCTCGACCAGCAGCACGCGGATGGGCTGTGCCTGGTACGGGCTGCGGGAGTCCGGCATCGCGCCACCTCCTTCACATGAGGGGGGACCACTCGGCCTGCGGCGTACCGAACAGGAAGCCCTGGCCGTGCGTGCAGCCGGCGGCCCGGGCGAACGCGTGCTGGGCCTCGGTCTCGATGCCGTCGGCCACCACGTCGAACTCGAGCAACTTCCCGAGCCCCGTGATGGCTCGCACCAGCCGCGCCGCCTCGAGGTCGGTCGGCGCGGTGGACACGAAGGCCCGCGCGATCTTGAGGGAGCGGATGCCGTGGCGCACCAGGTGCGCCGGCGAGGAGAACCCGGTGCCGAACCCATCGACCGTGAGCCGCACCCCGAGCGCCCGGAGCGCGTCGAGCCGGTGGTTGGCTTCGGCCGGGAGCAGCATCAGGGTCCGCTCTGAGATCTCGATGTCGAGCGCCTCGGCGGGGAGGGCGCTCGCCGCGAGCTGTGCCTGCAGCGCGGAGAGGAACTCCGGCGCCTGCAGCTGCCGGGCGGAGAGGTTGAGGGCCAGCCGGAGGGAGGGCGCGCCCGCGGTCCGCCAGGCGGCCAGCTGGGCACACGCCTGTCCCAGCACCCACATTCCCACCTCCCGGATGGACCCCGACTCCTCGAGCTCCGCCAGGAAGTGCCCGGGGCCGAGCAGGCTGCCGTTGCGACGCCAGCGCAGCAGCGCCTCCACCCCGACCAGCGCGCCCCCCGGCAGCGCCACCTGGGGCTGGAAGTGCAGCACGAAGTCGCCCCGGGCCACCGCCAGCTGGACTTCCTGCCCGGGAGGCGTGCCGGCGCCGTTCCGGCCGTGGCTGGCGTAGACCTGCATCCGGTTCCGGCCCGACTGCTTGGCGAGGTACATCGCCTCGTCGGCGGCGCGCAGCAGGTCGGCGGTGGCGCGGCCGGCCTCGGGGTGCACGGCGATCCCGATGCTGCCGGTGATGGCGATGTCATGTCCCTCGTGCCGGACCGGCAAGGCAAAGGCATCGAGGATGCGCCGGGCCAGTTCCGTCACCCGCCCCTCGCTCTCGATGTCTTCCACCAGCACGGCAAACTCATCCCCACCCAGCCGGGCCACGGTGTCGTAGTCGCGGACCGCCGCCTCCACCCGCCGCCCGATTTCCTGCAGCAGGGCGTCCCCGGCCTCGTGGCCCAGGGTGTCGTTCACTTCCTTGAAGCGGTCGAGGTCGATGAACATCACCCCGAAGCGGCGCCCCCCGCGGCGGGCCCGGGTGCAGGCCACCGTGACCCGGTCGTGGAAGGCGGCGCGGTTCACCAGCCCGGTGAGCGGGTCATGCTGCGCCTGCTGCAGCAGCCGCTGCTCCCCCCGCTTGCGCTCCCTCGCGTGGCGCAGGGCGCGCAGCAGGTTCTCGGAGTTGATGGTGCCCTTGATCAGGAAATCCTGGGCGCCGAGCTGGATGACCAGCTGCCCCAGGTCCTCGTCGGCCAGGCCGCTCAGCACCAGCAGCGGCACCCCGGGCGCGGCGGCACAGATCCGGGTCACGGCGTCGAAGCCGCGGGCGTCGGGCAGGGAGAGGTCGGAGATCACCGCCTCCACCGAGGTGTTGTGCAGGTACTCGATGGCGGCCTCCAGCCGGGTCAGGTGCACCACCTGCGTGCCAGCATACTCCTCGCGCAGGTACTCCGCCGCCAGGTCGGCATCGCCGGGATTGTCCTCCACCAGCAGCACCGTGGGCGGGGAATCCTCGGGGCCGGGCTCGTCGCGCATGCGCCGCGCCCGCCGCTGGTGCAGCTCGTAGGCACGGGCGAGCGTGGCTTCCAGCTCCTCCTCCAGCCACGGCTTGCGCACCACCGACGAGATCGCGCCGTCCCCCATCAGGCTGGCGCGGAGGTCGAGCTCCGGGTAGCCGGTCAGGATCACGAAGGCGGTAGCGGGGCACAGCGGGCGCAGTCGCTCGATGAGCGTGAGCCCGTCCATGCCCGGCATCCGCAGGTCGGTCACGATGATGGGATAGAACCGGGTACGCGCGAGCCGGATGGCTTCGGCGCCGGCGGCGGCCACGTCGGCTTCGTAGCCCAGGGGCCGCACGGTCAGGGCGAACGCCCGCGCCACCGCGCGGTCGTCGTCCACGAAGAGGATGCGGCGGAGCGGCGGGAGGCTCATCCCGGCGGCTCGGCCGGCGCGGGGAGCGTGAAGTAGAACGTGGTGCCGTGGCCCGGCGTCGACTCGAGCCAGATCCGGCCGTGGTGCCGCTCGATGATCTTCTTGGCCAGCGAGAGCCCGATGCCGTTGCCCTCGTACTGGCCCCGCGGGTGCAGCCGCTGGAACATCTCGAACACCCGGGCGGCGTACTCCGGCTCGATGCCGATGCCGTTGTCCTCCACCGCGAAGCGCCACTGCCCGCCGTCCGGCGTCGCGGAGATCCGCACCAGGGGGGGACGGTCGGCCACGAACTTGAGCGCGTTGCCCACCAGGTTCTGCAGCACCTGCCCGAGCTGCACCTCATCCGCCAGGACCACCGGGAGCGGGTCCGCGGCCACCGCGGCGCCCCGCGCCTCGAGCGTGGCGGCCATGTCCGCCAGCACCCGCGCGAGCACCACGCCGGCATCCACCGGCCGCGGCGCCCTGGCCTGGGAGTCCACCCGCGAGATGGAAAGCAGGTCGCTGACCAGGCGCTGCATCCGGCCGGCGCCTTCCACCGCGTAGCGGATGTACTTGTCGGCGCGCTCGTCGAGGCGGCCCCGGTACCGCTCCGCCAGGAGCTGGGTGTAGCTCGCCACCATGCGCAGGGGCTCCTGCAGGTCGTGCGAGGCCACGTAGGCGAACTGGGCCAGTTCCTGGTTGGAGCGCTGCAGCTCCCGGCGCTGGCGCGCCTCCGCCGCCGCCGCCGCCCGGACGCCAGTGATGTCGGTGATGCAGGCCATCACCATCGGCCCCCGGCGGGTGACGAGCGGGGTGAGCGCGATGCTCGCCGGGAAGACGGTGCCGTCCTTCCGCCGCACCTGCAGCTCTGCCACCCGGTCGCTCATCCCGCGATGGCGGGGCGCCGCCATGAACTCCTGCCGCTGGGTCGCGTGCAGCGCCCGCAGCTCGAGCGGGACCAGCACGTCCACGGACTGCCCCACCAGCTCCTCGCGCGAGTAGCCCAGGAGCCGCTCGCTGGTGTTGTTCACGGCCTGGATGCTGCCCGCCACGTCCACGATGACCAGCCCGAGCGGGTTGGCCTCGATGGCCAGGCGGAACTGCTCCTCCTCGAGCTTGCCGGAGGTGATGTCGCGGGCGATGACCCCCACCCCCACCGGCTCGCTGCCGCCGTCGAGGATGGGCCACAGGGACAGGCCGAGGTCGATGGCCTGGCCATCCCGGCCCCGATGGACCGTCTCCAGCCGCAGCGCCGGCACGGCCCGGCGCAGCTCGGGGAGCAGGGCCGCCAGCCGCTGGGCCGCGTCGGTGCCGATCACCTGGTCCAGCGGGGCGCCCAGCGCGGCCGTCTCGTCCCGGCCGAACAGCGCCACGGCCGCACGGTTCCACGACGTGACCCGGCCCTCGAAGCTCAGGGTGAAGATCGCCTCACCGGCCGACCCCACCGCCGCGGCCAGGAGCCGGAGCTGATCGGTGGCCGCCGGGCGGCGCACCTCGGGGCGTGCGGAGTCGAGGGGAAGGGGGTGGGCTACGCCCCCGGCGTGCTGCGGCGTCATCAGCGCGGCCCCGCCGCTCGGGCGCGGTCGGGGCGGATGGCTCGAATCCCCGCCGCCGGCGAGGGGTCGGCGCAGGCGCGGTCATGCGGACGGGCAATCCGACGGTCCAGCAAGGGAACCCCAGCGGGAGGCGCACAGGGGATGCGCCACCTCTCGGCTCGATGTGCCGTAACCTTGTACGGGATGCCGGACATCAAGGCAGTCCATATTCTGACACGACTTGTCGGAAGTCAATACGCTGCAGGAGTTTATGGATTTCTTCATCGCCTGCTTCACTTCCGAACATGCCCGGGAACTACGCCGTGGTAAGCGGAACGATGGATCGAGGGGAGAATGAAGAACGGGAAGGCGCCTGGGGCACCTTCCCGTCGGTCCTTCGGGAGCGAGGCGAGGTCAGGCCGGGTCGGCCGTCACCGCCGGGCGGAACGCCGAGGGGGGCAACGAGACCGGCGCGCTCGCCTGCTCGCGCTCGGCCTGCTGGATGGCCATCCGGATCCGGCTCGCGACGAACTCCGAGAAGGGCCCGAAGTGGACATACAGCCCGCACATCATCCCGATGTAGCGGATGGAGCGGGGATTCCGGATCAGCCCGCCCAGGAACGTGCTCCAGAAGGGTCCGCGGGCGCGGCTGTCGGCCGTCATTCTGGCGGCCATGCGGATGAAGCCGCGGAGCTCCTTGGCCCAGCGCTTGAGGCCGGGCTTGTAGCGGCGCCCGCGGCTGTCGAGGTGCTTCCCGACCCGGGCCACCCGCCCGAAGTAGCGGTCGGCGCGGTACACCGTCTCGATGACGGTGAGGTAGTCGCGCAGGATGTCGAGCTTGGGGCGGAGCGGATCGAAGTTGATGCCGGCCGTGCACTGGTCGCCCACGCCATCCGGCTGCAGGTCGGCGTCGGCGTGCAGCCGACCTTCCTTGGTGAGCCGGCGGGTCAGCTGGGTGTTGGGGAGCGCGTACAGCAGGCCCACCATCGCGGCGGGGATCGCCGTGTCTTCCACGCAGCCGATGATGCCGCGGGCCACGCCCGCGCCCTCGGTATCGAATCCGAGGATGAACCCGGCGTTCACGAAGAAGCCGGCCTGGTACATCTTCTCGACGCTCTCGGCGATCGACCGGCGGGTGTTCTGCTTCTTCTGCATCGCCTTGAGGGTGTCCTCGTCCGGGCTCTCGATCCCCACGAAGACCGCGAAGAACCCGACCTCGCGCATGAGGCGCATCAGCTCTTCATCGTCGGCCAGGTTGATCGACGCCTCGGTGGTGAACTCGAAGGGCCAGTCCCGCTCCTCCAGCCAGGTCTTGAGGTGGGGCAGGAACTGCTTCACCAGCTTCTTGTTGCCGATGAAGTTGTCATCCACCAGGTCCACGTGGCCCCGGTAGCCCAGGTCGTAGAGGGTCTGCATCTCCTTGAGCATCTGCTCGGTGCCCTTGGCCCGGGGCACCCGGCCGAAGAGCTCGATGATGTCGCAGAACTCGCAGTTGAAGGGGCAGCCGCGGCACCACTGCACCCCGATGTGGTTGTAGCTGCCGAACCGGAGCAGGTCGAACCGCGGCGTGGGTGACTTGGTGACGTCCGCCTTGTCGGGCGACTCGTAGGTGTGCCGGGGGGTTCCCGCCTGCAGGTCGGCCAGGAACGGCGGCAGGGTCACCTCGGCTTCGCCCAGGATCAGGTGATCCGCCTCGGCGTAGACCCGCGGGCTCGAGGTCGGGTCCGGCCCCCCCACGATGACCTTCTTCCCCCGGGCCCGGGCGTTCCGGATCACCTCGAGGCAGTCGAGCTGCTGCGGCAGCATCCCGCCGGTCAGGACGATGTCCGCCCACTCGAGGTCGCGCTCGGCGAGGGTCTCGATGTTCCGATCCACCAGCCGCAGTTCCCAGTCCCCGGGGAGCATCGCCGCCACGGTGCACAGGCCGAGCGGCGCAGCCGGGTACTTCGCATCCATCAGCTCGCAGGTATCGCGGTAGTTCCAGAAGGAAGCCGAGCGGAACTGGGGGTGAACCAGAAGGGCGCGGGTCATGAGCTCTCGGCGGGGAAGGGCCGGGGATGAGTTCGGGAGGCTGCTGCAACCTACCCCTATTCACCTGATTCGGGAATGACCGAGAGGGGAGCAGGCCGGGGGGTCCGGGGCCGGCGTTCGTCGATATGGGCGATGAGCTGTCAAGATAGATATCCAGTTTTCGCACAATTTTACACACAAAACGCCGGTTGACTCGCATTTTCTCGATTGTCAGCCACAATCTCTTGCATGTTTAGCCAATATTCTGGTGCACTGGATCTTGCGCTTGCCTGGTAGACCCCCTAGAATCGTGCCGTCAGACATTCCTGTCCCCTGCCGCCATTCCAGTGAGGATGACCCCGGTGACCCTGCCCGCCCTGCTCCCCTTCCTGCAGGATGCCGTCCCTGCCATCTCCCCGGCGGATACCGCCTGGATGCTGGTGGCCACGGCGCTGGTCCTGCTCATGACGCCGGCGCTCGCCTTCTTCTACGGGGGCCTGGTCCGGTCCAAGAACTCCCTCAATACCATGATGATGAGCTTCGTGGCGCTGGGGGCGGTGGGGGTGCTCTGGGCGCTCCTGGCGTACAGCCTCGCCTTTGCCGAGGGCGGACCCCTCCTGGGCGGGCTCGACAACGCCCTGCTGGCCGGGGTGGGGGTCGAGGCCAAGGGCACCATCCCGCACCTGCTGTTCATGGCCTACCAGGGCACCTTTGCCATCATCACCGCGGCCCTGATCTCCGGCGCCGTGGTGGAACGGATGCGCTTCGGGCCCTATGTGGCGTTCATCCTGCTCTGGACCCTGCTGGTGTATGCCCCGGTGGCGCACTGGGTGTGGGGGGGCGGCTGGCTGATGACCAAGGGGGTGCTCGACTTCGCCGGCGGCACGGTGGTGCACATCAACGCCGGCGTCTCGGCCCTGGTGGCCGCGCTGGTCCTCGGCGGGCGGAAGGACTACGGCCGGCAGGCCATTCTGCCCCACAACGTGCCCTTCGTCCTGTTGGGTGCCGGGCTGCTCTGGTTCGGGTGGTTCGGGTTCAATGGCGGCAGCGCCCTCGCCTCCGGTGAGCTCGCGGCGCTGGCCTTCACCAACACCTTCCTCGCCCCGATGGCCACGCTCTGCGTGTGGGCCCTGCTCGACTACTCCCGCACCGGCCACGTCACCGCCGTCGGGGGCGCCACCGGGATCGTGGTGGGGCTGGTGGCCATCACGCCGGCGGCCGGCTTCGTGAGCCCGGTGGGCGCGCTGGCCCTGGGCGCCATCGCGGCGCTGCCGAGCTATTTCGCCATCGTCTTCCGGGCCCGGACCCGGCTGGACGACTCGCTCGACGTCTTCGCCGGGCACGGGATGGGCGGCCTCACGGGGGCCCTGCTCACCGGCGTGTTCGCCTCCAAGGCGTGGAACGCCGCCGGCAACGACGGCCTGCTCGCCGGCAACGCCGGCCAGCTCGGCCTGCAGGCGCTCGGCGCCGGGGTGTCGGTGGTCTACGCCGGCCTCATGACGCTGGTGATCCTCAAGGCGCTCGGCCTGGTGATGGTGCTTCGTCCCGATGCCCGCACCGAGGGGCTCGGCATGGACGTCTCCCAGCACGGCGAGGAGGCCTACAGCAGCGGCGAGGGCTCGATCCTCGTCCTGCCGGCCGACCTGCCCGCGCCCCAGTCCGTCACTCCCGGGCTGCCCCAGCCCGCCGCCCGCTGACCCGAGGAGCCCGACCGATGAAGCTCATCATCGCCACCATCCGGCCCGACAAGCTCAACGACGTGCTCGAGGCCCTGTACCGTGCCGAGGTTCGGGGGCTCACCGCCTCCCGCGTCATGGGGCACGGCGGGGAGACGGAGCGGGTGGAGAACTACCGCGGCACCACCGTGAAGATGGGGCTGCAGGAGAAGGTGCGGCTCGAGATCGGGGTCTCCGACGGGTTCGTCGACGTGACGGTGCAGGCCATCGTCCGGGCGGCGCGCACCGGCGAGGTCGGCGACGGCAAGGTCTTCGTGCTCGACATGGAGCAGGTACACCGCATCCGCACCGGGGAGCGCGACGAAGCGGCGGTCACCCCGACGGTGCCGGCCGCGGTCTAGCGTTCAGCCGGCGCGCGCAGGCGAACGGGCGGGCTCCCCCAGGGGAGCCCGCCCGTTGGGCTGGCCGGCTGCGGTGCCGTCCGGGGGCTACGTGGCGGGAGCGCCGACGTCGCTCGTGAGCCAGGCGATCGCCTCGGCCGCGGTGTAGCTGGAGCGGCCCTGCAGCAGCTCGCCCAGCAGCACCAGGTCGTCGCCGCTGGTCACCAGCGGCGGCTCCACGGTTGCGTCCTTCCGCACCTGCGCCAGCCCGATGCTCGCCATCAGGCCGTTGCAGAGGCACTTCCGGCCCTCGGTCTCGGCCTCCTCGCCGCCCTTCTTGAGGTAGGTGGCCACCGGTTCGCTGGCGCAGCGGTAGTCCAGGCGGCCATCGGCGCGCTGGTAGGCGGTGCGGAGGTAGCCCAGGTCGCAGACGCGGGCGCGCTCCACCCGGCGGGCGGGGTCGTCATCCCACTGCACCACCTTGAACGGGAACCCGGTGGGCGAGGCGACGGGGTCGGTGAACACCGCCACCTCGCCGCGGGCCACGTGGCTGAGCACTGAGGCCTTGAGCTCCGGAGTGAGCCCCGATTCGTCGCAGAAGGCGAACAGCGTCCCCACCTGGATCCCGGCTGCGCCGGCATCCAGCGCCTCCTTGAGGCGGCCCGGCCGGCCGGCCCCGCCCGCCAGCCAGAAGGGGAGGCCCAGCTCCTTCATCTTGACCAGGTCCACCACGTCGCGCTCGCCGTAGACGGGCTCGCCGAGCTCATTGAAGCGCGGCTCGCCGCGGGGCGGGGCGTTGTGGCCGCCGGCGGTGGGGCCCTCGATGATGAAGCCGTCCACCCGGCCGCTCGCCTTGCGGCTGAGCATGGTGGCCAGCGAGTTGCTCGCGATGATCGGCAGGAACACCGGCCGGGTGAGCGGCGCCGGCGGCACCGGGAAGTGGTCGGTGGGGATGAGCCGCATCCGCTCCGGCGTCTCGGGCGAGAGCCCCTCCACCTCGAGCCGCATGGCCGCCGGCTGGTGCAGGGCCAGGGCGTCGAGGGCGGCCGGGACTTCCTTGGGGATGCCCGCGCCCATCAGCACCACGTCCACCCCCGCCAGCATCGCGCCGTACAGCGAGGCCAGCGTGGGCAGCTGGATCTTGGTGAGCAGGTTGATCCCCACCGGGCGGTCGTGCCCTTCCTTGGCCAGGAAGACCTCGACGAAGGAGGCGAGCATGGTGAGCCGTTCCCGCTCGGCGCTGGCGCCCTGCCGGTACATCGGCAGGGCGGCGTAGGGTTCGTCGGCGGCGCGGCCCTCGGGCCGGAAGTAGCGCTTGAGGGCATCTTCCGCGGCCTGGCGAAGCGGGAACCGCTCCATGGCGCGGCGGATGTGGCCACCGAGGTCGCCGTCCTGCAGCCGGCGGACGAGGACGGAATCGAGGGCGGTGCCGGAGACGACGCCGAGCTGGCCGCAGAGCGCGACCGCGCGGGCGAGGCGCCAGTTCGAGACACCGACTCCCATTCCCCCCTGGATGATGGGCGGCAGGGCCAAGGCATGAGTCATGGAAGGGAGTATCGCCTCCGGTACGTCAAAAGCCAATACGCCTCTTCCGCTTTCCGCCGGGCGCGTAGATTATGGCCCGCCATGCGCGCCCCCCCGCACGCCCCCCTCCTGGTGCTGGTCCTCGCCCTGCTCTCGGGACGTGGCCTGGCCGCCACGCCGCCGACGCAGGAGGTGATGCAGCGGCTGGTCACCGCCGCGCGGCACCCCGACCTCCGCTGGCCCGACCTCGCCGACGTGGCGCCCGACCTGGGCCGGCTGTACGCGGCCCGGGGGTGGGCGCCGCTGTGGCTCGCGGGCGACTCGCTCACCGTGCCGGCGCGGGCGCTGCTCCGGCTGCTCGACGAGGCCGGCAATCGCGGCCTGGACCCGCTCGACTACGACGCCCCCTGGCTTGAGACCCAGCTGGCGCGCGGGGTCCAGGGGGACAGCGACCAGGCGGCGCGGGTGGAGGTGGCGCTGTCGGTCGCGGGGGCGCGGCTCGCGCTGGCGCTCCGCCGCGGCCGGGTGCGCCCCGAGGCGGTGCATGCCACCTACACCGTGCCCGCGGATTCCTTTGACGTCACGGCCACCCTCACCGCGCTGGCGTCGAGTCCGGCCCCTGACAACGTGCTGCGGGCGCTGGAGCCGCCCTTCATCCACTACTGGCTGCTCATGGCCTCGCTGGTGCGCTACCGCGAGCTGTCCCGCGACAGCGCGCTGGTGGTGCTCCCGCCCATGCCCCGGCGGCTGCGGCCCGGGGAACCCTACGCCGGCACCCCCACCCTGCGCCGCCTCCTCCGGCTGCTCGGCGACTACCGCGACAGCACCGCGGCGCCGATCCTCGACACGCTCTACTCCGGGGCGGTGGTCGAGGCGGTGAAGCGGTTCCAGATGCGGCAGGGGTTCTTTCCCGACGGCGTGATCGGCGACTCCACCCGGGGGCGGATGCAGCAGCCCTTTGCCCAGCGCATCCGCCAGATGGAGCTCTCGCTGGAGCGCTGGCGCTGGATGCCGCGGCGCTTCACCGCCCCGCCCATCATCGTCAACATCCCGGCCTTCCGGCTCTATGCCTTCCGGACCCTGGACCTCGACGAGTCCACCATGCTCGCGATGAACGTGGTGGTGGGCACCGCGTTCAAGACCGAGACCCCGGTGTTCTCCGCCGACCTCGAGTACCTGATCTTCTCGCCCTACTGGGACGTGACGCCGACGATCGCCACCAACGAGATCAAGCCCGCGGCGCTCAAGGACCCGGACTTCCTGACCCGCAACCGCTACGAGCTGGTGGAGCAGGGGGAGCCGATCGCGCCGTGGCCGGAGAACATTGCGCGGATCGGCCAGGGGGTGCGGGTGCGACAGACGCCCGGCGCGCACAACGCGCTGGGCACGGTCAAGTTCATCATGCCGAACGACTACCAGGTCTACCTGCACGACACGCCGTCGAAGGCGCTGTTCGAGCGCACCCGTCGGGACGCGAGCCACGGCTGCATCCGGCTGGGCGATCCCTTTGCCCTTGCCCAGTTCCTGCTCCGGGACCAGCCGGAGTGGACCGACGAGGCCATCCGCACCGCCATGCGGGCGGAGGCGCCGACCACCGTGCGCTTCCGGCAGCGCATCCCGGTGCACATCACCTACGCCACGGCGGTGGCGCGCGGCAACGGCGACGTCTTCTTCTACCCCGACATCTACGGGCACGACAAGACCCTCGACCAGCTGCTGCGCAAGGGCTATCCCTACCGGGTGGCGCGGGCCGCGCCGGTCCGGCCGGTGGTCGCCCCGGGAACCTGACCCCGGCCGCCGGGTTTCGCCGGCGCCCGTCCCGGGGCTAACTTCCCCGCCCCTCGACGCCGAGACTCTGGAGCATGACCCACGTGGGCGGACTGGTGCGGAAGGTGGCGGGCCTGGCGAGTGTCGCGGCGCTGGGCGCCGGGATGCTCGCGGGCCTGCTCGCCATGGCCACGCCCGCCCCGTCCGCGCCGGTCGTCGCCGCGCTGCCGGACTCCAGTGGTGACACGCTCACCACCACGCTGCGCCCCTACCTGGGGCTGAGCGGGCGGCTGCGCGCGGTGAGCGTTTCGGCCGACAGCGCCCGGGTGTCGCCGCTCGCGGCCCTGGTGCCCGCGCTCGCCGCGGGGCAGCCGGGCCTCCACCCCACCGGGCTCTCGGCGCCCGACGGCGGCCCCATCAGCGCCCTCGCCCTGGTGCCGCTGCGCGCCAAGCGGGGCGCGCTCTGGAACGGCTACCGCGTGGGGTACTGGCCCGGGGAGCGGACGGGGCGCGCCCCGAGCCGCTACCCGCTGCCGGAGGGCTTCCTCGAGGTCACCCCCGAGAACCAGGACCAGCCGCTCTCGGTCAGCTTCCGGGTGCGCGACTTCCTCACCCACGACCAGGCCCAGGTCTGGCCCAAGGTGCTGGTGATCCAGCTGCCGCTGCTCGACAAGCTGGAGCTGATCGCCGCCGAGCTCGAGGCGCTGGGCAAGCCGTCCGCGCTGCGGGTGATGTCGGGCTTCCGCACGCCGCAGTACAATGCCCTGGGCGTGGGCGCCCGGGGGGGCCGCGCCCGGGACAGCCGGCACATGTACGGCGACGCCGCCGACATCTTCGTGGACGCCGACGGCAACGGGCAGATGGATGACCTCGATGGTGACGGCCGGGTGACGGTGCGCGATGCCCGCTGGCTGGCGGGCCTGGCCGACCGGGTGGAGCAGGCGCACCCCACCGTGACCGGCGGCATCGGGGTGTATCGCGCCACCGCGGCGCACGGCCCGTTCGTGCACGTGGACGTACGGGGCACCCCCGCGCGCTGGTAGCGCCGCCCGCCGGCCGGCCGCGGCCCTCCGCATTCCACCTCGCGCCCCCCTGACTCAGCGCGTCACCGGCACCGCCGCCGCCCGCCGCGCCCGGCCCAGCGCCGCCTCCTGCCACACCGAGTACGCCGCGGGGATCACCACCAGGGTCAGCACCGTGGAGCTCAGCATCCCGCCCACCATGGGGGCGGCGATCCGCTGCATGACGCTGCCGCCCGCGCCGTTTCCCCAGAGGATCGGCAGCAGGCCGGCCATGATGGCCGTGACCGTCATCATCTTGGGGCGGACCCGCTCCACCGCGCCCTCGACGATGGCCGCGTGCAGGTCGGCGACGGTGGCGGCCGGGCCCCGTCGCGCCGCCCAGGCCTGGTCCAGGTAGAGGAGCATCACCACGCCCGTCTCCGCCGCCACCCCCGCCAGCGCGATGCACCCGACCGCCACCGCGACCGACCAGTTGAAGTGCAGCAGGTAGAGCAGCCATACCCCGCCCACCAGCGCGAAGGGCAGGGAGAGCATCACCAGCGCCGCGGGCGCCAGGCGGCCGAAGTTGAGGTACAGCAGCAGGAAGATGATCGCGAGGGTGGCCGGGACCACCACCCGCAGCCGCTCCGCCGCCCGCTGCATGTACTCGAACTGCCCGCTCCAGCTGATGGAGTAGCCCGGCGGCAGCGTGACCATCCCGCGCACCATGCGCTGGGCCTCGGCCACGTAGCCGCCGATGTCGCGGCCGGCCACGTCCACGTAGACCCAGGCCGTGGGCACGGCCCCCTCGGTGCGCACCACCATCGGGCCCGCCACCTGCCGGATCGTCGCCACCTGGCCGAGGGGCACGTAGCTCGCGCTGCCCGGGGCGGGCGCGGCGCCGGGCATGCCCATGCCACCGGTCCCGTCGCCCGCGCGTGGCGCGCCGTGGGCGGCGGGGATGAGCACGTCGAGGAGGCGGTCGGGATTGTCCCGCAGCTCGTGCGGGTAGCGGATGCGGACGCCGTAGCGCTCGCGCCCCTCGACCGTGCGGGTGACCGTCATCCCCCCGATGGCGGTGGCGATGACCGTCTGCACGTCGCCCACATTGAGGCCGTGCCGGGCCGCGGCCGCCCGGTCGATCGCGATGTCGAGGTAGTAGCCCGACTCCGCCCGCTCCGCGAAGGCGCTGCGGGTGCCGGGCACCATCTTCACCGCCGCCTCCACCTCGCGCCCCAGCCGCTCGAGCACGCCGAGGTCTGGGCCGAAGATCTTGACCCCGACGGGCGTCCGGATGCCGGTGGCGAGCATGTCGATCCGGCCCTTGATGGGCATGGTCCAGGCGTTGGTCACGCCCGGCAGGCGCACCGCGCTGTCCATGCTCGCGATCAGCCGGTCGGTGGTCATGCCGGCGCGCCACTCGGCGCGCGGCTTGAGGGTGATGGTGGTCTCGAACATGTCGAGGCCGGCCGGGTCGGTGGCGGTCTCCGCGCGGCCGGCCTTGCCCCACACCGAGGCCACCTCGGGGATGCCCCGGAGCGCGCCGTCCTGGATGCGCAGGATCTCCCGCGCCCGCGCCACGCTGGCGCCGGGCAGGGTGGTCGGCATGAAGAGGATGGACCCCTCGTCGAGCGGCGGCATGAACTCCCCGCCGATCCGGGTCCATGGCACCCAGCTCACGATGAGCGCGGCGAGCGCCATCGCGAGCGTCGGCCAGCGGTGGCGCAGCACCAGGCCGATCACCGGCCGGTACAGCCAGGCCAGCAGGCGGTTGACGGGGTTGGCCCGCTCCGGCACGATCCGCCCCCGGATGAAGAGCCCCATCGCCACCGGCACCAGGGTCACCGAGAGCAGGCTCGCCGCCGCCATCGCGAAGGTCTTGGTGAACGCCAGCGGCTTGAACAGCCGGCCCTCCTGCCCCTCGAGCGCGAACACCGGCAGGAAGGAGACCGTGATGATCAGGAGCGAGAAGAACAGCGCCGGTCCCACCTCGCGCGCGGCCCGGCTCACCAGCGCCCGGCGCGCCTCGCCCTCCAGGGGCACGCCGGGGCTCTCCGCGGCGTGGCGTTCGAGGTGCTTGTGCATGTTCTCGATCATCACGATGGCCGCGTCGATCATGGCCCCGATGGCGATGGCGATGCCGCCCAGCGACATGATGTCGGCGCCCACGCCCACCCAGCGCATCAGCAGGAACGCGATCAGGATCCCCACCGGCAGCGTGAGGACCGCCACGAGCGCCGACCGGGCGTGCAGCAGGAACGCCAGGCACACCAGCGCGACGATCAGGCTCTCCTCCACCAGCGTGCCCCGCAGGGTGGCGATGGCGTCGCGGATGAGCCCGCTGCGGTCGTACACCGGGCGGATGACCACCCCCGGCGGCAGCCCGGCTGCCACCTCCGCCAGCCGCCGCTTCACCGCGTCGATGGTGGCGAGGGCGTTCTCGCCGAAGCGCATGACCACGATGCCGCCCACCGCGTCGCCCCGGCCGTCGAGGTCGGCGATGCCGCGCCGCGCCGCCGGGCCCACCGTCACCCGGCCCAGCTCCGCCACCCGCACCGGCACGCCGCTCGCCGTGGCGCCGACCACCACCTCCTCGATGTCGGCAATGGACTTGAGGTACCCGAGGCCGCGCACCATGTGCTCCCGTTCGGAGAGCTCCACCACCATGGCGCCCACGTCGGAATTGGCGTTCTGGAGGGCGGCCATCACCCGGGTGATCGGGATGCCGTACGCCTGCAGTCGCGCCGGGTCGAGGTCCACCTGGTACTGCTTCTCGAACCCGCCCAGCGAGGCCACCTCGGCCACGCCCGGCACCGCCGTGAGGGCGTAGCGCAGGTACCAGTCCTGCAGGCCCCGCAGCGCGGCGAGGTCCAGCTGCCCCGTGGTGTCCTCGATGGCGTACTGGTACACCCAGCCGAGGCCGGTGGCGTCGGGACCGAGGGTCGGGGTGACGGGCGCCGGCAGCCGGCCCTTGATGCCATTGAGGTACTCGAGCACCCGGCTCCGTGCCCAGTAGAGGTCGGTGCCGTCGGCGAAGATCACGTACACGAACGACACGCCGAAGAACGAGTACCCGCGGACCGTCCGCGCGCCGGGGACCTTGAGCATCTCCGCCGCGATCGGGTAGGTGACCTGGTCCTCGACGATGCGCGGCGCCTGCTCCCCGTACTCCGCCTGCACGATCACCTGCACGTCGCTCAGGTCCGGCAGCGCCTCCAGCGGCGTGTGCCGCACCGCCCACGCCCCGCCCGCCACCGCGAAGAGGGTGCACAGCAGCACGAGCGCCCGGTGGCGCGTCGCCCAGTCGATGATCTGTTCGAGCATGGCGTCACTCCCCCTGACCCGAGGGCCGGGCCGGGGCGGCCGGCGGGGCCATGCCCGGCATCCCTTCGTGTCGCGTGGGGCTGGTCGGCGGGGCCGCCGGCGCCCCCGGCGCCGTCAGGTCCATCCCGGGCATGTCGCCCATGCCCCCCAGCAGGGTGCCGAGGTTGGACTCCGCGTCGAGCAGGAAGGTGGCGGAGGCCACCACGGTGTCGCCCGGCGCGAGCCCGCGGAGGATCTCCAGCCGGTCCTCCGTCTGGGCGCCGAGCTCCACGTCGGTCGGGGTGAACTTGCCGTCGGCGCGCCGCACGAACACGAGGTGCCGCGCGCCGGTGCTGAGCACCGCGCTGCGGGGTACGCTCAGCACCGGGCCGGTGCTGCGGGTGCTGAACTTGATGGTGGCGAACATCCCCGGCTTGAGTCGCAGCCCGGGGTTCTGGAACGCCACCCGGATCCGGCCGGTGCGCGTGGCCGGGTCGAGCGTCGGGTAGACGTAGGTGATCAGTCCATCACGCGGTTCGCCCGGCAGCGCCTGGAACTCGGCCGTGACGGTCTGCCCCACGCGGGTCACGCCGAGGTCCTGCTCGAACACCTCCCCCTCGAGCCAGACCACGCTCAGGTCCGCGATGCGGTAGAGCGCGTCGCCGGCCATCACCCGCTGGCCCTGGAGCACCGCCTTCTCCAGGACCACGCCGGTGACCGGCGCATGCAGGGTGAGGGTCCGCGGCGCCACCCCGCTGCTGTCGATGCCCGCGATCACGTCGGCCGGGATGCCCCAGCTGGCCAGGCGCTGCCGCGCGGAGGACACCAGCCGCGCGGCCTGGGCCCGCGCCTCCGGCGTGGCCTCCGACACCTCCGCCTGCAGCCGCCGGGCGAGCAGCAGCTCCTCGGCCGCGCTGGTGAGCATGGGGGCATGCAGGGTGAGCAGCGGCTGGCCGGCCTGGACGACCTGGCCGGTGAAGTCCGCCTGCAGCCGCTCCACCCAGCCCTCGATCCGCGGGGACACCGTCCGCACGCGGGTCTCGTCGAACGTCACCTGCCCCACCACCCGAACGCTGCGGCTGAGCGGGGCGGCGGTCACGGGGGCGAAGGTGATCCCGATACGGCGCTGGTCCGTGTCGCTGAGCTGCACCGGTCCTGCCCCGGCCCCGGAGACCGCGGCGCCATGCTGATGGCCGGCTGGCGTGCCGGCCGCGGGCGCGCCCCGCGGGGCCAGGCGCCACGCGGCCAGGATGGCGGCGGCGAGCACCAGCACGGACAGCACCGTCCCGATGGCGCGGGCGCGGCTGCTCGGGACCTCGTAGGTGGGGGCGGTCATCGGGTGGCTCCGTCGGCCGACGCGGCGGCCAGGAAGGTCATGGTCGTGAGCATCTCGAGTTCCGCCCAGGCCTTGCCGGTCTCGGCGTCGAGCCGGACCAGCTCCTGGCGGGCCGCGATCAGGCCCATCTGGCTCTCGAGCAGGGTCATGAGGTCCACCTGGCCGGCACGGTAGCCCGACAACGCGGAGCCGGTCGCGGCCTCGAGTTCCGGCAGCAGGATGGTCTGGTAGTGCCGGCGCGTCGCGGCGGTGCGGGTGAGCTCCGCCGCCAGCGCGCCGATGCGGGTACGGGTCTCGAGCCGCATCGCGGCGAGGTCGGCCACGGCCTCGGCATGCATGGCCCGCGCCTCGCTGGTCATCTGGCGCTGGCGGCTGCCGGGGGTGAGCGGGAGGGTGAACCCGAGCATGAAGCTGGCCATCCGGTCGGTGCCGCCGTCCGGCATCGGCCGCTGGCCGTAGATCACGCCCAGCGTCAGGTCGGGCCAGATCTCCCGTGCGGTGCGACGGGCCAGCAGGTCACGTTGGGCCGCGTCGAGCGCGCCCGCGGCGAGCATCGGTCGGCGCGCGAGCGCCAGCGCCTCCAGACTGTCCACCGGGGGCGGGGCCGCCGGAAAGGCCGGCAGCGTGGGCGTGCCGACCGGGGCATCGAGCGGGAGTTCCGCGAGGGCGTTCAGGGCGGACGCCATCGTGGCCCGCATGCCCTCCATGCGGAGCACCGCCTCGTCCATGCGGGCCAGCTCCACCTGGGCGCGCAGTACCACGGCCTGCGGCGTGCTCCCGCTGGCGTACATCGCCTCACCTGCGCGGAGCGCCTCGCCGAGGAGGCGGCGTCCCTCGCGCATCAGCCCCAGCGTGGCGTCGGCCTGGTAGAGGTCGAAGAAGCGCATCGCGGCGTCGGCGCGGACGTCCTGCGCCATCTCCCGGGTGCGTTCCGCCTCGGCCTCGGCGCCCGCGCGCGCGGCCCGCACCGCGAGCCCGGTCTTGCCCGCCACCGGCACCATCTGCATGATCTGGAGCTGGGTCATGCCGAGGGGATCGGAGAGCCCGAGGCGTGGCAGGCTCCGGTTCATCAGGGCCAGCTGGATGGCCGGGTCAGGCCAGCGACTGGCGGGTCCGATCCGGGCGCGCGCGGCGTCGCTGCGCGCGCGCGCCGCGGCCAGCCGCGGGCTGGTGGGCTCGATCCGACGGTACAGCTCCGCCAGCGTCAGGGGAGGCGCGGCCTGGGCCTGGGCATCCCGCGCCAGCAGCGCGAGGCCCAGGACAATGACGACGATTCGCATGGGTGCATCCCGATCCAGGTGAAGCGCCCGCGGGGAGGCTCCCCGGGGGCTCCCGCCGGCCGGGTCTCAGCTCCCGGTCACGGCGAGGCGATGGCCCTGGATCAGGCGCGTGGAGGGGGGCTGTCGGGGGTGAGGTCCCGGGGAGGCAGTGCGGGAAGCAAGGGCGCGGCCGGCTGGACCGACCTCGTCGGCGACAGCACAAGAACCTGCGCCGCCGGCGGGGCACCAGCCGACAGGCAGCCCGCCATGGTCAGGCACGCGGCGCCGGGGAGCACCGGACAGGGGTGGCCGGGGTGGTGCCGGGTTGGCGCCTCGGGGTGGTGCCCGCCATGATGCTCTGCCGGCGCCGGTGTCGGCCCGCCACAGCCAGCCTCCACCCCTGTGCTCGTGGCGAGCACCAGGGTGAGGAGCAGCAGGGCGAGCAGGCGGGACGGCAGGCTCATGGGTCCAAGGTCAGCCAGGAGTGATGATTCCGACTTGAAGGGTCTGTTAACAGTACCTCAGGATCGCGCTGGGCGCACCGGGTGAATCCTTTCCGGGCGGATCCGGCTCTCCTGGGCAGGATTGCTGCGACGATGTCTGCTGCCCCCTACCAACCGAGGTGCCCCATGCTGGCCAAGCTGCTCCCGACCAACGAACACCCGATCGAACGCGGCGCGCGGGTCGCCCTCGGTCTCGGCCTGATCGCCATCGCCTTCGTCGGGCCCAAGACCCCCTGGGGCTTCCTCGGCGTGGTGCCGCTGGCCACCGGCCTGCTGGGCAGCTGCCCGCTGTACACCGTGTTCGGCTTCAGCACCTGCCCAGCGGCCCGGCGTTGAGTGAGCCCGACGCGGCGCTGCTCCGGCACGCCGCCGGCGGCGACCGCGCCGCGTACGACCGCTTCGTCACCCGGCACCAGGACGCGCTCTTCCGCTACCTGCGGATGATCGCGGGTACCGAGGCGGACGCGGAGGACGCCCTGCAGGAGGCCTTCCTGGCCGCCTGGCGCGCCGCGGACAGCTTCCGCGGGGCCGACTCCGCCCGGGGATGGCTGCTCACCATCGGGCGGCATGCGCTGCACCGGCTGCACCGGCGCCGGGTCGACGAGCCGGGCGACCACCTCCCCCTCGAGGCCCTGGGGTGCGAGGCGGGCTGGGGCAGTGACGCGGGCGCGGAACGGGTGGCGGTGGCCGACCGTCGTGCCCTGCTGGAGGGCGCGCTGCAGCAGCTGAGCCCGCTGGACCGCGAGGTGATCGTGCTGCGGGAGCTCGAGGGATTCAGCGGGGAAGAGGCGGCCGCCCTGATGGGGCTGGCGCTGCCCGCCCTCAAGACCCGGTTGCACCGCGCGCGGCTGCGGCTGGCCGCCGAACTGCGGAGGGCCCATGGCGAATAGCGAGCGGATGGTCGGGGGACTGCGCTGCCGCGAGGTGCTCGAGCGCCTGTCGGATTATCTCGACGGCGACCTCGGTCCCGCGGAGGTGGCCCAGGTGCAGGACCACGTGCGCGGCTGCGACTGGTGCGAACGCTTCGGCGGGGAGTTCGCGCGCCAGGTGGCCGAGCTGCGGAAGGAACTGGCCCTGCCGCCCCCGCTCGACCCCGAGCGCGCCCGGCGGCTGCACGAGCGCCTCGCCGCCGAATCGTAGCGGAAGGCGCCCCGGCGTCAGGCGCGGCGCCGGGCCGCGGGTTCCCGGGGCTTCTCGTAGTCCCCCGGTTCCGGCGGCCGGATGCTCAGGTCCACGGCCACGAACAGCGTCTTGGACCAGGGGAAGAAGATCACCGGGAAGCACACCATCAGGCCGATCCCGCCCCACAGGAGCCCGTCCCACGGTGGTTCCGGCCAGGTCCGCACCAGTACGCCCACCAGCCCCAGCGCGAACACCGCCTCGGTGGCGAAGAGGTTGATCGCGTTGGAACCCACCCAATAGCCCCCCTCCGGCTCCCGGTCGAAACGCAGCCCGCAGCTGGGGCAGCTGGGGCACATCCGCAGCCAGGCCACGAACACCGGCCCCCCGCCGCAGGCGGGGCAGCGCAGCCGGAGGGCGCGCGCAAACGGGGCGAGGAGGCGGAGCGGCATCATCGGCGAATCTACCGTGTCGCTCAAGGAATGGCGCGCGTCGGCCGAAGCTGGACGGAGGGGTTCTGCGCTTGACCGGGATCCGCACACCAGGAAGGGGACAGCGGCATGGGCATCAGCACGGAAGTCGTCGCCAGCACCAAGGCCGAACTGCAGCAGGCGATTGCGGCGCACGGAATGTGGAAGAGCCGGCTCAAGAGTGCCCTGGCCCAGGGCGGCACCGACCAGGACGTGAAGGTCGTCCGGCTCGACAACCACTGTGCGTTCGGCAAGTGGCTGCACGGATGTGACGCGGCCCTCAAGCGCACGCCGTTCCATGACGTTGTGCGCAAGCTGCACGCCGAGTTCCACGTGCGGTCAGCGGAGGTCTTGACCCTCGCCACCACCGGGAAGCGGTCGGAGGCGGAGCAGCTCATCGGCCCGAAGGGGGCGTGGACCGAGGCCTCGGTGGCGTTGACCGCGAAGATGATGGAGTGGCAGCGGACGCTTTAGGGTTCCGGCGGCCGGCCAGGATGCCCGCTGCCGCCTCACCCGCCGGGCCACCGTTCGCGACCATGCGCGCCAGGGTGTCGTCATCCTGCTGCCCCAGCTGGGCGGCGAGGACGATCACCATGGCGCGCTCGCTTTCCCGCTCCCGGTCGGCCACGGCCTGCCGCTGGGCCCGGAGTCCGGTCCAGGTCGCCGCCAGCAGGAGCCCGACGAACATCGTGGTCGCGGAGCCGGTGGTCTCGCGCGGGACCCACCCCTTGGTCCCGGCCACGAGCAGTCCGAGGGCGAGCCCCGCCAGCAGCAGGCAGCCCCAGGTGAGGAGGCGCAGGGCGCGGGCGCGCTCGCTGACGGGCACCGCGGCCCGCCGGCGCAGCAGCCCCACGGTCAGCCCTCGTCCTCGCCGCCGAGTTCGTAGCGTTCGTCGACGATGGCGCTGAGGCGGTTGAGCGCGGCGCGGAGCTTCGGCACCACCGGGTCGCCGCTGCGGGCCCACACCACGAGGTCCCACGGCTGGTCCGCGAAGGCGTCGGGCGGCATGGCCTCCTCCCCTGCGAGGAACAACAGGTCCTCGACGCTGGCCTCGGGGTCGGTCCAGAGACCGACCGCTTCGTCTTCCCGGTCGGCGTGGGTGGTCTCGGCCGCGGCCTCGTCGAAGATGGCCGCCGCCGCCTCGGCGCCGCTGCCGCCGAGCACCACCGCGAGGCCGCCCTTCTCGATCAGCGCGAGGGCAAACTCCTGCGAGAGCTCCTGCAGCGCCTGGCTGCCGGCCTCGAGCCACAGTACGGCGACGGACACGCGATCGGAGTAGGCGCCCGGCGCCGGCGGGAGGTTGAGGGCCGGGACGGTGGACAGGAAGACCCGCTTGTCTTCGTGATCGGGGAAGCGGGTGAGCGGCATGGTGAATAGTATCGCGGGGCGTAGGGCGAGTTCAACTGAGCGGGGCGCCGGGACCCGGCTAGATGGGCAGGTCCTCGCGCACCAGCGCCAGGATCGCCGCCTGGGGGACCACGAGGTACTTCTTTTCCTCGAAGGTGATCTCCACCGCGGCCTTGCGGAAGAAGATCGCGTGGTCCCCCACCCGCGCCTGCATCGGCCGCCAGCGCATCGGCCGGTCACTGACCTTCCACGGCTCGTCGTCGGCCGCGCTGGCCAGGTCGGGGGCGGGGTCGCCGGGGCCCACGGCGATCACCAGCCCGCTCTGCACCTGCTGGGCGTCGAGCGCCGTCGCGGGGAGGTAGAGCCCCACGCGGGTCCGCTCCTCTCCCTCTTCAGGCGCGATCAGCACCCGGTCACCGACCAGGATGAGCTGCTTGCGGGGGAAGTCCATGGGCATCGGCTCAGGGCTGGCGGATTTCGAGGACCCGCAGCGTCCGCTGCCCGCGGGGGAGCCGCAGCGCGATCTCCTCACCCACCTTCCGCCCCTTGAGGGCGCGGCCCAGCGGGGACGCGAGCGAGATGTGCCCGGCCTCGATGTCCATCATCTCGGCCAGCACCACCATGAAGGTCTCCTCCTCGTTGGTGTCGAGGTCGAGGACCCGCACGCTCGAGCCGAGGCCCACCTGGTCGGCCGGCGTCTCGGTGGTCGAGAGCTGACTGACCTGCGCCAGCCGCTGGTGCAGCTGGCCCAGCCGGGCCTGGACGAACTGCTGGCGCTCCAGGGCGGCCTTGTACTCGGAATTCTCCCGCAGGTCGCCCAGTTCCACCGCCGTGGCGATGGCCTGGGGGATCAGGATATTGAGTTCATGACTGAGCTGCTCGATTTCAGCGCCCAGCTTGGCCCGCATTTCACGCAGCATGATGCCACTCGGGGAAAAAAAGGAAACGGCCCGGGCCAGAACTGAGACTCGCCCGGGGCGTCCAAGGTCCATCGACTGTTCCATTATATCGCCAGCCACCGCCACAGGCCATAGGCCCTTGGCTAATGCCTTGCTCGGATGGAACTTACGTGCCGGCATGGCGACTGGTTTCCGGACAGGAGGCGGGGATGCGGGGCACGGTTTGGCGGATCGGCAGCTGGGCGAGCGTGCTCCTGGCGGCCCCCATGGCGGGGCAGGGGGCCGCGGATTCGCTACTGCTCGACCTGCGCCGTGTGGACACCACGATCGTCATCGAGGCGCGCTACGCCACCGCGGCCAACTTCACCGGGGCCCCACTCCCGGGGTACGGCCCCAACCGGATCCTGCTGCGCCGGGAGGCGGCCGCCGCGCTGGGCCGGGTGCAGCGGCGGCTGCTCTCGGGGGGCATGGGCCTCAAGGTGTTCGACGGCTACCGTCCGGTCCGTGCCACCCGCGCCATGGTGGAGTGGGCGCGCCGGACGGGGCAGGCGCACCTGCTGGCCGATGGCTATATCGCGAGCCAGAGCCGGCACAACCTGGGGCTGGCCGTCGACCTCACGCTGGTGGACTGGTCGGTGGGCGGCCGCGAGGTGCCCATGGGCACGGCCTACGACACCTTTTCCGAGCAGGCCCACTGGGCCAACGCCACGGGCCGCACCCTGCGCTACCGGCAGCTCCTGCGGCAGATGATGGAGGCGGAGGGGTTCCGGCAGTACGAGAAGGAGTGGTGGCACTACAGCTTTGAGGTGCCGGGTCCGACACCCGCCTTCGATGTGGAGATCCGGTAGGCGTCTCCTTCCCGCCGCCGTACCGCCCTACCGTCTTCCCCACGCCTCCAGGTTCCGCCCGATCTGGCGCGCGTGGACCTCGAGGTGCTCCCCGTAGGCCTGGAGCCAGTCTGCCATCCCGTACGGCCCATGCTCGGTGTGCCGGCCGGCCTTGCGCCAGTCGGCGTCGGTGAGCCGCTCGAGCAGGGGCAGGGTGTTGGCGCGCACGGCCCGGATCGTGGCAAGGGCGAGGGGCAGGGGGTGGGCGTGATAGCCGAGCACCGTGGCCCAGCGGTCCTGGTCGTATCCGATGAGCAGGGGCTCGGCCTCGGCCAGGAGGTAGCGTACCCGCATGTGGGCGTTGGTCTCGCTGTCGGCGCAGTGGACCACGATCTCATGGACCGACCACTTCCCTTGCGCGGGGCGCCACTGGAGGGCCTGGGCCGGCACGCTGTGCAGGGCAGCCTCGAGGCGGTCGGGGCCTTCACCGTAGCGGGCGATCCAGCGGGCGCGTTCGGCGGGTGTCATGTGCGCTCCGGGGCGGGAGGTGCCTGTAACACTGGACATGACAACGGTCAGTCAGCCCTGAGTTTACACCATTTTCAAAGGATATTTTTGTCCTTTCTTCATGATTTCTTGACTCTCCGAGAGTGAAAGGCTATTCTCTCGCTGGCATTTACATGCCCCCCTGCAACTCTCGCTCTGAATGACAGGATGCGCGCACTGATGCCCGACACCGCTGTCCGGAGGCTCCGCTTCGGGGCTCCGGACCTCCTGCTTATCGTGGCCCTGGTGCTCACGGGCTGCGCTCCCGACCAGTATCCCCAGACCACCCTGCTGCCGCGCGCGGACTACGCGCGGGACGCCGACGCCATCATGCGGCTCACGCTGCTGTGGGCCACGATCGTCTTCGTGCTGGTGGAAGGGGCGCTGCTGTTGGCCATCTGGAAGTTCCGCGATCGCCCGGGGGCGGCAGAACCGGTCCAGACCCATGGCAACACCACGCTCGAGATTCTCTGGACCATCATCCCGGCCTTCATCCTGGCGATGATCGCGGTGCCGACCGTCCGGACCATCTTCAAGACGGCCCAGAAGCCGGGCCCGGAGGCGCTGCAGGTGGAGGTGATCGGGCACCAGTGGTGGTGGGAGTTCCGCTATCCGCAGCTCGGCATCACCACCGCGGGGGAGCTGCGGGTGCCGTCGGGCCGCACCGTGACCCTCGAGATGACCACGGCGGACGTGCTGCACAGCTTCTGGCTGCCGCAGTTCGCCGGGAAGCGTGACGTCTTCCCCGGCCGGTACAACAACCTCTGGTTCAAGGCCGAGGTCGAGGGGAACTTCCCGGCGCAGTGCGTGGAGTTCTGCGGGGTGCAGCACGGGCGCATGGCGTACCGGATCGTGTCGCTCAAGCCGGAGGAGTTCGATGCCTGGGCGGCCAACTTCAACACCCCTCCGAAGGACTTCAGCGCGGACAGCACCGCGGCCCAGCTGGTGAAGGACGGCCAGGGGCTGTTCCTCACCAAGGGATGCGTGGGCTGCCACTCCTTCTATCCCGCGCTGCCGCTGATCGGCCCGAACCTGCACCACGTGGGCAGCCGGAGCCACATCGCGGCGGGCACCCTGCCGAACACCGACGAGAACCTGGCCCGGTGGATCCAGCATCCCCAGGCGTGGAAGCCCGGGGTGCTGATGCCCGACCTGGGCCTGACCGACCAGGAGGCGCAGGCCCTGGTGGCCTACCTCCGCGCCAACCAGTAGCCGCGCCGCACTCGCGCCACACCGATCGAGGACCCGACATGGCAACAACCGCCCTGGAGCACGCCCCCGCGCAGCACGAGGAGGCCACCGGGCTGTGGAGCTGGATCACCACGGTGGATCACAAGCGCATCGGGATCATGTATGGCCTGACGGCGTTCCTGTTCTTCCTGATCGGCGGCCTGGAGGCGCTGGTCATCCGCATGCAGCTGTGGGGGCCGGACGGGCGGCTGGTGAGCGCCGAGGTGTACAACCAGCTGTTCACCATGCATGGCACCACGATGATCTTCCTCGGGGTGATGCCGCTCTCGGCGATGTACTTCAACTACCTGATCCCGCTGCAGCTGGGCGCCCGGGACGTGGCGTTCCCCCGGCTCAACGCGTTCAGCTACTGGGTGTTCCTGTTCGGCGGCCTGCTGATCAACGCCAGCTGGCTGTTCGGCGCGGCCCCCGACGGCGGCTGGTTCGGCTACGCCAACCTGACCACCAAGCAGTACTCGCCGGGGATGAACATCGACTTCTGGACGGTGGGCCTCCAGGTGCTGGGCGTGGCGTCGCTCGCGGCGGCGGTGAACTTCTTCGTCACCACCATCAACCTCCGCGCGCCCGGCATGAAGATGATGCACATGCCGATGTTCGTGTGGATGAGCTTCATCACCCAGATCCTGCTGCTGCTCTCCTTCCCGATCATCACGGTGGCGCTGATCCTCCTGATGATTGACCGGACCTTCGGGACCCACTTCTTCGTCCCGAGCGGCGGCGGCGACCCGGTCCTGTGGCAGCACCTCTTCTGGCTGTTCGGCCATCCCGAGGTGTACATCCTGATCCTGCCGTCGTTCGGGCTGGTGTCGGAGATCCTGCCGGTGTTCTCGCGCAAGCCGCTGTTCGGGTACGCGGCGATGGTCTTCAGCGGGGCGTTCATCGCCTTCGTGGGCTTCGGGGTATGGGCGCACCACATGTTCGCCACCGGCATGGGCCCCTTCGCCGACGCGTTCTTCTCGCTGGCCACGATGATCATCGCCATCCCCACCGGCGTGAAGATCTTCAACTGGATCGGCACGATGTGGGGCGGCCGGGTGTCGTTCCAGACGCCGATGCTCTTCGCCATCGGGTTCATCGCGATGTTCATCATGGGTGGCCTCTCCGGCGTGATGCACGCCTCGCCGCCGGCCGACCTGCAGCAGACCGACACCTACTTCATCGTGGCGCACTTCCACTACGTGCTGTTCGGCGGGGCGATCTTCGCGCTGACCGGCGGGGCGTACTTCTACTGGCCCAAGATGTTCGGCAAGCTGCTGGACGAGGGGCTCGGGAAGGTGCACTTCTGGCTGATGCTGGCGGGGTTCAACCTCACGTTCTTCCCGATGCACATCGTGGGGCTGAACGGCATGCCGCGCCGGGTGTACACCTACAGCGCGGAGTCGAACTTCGAGCTGCTCAACAAGCTGGAGACGGTGGGCGCGTTCCTGCTCGCGGTCTCGATGCTGGTGTTCATCGTGAACATCCTCAAGACCTGGAAGAGCGTGCAGCCGCCGGCGCCCGCCGACCCGTGGGACGGCGCCACGCTCGAGTGGTCGATCCCCTCGCCGCCGCAGCACTTCAACTTCCCCACGCTGCCGCAGGTGCACGGCCGGGACGCGCTGTGGGAGATGAAGCGGGCCGCGGGGGGCCGCCTGCCGGAGCCGGTGCCGGTGGCCCACGACGCCGTGGCCATGCCCAACCCCTCGTGGCGGCCGCTGGTGGCGGCCCTGGGCGTGGCGGTGACGCTGGGCGGGTTCATCGGCGGGTCGCACCTCTGGGTGCACCTCGTCGGGCTGGCGCTGCTCCTGTACGGCATCTACAGCTGGGCGTTCGAGCCGCCGTTCGGCCCCGGGCACTGACCGCCGGGCCGGCCCCGCGCCGGCCCCACCCTGCTACGCGACCCGGCGGCGCCACGGCGCCGCCCCGACCCAACGATCCGGAGACCCCTCGTGGCGACTGCGCACGCGCACGCTGACGATCACCACTACACCGCGACCGGCCTCGACAACCGGAAGCTGGCGATCTGGACCTTCATCGGGTCCGAATGCATGTTCTTCGCCTCCCTCATCGGCACCTACCTGGTGTACAAGGGCCGCGACGTGAGCGGGCCCAAGCCGCACGAGGAGTGGCTGCTCAACGGGGCGCCGCAGGAGCAGATGCTCGAGATCCCGCTGGTGACCTTCGGCACCGCGCTGCTGCTCTTCAGTTCGTTCTTCGTGGTGCTGGCGCTCAACGGCGCCCAGAAGGGCAACCGCAAGCAGCTGATCACCTGGCTGGTGGCCACGATCATCTGCGGCGTGTTCTTCGTCGGGATGCAGGTCTACGAGTTCAGCCACTTCGCCCATCGCGGCATGGGCTACACCACCAACCTGTTCTCGTCCACCTTCTACACCCTGACCGGCTTCCACGGCACCCACGTGACGCTGGGGCTGGTGTGGCTCATCTCGGTCCTGGTGGTGGCGCTCCGCGGCAAGCTCCCGCCCGAGAAGGCGCTCAACCTGGAGATGGCCGCCCTGTACTGGCACTTCGTCGACGTGGTCTGGATCGTGATCTTCCCCGTCGTCTACCTCATCCGCTGAGCCGGCCGCCCATGACTGCTTCCGCCCACGCGCACGGCGACGGCCACGCGCACCCGACCTGGCAGACCTACACCAAGATCGCGCTGGTGCTCTTCGCGCTTACCGCGCTCGAGGTCTGGTGCTACGAGATCGTGCACCGCCACAACCCCGCCAGCGTGGCGGTCTGGCTCGAGCCGATCAATACCGAGGTGCTGCTGGTGCTCTCCGCCATCAAGTTCGCGCTGGTGGCGATGTTCTACATGCACCTCAAGACCGACGGCAAACTCCTGACCACGATCTTCGTCCTGTCGCTGATCCTCGCCGCCGTCATCATCGCCGCGCTGATGATCATCTTCTTCTACCTGTATTCCCACAGCCCGACGGTGAATCCGCTCACCTAGGACGGTTTGGCGGCTCGGCGGCACGAATGTCCACGGCCCTCCGGGGAGTACTCCGGAGGGCCGTTCTTGCTGCCGAGGTATCGAGCCGCGGAGCCGCGGAGCTACCAGGTATCCCCACCCCCCGGCGGGGGCCAGGCCCCGAAGGCGCGCCGCAGCTGTGCCACCTGCCCGGTGTGATAGCTGTTGTGCGCCACCATCTGCCACAGCACCTCCTGCACCGTCTCGCTGCGCTCGGCGTGGACGATCCGGGCGCCCAGCCCGTCCATCGCCACCTGCGCCGACCACTCCCCGAGCCGGTCCACCTGCTGCCGATAGGTGGCCACCAGCGCCGCCCAGGCCTCCGCGCCGGGGGGCGCGTCGGTCTCGGGCCAGCTGAGGTCGGCCCGCTCGGGGTAGGGCACCTCGGGGCCCGCCAGCGATCGCAGCTCGTAGTCCATCCAGTAGCTCATGTGCCAGACCAACTGCCAGATGGTGTGCTCCACCCCGGGCACCCGGCGGCCGGCAAGGTCAGCCGGCAGCTCGAGCACGCAGGCCACGGGGTCCGCGTGGGAGCCGCGGCCGCGGAGCAGGTCGCGGAGCACACGATTGGGCATGGGAGGCGCTCGCGGGGACGGCGGTGCGCTAGCGGACGGCGCCCGCCGCCACGGGCGCGATGGTGGTCTCGGCCGCCGCCGCGGTGGGCGTGCCGTGCACCTCCACCGCCGCCGCCTCGAGGCAGGCGATCTCCGCGGCCTCGAGCACCTCGAGGTCGAAGGGCACCGGGTCGAGGAGCGCGTAGGCGGGGAAGCGCTCCTGGATGGGACAGGCGTTCTCCAGCAGCAGCCCGTCGGCGGTGAGCATCGGCAGCCCGATCAGGCGGCAGACGAGGGGGCGCCCGGCGTAGGCCTCACACCCCCCCTCGGGCCCGAGCAGGGGGCAGGGGGCATCGTGCAGGGCCAGGCAGATCTCGTCGAAGCGGTCCTCGCCGATGGCGGCGATGTCCCAGGGCGGGCCCCACTCGGGGGCCACCGCCTGCAGGCGGTCGAGCAGCCGTTCGGCACGCGCCAGGATCCCCGCGCGCACCCCGGCGGGGAGGGTGGCGATGGTCTCGCGGAGCAGCAGCTGGTCGGCAACGGAGATGTCGAACAGGCCGTGGCAGCAGGCGGTGCAGCCGCTGCGGCAGGGGATCACGTCGCCATGCCGGGCCCGCGCGCCCGCGAACCAGCGATCGAGCTGGGTAAGGAGGTCGCGGTAGGTCTCGGCGGCGGGGTGCATGGCTACCCGGGCCGGCGGCTGCCGACCGCGAGCGCCAGCATGGCCCAGCCGGCCAGGAAGGCCACGCCGCCGAACGGCGTGATCGCGCCGAGCCGGGAGACCCCGGACAGGGCCAGCGCGTAGAGGCTGCCGGAGAAGAGCAGGGTGCCCAGCACGAAGGCCCAGCCGGCCCGGCTGGCCCATGGGCAGGGGCCGCCGCTCAGCAGCCAGGCCACCACGAAGAGCGGCACCACGTGGTACATCTGATAGCGCGCGGCCGTTTCCCAGACCTGGAGCTGGTCGGTGGTGAGCCGCGCCTTGAGCCCGTGGGCGCCGAAGGCGCCGGTGGCGACGGCGATGAACCCGGACAGCGCGGCGAGGCGGGCGAAGAGCATGGGCGGCTCAGAAGTACAGGAAGGAGGGCGGGGCCATGCCCGCCGCCCGGAAGTTCGCGACGATCTGGCCCGCGGTCCAGATGGTGTGCTGGTTGAGCTCGTCCCACACCATCCAGCGGGGCATCTTCTGCCCGAAGTACCAGATCAGTCCCTGCCGCTCGGCGGCGGGCTGCTCCCGGAGCACCCGGATGCTGAAGCCGTAGGACGCGTCCACGAAGGCGCGGAGCCCGGCCCGGGTGTTGAACACCACCGCGGTGTCGGCCCGCACCGGCAGCGAATCCCAGCCGAGCTGGTAGTGGGCCACGATGTACTGGTTGGCGTTGGCGGCGTGGTGCACCTGCTCGGCGAAGTCCCGCTGGCCGTCGGCGGCGGCGCGGCGGAACAGGGCCTCGGGCATGGAGTCGACCATGGCGAGGAGCAGGGTCCGCTGGGTTTCCTGGGCCCGGAGCTGGATGCCGCGGTACTCCTCGGGCATCGGGAAGGCCTGGCGGATCGGCGGGGCGGCCTGGGCGGCCAGCGACGGGGGGCAGGCGACGGTGAGCGCGCACAGCGCCACCAGGGCCACGGCGCGCCGGGCATCGATCCCACGCCCGGCTGCGCCGCCCCTGCCTCCCGGTGTCATGCTCATCCGTCCAGCGACTTGGAGTCCACCGCCACGCCCATGGCGTGGTACCCGTTGTCCACGTACACCGTCGCGCCGGTGATGGCCTGCGCCAGCGGGCAGGCCAGGAAGGCGGCGGTGGCGCCGACGTCCCGGGCATCGAGGTCGCGGGGGATGGGGGAATTGGCGCGCGAGTACCGCACCATGGTGTCGATGAAGCCGATGGCGGTGGCCGCGCGCGAGGCCCAGGGGCCGGCGGAGATCGTGTTCACCCGCACCCCGTACTTGCGTCCCGCCTCGTAGGCCAGGGTGCGGGTATCGGCCTCGAGCGCGGCCTTGGCGCTCGACATCCCGCCGCCGTACCCCGGCACCACCCGCTCCCCCGCCATGAAGGTGAGGGAGAGGAACGACCCCCCCGGCCGCAGCAGCGGGGAGAAGCTCCGCACCATGGAGGTCAGGCTGTAGGCGCTGACGCTCACCGCGGCCAGGTAGCCGGCGCGGCTGGTTTCGAGCAGCGGCTTCTTCACCTCGGGGCCGTTGGCCAGGCTGTGCACCACGATGTCGAGCGGGCGCTCGCCGAAGTCGGCGGTGAAGTTCTGCACCACCCCGGCGATGCTGAAGTCGCCCCGCTCCTTGTAGCGCTTGCTCTCCCGGATCTCCTCGGGGACATCCGCCATGGTGTCGAAGGCGGCGTCCAGCGGGTAGATCCGCTCGAACGCCATCTTCCCGCCATCCGAGAGCGCGAGGGAGTCGTCCATCTTCCCGCGGTCGAGCAGGTTCTGGAAGATGTTCATCGCCGGGGGCCAGGTGCCCACGCAGATGGAGGCGCCGGCCTCCGCCATGGCCTTGGCGATGGCGAAGCCGAACCCACCATCGTCGGCCACGCCGGCGATGAAGGCGCGCTTGCCACGGAGATCGATCGGGAGCATGGGGATCGCGTGTAAGGGGTCGAGGGACGGAACCCCGGGAAAGCTAGCGGTCAGGCGGTGGGGCGGTAGGGCGGTAGGGCGGTAGGGCGGTAGGGCGGTAAGGCGGTAGGCGGTAGGCGGTAGGCGGTAGGCGCCTTACCCCGTCTCCCGCTTCCCGTTTCCCGCTTCCCGATTCCCGATTCCCGATTCCCGCCTCCCGCCTCCCGCCTCCCGCCTCCCGCCTCCCTCCCCTGCTGCTCCTCCACCGTCTGGATGTATGAGGCCAGGAGGGCGGTGCGGAAGTCGCCCGAGGGGCGGCGGGTGAAGGGGGCCAGCGCCTCGAACGCCCGCCGGGCGCCGGCGGCGTCGCCGGTGGCCAGCAGGGCCACCGAGAGTCCCTCCCGCAGCTCGTCATTGGGGAGCCAGGGGGTCTTGGCCAGCGCCGCCTCCACCAGCGGCTCGGCGGCGCGGATGGCCCGGGGGAAGTCCCAGCCGGAGATGCCGTGGCGGAACTCCATGGCGGCCCGGACCTGGGGGGGCGCCTGGTGCCGGTCGAGGTAGCGGCCGATCTCGGCATAGAAGGCCTCGTCGGCGTAGCCGCTGGTGCCGCCGTAGCGGTCGTGCTCGATGTCGGCCATGCGCTGGATCCACACCCGCCAGTCGGCGGGGCCCTCGGCCGCGGCCAGCTCGGCGCGCCAGGCGCGGGCGCGGTAGAGCGCCACGGCCTTCCGTTCATCGGCGGGGACGGTGTCCTGGCGGAGGGCCGGGGCCGGGCCCCGCACGGTGGCGCCGAGGGAGAGGTCGTACATCCGCGGGATGTCGGGCGCCGGCGCCAGGGTGAACGAGGCGGGCGGCACCCGCCGCCGGATGAACGGCGCGGTGATGTCGAACCGCTCGAACGAGAGGCCGAAGATCCCCGTGGCCTGCTGTGCCATGTAGCGGGTGCGCTCGGCCCCGTTGTCGAGGTGCGGGAAGAAGTCGGAGTTGGGGGTGGGGAAGTTCTCCACCAGCGGGCCGAGGGAGGTGCGGTTGCCGAGGCGGGTGGCCTCCATGGCCTCGGGAGTGAAGGGGATCTGGTGGCAGAAGTCCTTCGCGATGCCCGGGAACTGGAAGATGCCCCAGTCCGGCGCGGGCACGCCGCGGTCGCTGTTGGTGGCGATCACCAGCATGTCCGAGACGGCCGGCATGTACACCTCGTAGTGCCGGAACTTCTGGTGCAGCGCCGAGAGGACCGTCATCACCAGGCGGTCGTTGATGTCGTAGATGTGGATCCACTGGGCAAAGACGCCCCCGGGCGCGAGGTACTGGTTCACCCGGTCGTAGAACTCGGCGGTGAACAGCCCCGCCACGCCGCTCACCCAGGGGTGCGACGGCTCGGAGAAGATGAAGTCGTACTTGCGGCCGGCGGCGGCGAAGTAGCTCTTGGCGTCGTCCACCACGAAGTGGGCGCGGGGGTCATCGAAGACGCGGGCGTTGGCCGGGTAGAAGCCCCGCTTCGAGGCCGCGATCATCTCCGGCTCGATCTCGATGGTGTACAGCTCCTTGAGCCGGGGGCTGCCGAGCAGCAGGTGACTGGACATCCCGGTGCCCTGGCCGATCACCGCGCCGGTCTCGGCGCCAGGGGTGTGGGCCAGGGTGATCAGCGCCGCGAGGGCGAGCGTGGCGGCGTCCCCGCGCAGCGGGTGGCGGGGCGCCGTGTCGCTGCAGGCCTCGAACCAGTACGGGGAGAGCGACCCGTCCGACTTGCCGTTGGTGGCGATGAAGATCTCGCCGCTCTGCAGGATCTTCTCGGCCGAGACGGTTGCGGTGCGGCCGTCCTTGTAGTAGAGGATCTCGCGGGCATCCTTGGCCGGCAGGGTGCCGAAGCGGTACACGCCGGAGAGGAGCAGGTGGCGGTCGAAGGCCGGGCTGACCGCGGTGACGATGCCCACCAGGGCCAGGAACCCGGCGGCGCCGAGGGCCAGCCGCCGCGCGGCCGCCCCGCCCGCGGGCGCGATCACGAAGAGGATGGCCACGCCCACGCCCATGTCGAGCAGGGCGCCGCTGGTGAGCAGGAACTTGAGGCCCAGCAGCGGCATCAGCACCAGCGCCGCCAGGCTCACGCCCACGATCGAGCCGAAGGTGTTCCAGCTGTACACCTGGCCGATGGCCTTCTCGCCCACGCCCCCCTGCACCAGGGTGCGGGTGATGAGCGGCAAGGTGATCCCGGCGCAGAAGGTGGCCGGCAGCATCACCAGCAGGCAGATGGCGTAGCGGGCGATGTTGTAGCCCACGTAGCCCGGCTCCGACCGGGCAAAGGTCTGGATGAACACGCCCATCCAGCTGAAGGCCTTGAAGTAGATGGGCAGGGTGGCGAGGGCCAGGGCGCCCATGGCGAGCTGGGTGAGGCCCAGGGCGCGGAGCGGATTGCTGAAGCGGTCGGCGCGGGTGCGCACCCAGAAGGCGCCCAGGGCGAGCCCCAGGATGAACGCCGAGAGCATGAGCTCGAACGAGTGGGTGGCGCTGGAGAGCACCATCGAGAGCATGCGGATCCAGGCGATCTCGTAGATGAACGAGGCCACCGCCGTGCCCAGGGCGGTCCACAGGAGCAGGCGCTGCAGGGTGGTCGGGGCCAGTCCCGCGGCGCGGCCGCCCACCGGCTCGGCGGGGGCCGGGTCGGGCGCGGCCTCCTCGCCGTCGGGGACGTACTTCATGGTCACCATCGCGCCGATGGCCACCACGAAGTTGAGGATCGCGGCGGCGAGGATGGTGCCGGGCAGGCCCACCTGCTCCACCAGGTAGAACCCGGCGATGAGCACCCCGACCGCGGCGCCGAAGCTGTTGGCGAAGTAGAGGATGGACAGCGTCCGCCCGGGGTGCTTCCGCAGCCGGCGCAGCGCGCCCGCCGACATGAGCGGGAAGGTGGCGCCGAGCAGGATGGACTGGGGGAGGATCAGCAGGGCGGCGAGGCTCCACTTGGCGATGGTGAGCGACACCGAGCCCGCGGTGGAGGGGAAGACCGAGCTGTAGGCCCAGTTGGTCACCGCGACGTACACGTCCTGGAACACCAGCCCGATGAGCCCCACCACGGCCTCGATCATCGCGTAGCCGAAGAGCGGCTCCTTGAGCCGCTCCGTGATCCGGCCGACGATCATCGCCCCGAGCGCCATGCCGCCGAGGAAGATCACCAGCACGATCACCTGGGCGTAGGCGTTGTGGCCCACGAAGAGGCCGAGGTAGCGGGACCAGACCGACTCGTAGAAGAGGCCGGCGGCACCGGACAGGATGAAGAGCAGGGTGAGGACGCCCAGCATGCGTGATCCGGGTTGAGGGAGGGATGGGGAGAAGAGTAATGGTGCCCGGGGAGGGGGCGGGAGGGTCGGGCGGGGGGTGCAGGGAGGGCGCCGGGGCGCGTGGCGCCCCGGGGGAATCGGCCGGCTACTCCTCCCGCAGCACCGCCAGCGGCGACCGCCGGAACAGGTCCAGGCTGGTCCACAGCCCCGTGGCCACCGGCAGCGCCACGAGGACGGTGGCCAGGATCGCGAATCCCGCCCACGGCACCGTGAACGGTACTTCGAAGACCCACTTCATGAGCGCCCAGCCGCCGGCGGTGGAGAGCCCGGTGGCCACCACCGCCGCGAGCAGGCCGAGCGCGGCGTACTCCGTGACCATGATGCGCACCACCTGGCGCCGGGTGGCGCCGAGGGTCTTGAGGAGCGCCGCCTCGCGCACCCGCTGGTAGCGGCTGGTGGCGAGCGCGCCCACCAGCACCACGACGCCGGTGGCCAGGCTGAACAGCGCCATGAAGCGGATGGCCAGCGAGACGCTGGCCACGATCTGCTCGATGCTCTTCTGGATGGAGGTGAGGTCGATCGAGGTGACGTTGGGATGCCGCTCCACGATGCTGCGCTGCACCTGGCCCATCACGGTGGCGTCGTCCACCCGGGTGAGGACCACGAAGCTCTGCGGCGCGGCGTCGAGCGGGCCCGCCGGGAAGACGGCGAAGAAGTTGGGCTCGAAGCGGGCCCAGTTCACCTCGCGCAGGCTGGTGACCACGCTGGGGATCTCGACCCCCTGGATGCTCCAGGTGAGGGTGTCGCGGATGGTCACGTCGAGGTCGCCCGCGATGCCCACCTCGAGCGAGAGGGGTACCACGCCGGGCGCGGCCCCGGCGCCGGGCGCCCACCAGTCGCCCACCACGAGCTTCTCGGAGCCGACCGAGGCGTCGCGGTAGGTGGAGCGGTACTCGCGGCGGAGCGCCCAGGTGATGTCGTCGCGGGGGCCGCGGTCGCGCGCCCCGCGCCCGGCGCTGTCGGGGCCCGCCGACCGGTGCAGGGTGTCCGCCAGCAGGTCCTTGACCCGCTTGCCCTTGATGGCCACCAGCCGCATGGGGACGATCGGCACCGGCGCCTGCGCCTCGAGCCCCGCGGCGCGGATGCGGGCCAGGACGTCGTCGCGCTGGTCGGGCTGGATGTCGAAGAAGACCAGGTTGGGCCGCCCGATGCCGCCGTCGAGCTGCAGCTGCCTGAGCAGGTTGTGCTGCATGACGGCCAGCGCGCCCAGCAGGAACGCCCCGAAGCCGAGCGCCAGCACCACCGCTACGGTCTGGTTGGCCGGCCGGTAGAGGTTGGCCAGGCCCTGCCGGGCCACGTAGGGCAGCCGGTGCGGGAACCAGCGGCGCAGCGCCCGGGTGAGGCCGAACGCCGCGAGCCACAGCACCAGGAGCGCGGCGCCGATCCCGGCCGCGAAGACGGCCCCCTGCAGCAGCTGGCCCACCTGCAGCGCGGCCATCCCGATCACGCTGGCCGCGAGCGCCGCCCGCGCCAGCCACATCCAGCGATCGGCGCGGGCACCGGGGCCCTCCTCCACGTCCCGCCGCAGGACGGCGAGCGGGGGTACCCGGCGCACCGCGAGCAGCGGCAGCAGCGCGAACACCACCGCCACCCACACCCCCACGCCGAGGCCGGTGGCGATGGCGCCGGGCGAGGGAACCACGGTCACGTCGAGCGGCAGGAAGGCGCCGAACACCGTGGGCAGCGCCAGCTGCAGCAGCACCCCCAGGACCACCCCGGCCAGGCTTCCGAGCAGCCCCATCACCGCGGCCTGCAGCAGGTAGGCGCCGAAGACCTGGCCGCTGGTGGCGCCCAGGCAGCGGAGCACCGCGATGGTGTCGCGCTTGCGCTTGATGAACACCTGCACCGCGCTGCCCACGCCCACGCCCCCCAGCAGCAGCGCGATCAGCGCCACGAGCCCGAGATAGCGGCCCAGCTGGTCGAGGAACTGCTTGAGGTCCTGCTCCTCCTCGACCGCGGTGCGAAGCCGCCCCTGCTGGGCGCCGATCCGCGGCTGCCAGGTGGCGCCGAACGCCCGCGCGTCGAGGGAGTCGGGGGTCCGCAGAAACCACTCATACTCCACCCGCGCGCCGAACCCGAGGAGGCCGGTCTCCGCGAGGAGCGCGCCCGGGATGTACACCCGCGGGCCGAAGGCGGCGCGGACGCCCACGTCCCCGGGGAAGCTCGTCACCGTGCCGGCGATGACGAACCGGGCCTCGCCCAGCGCCATGGTGTCGCCCACCTGCGCGCCCAGCGAGGTGAGAAATGCCGGGTCCACCAGCGTGACCCGCTCGGTGGCCAGCCGGGCCCAGGCGGTGGCGGGCTCGGTGCGCGCCACGCCGTAGAACGGGTAGCCGCCGGTGATGGCGTTGACCTGCACCAGCCGGGTGCCGGCGGTGCGGGGCACATAGGCCATGCCGCTGAACGAGGTGACGCTGGCGCGGTCGCGCACGCTGTCCGCGCCGGCCGCGAGGGTCAGGGAGTCGAGGGTGCGCCGGAAGGACTCGGAGGGCGCGCTGCGGGCGCTGACCGCGAGGTCACCACCCAGCAGCGCGCGTGACTGGCCCTCGACGGCCACCTGCAGGTTGTCGGTGAACGACTCGATGGCCACCAGCGCCCCCACGCCGATGGAGATCGCCGCCGTGAGCAGCAACATCCGGCGGCCGGCGGCGCGGCTCTCCCGCCACGCCAGCCGGGTCACGAAGCCCAGGCGGCTCACCCGGCGGCCCCGTCGCTCACCACGGCGCCGTCGGCCAGGCGGATCACCCGCCGCGCCTTGCGGGCCAGCTCGAGGTCGTGGGTGACCAGCACCGTGGTGGTGCCGAGCTCCCGGTTGAGCTCGAGCAGGATGTCCACCACCCGCTGGCCGGTGCCCTGGTCGAGGTTGCCGGTCGGCTCATCGGCGAACAGGATGCGCGGCCGGTTGGCGAAGGCGCGCGCCAGCGCCACCCGCTGCTGCTCGCCCCCGGAGAGCTGGGCGGGGTAGTGGTGCTCCCGGCCCTTGAGGCCCACCCGGGCCAGCAATTCATCGGCCCGCCCGCGCGCCTCCTCGCCCCGGAGCTCGAGCGGCACCTCGACGTTCTCCCGTGCGGTCAGCGTCGGGATCAGGTGGAACGACTGGAACACGAACCCCACCCGCTCGGCCCGGAAGGTGGCCAGCGCGTCCTCGGAGAGGGTGGTGAGGTCGGTGCCGTCCACCACCACCCGCCCGCGGCTCGGGCGGTCGAGCCCGGCCAGCAGGCCGAGCAGCGTGGTCTTCCCGCTGCCGCTGGGGCCCACGATGGCGGCGAGCTCCCCCGTGGGGATCTCCAGCGTGATATCCTTCAGCACGGTGAGCGGACGCCCGCCGGAGAGGTATTCCTTGGACAGCGATTCGACGCGGATCATGAACCTTGGACAGCCCTGGATGAGGTCGGCTAGAATCATAGTCGCGCTGGCGGCGACGGTCCTCTGGGGCTGTGGCGGCGCCGGGGGCGATCCCCCCGCCCGGTCGGCCGCGGAGTCGCTGCCGGCACCCGCGACCGGAGCCGAGCCCCCGGCCCCCTCCGCCGCCGGGGCCCCGACCGTCGTGTTTCTCGGCACCAGCCTCACGGCCGGCCTCGGCCTCGACCCGGACAGCGCCTATCCGGCCTGGATCCAGCGGAAGGTGGATGCGGCGGGGCTCGGCTACACGGTGGTGAACGCGGGGCAGAGCGGGGAATCGAGCGCCGGCGCCCTGACGCGGATCGACTGGATCATGCGGCAGCGGCCCGCCGTGCTGGTGATCGAGACCGGCGCCAACGACGGCCTGCGCGGCCAGGACCCGGACTCCACCCGGGCCAACATCCAGGCCATCATCGACCGCGCCCGCGCCGCGAGCCCCGCGACCCGCATCGTGCTCGCCGCCATGGAAGCGATGCCCAACCTGGGTCAGGACTACGTCCGGAGGTTCCGCGCGATCTTCCCGGGCCTCGCGAAGCGCAATGATATCACGCTGCTGCCGTTCATCCTCGACGGCGTGGCCGGCATCGACTCGCTCAACCAGCAGGACGGCATCCACCCCGGAAACCGGGGCGCGCGCCTGGTGGCGGACAACGTGTGGCGCGGTCTGGAACCGGTGCTGCGGGCGGCGAGGGAGCAGGCGGACGGACGACTCGCAGCATGGAGCACACCGTGAGGGCACGACTCGTGGGCGGGACCGTGGCGGCCGTGGTGGCGGGGCTGCTCGCCTGTGGTGATGCGGGCAGTGGTCCCGGGGAACCGACCCGGTCCTACCTGATGGGCTTCTCGGCCATTCCACCCCGGGTGGACACGACGCTGCTGTTCGAGACGCTCACCCTGAGCAGCGCCCACGCCGACGCGGGCCTGATCCAGCTGGAGATTCCCTATACCGTGCTGCTGGACGACACCGCCGCCGCCACCGAGGTGCGGGTGGTGCGGCTGCCGCTGGTGAACTACTACCGGGGGCAGGGGCACAAGATCGTGGTGGCGCTGGACGTGACCGACGGGCTCAACCGGGCGGCGGAAGACCCGGAACTGGTGGCCCTCGGCCGCAGCATCACCGACACCGCCGTGCAGCGCCTGTACCGGGAATACGTGGCCGCGGTGGACAGCATCCTGGCCCCGGACTACCTGAGCCTCGCGGCGGAAACCAACCTCATCCGGCTCGCGGCGCCCGACTCGGTGTACCAGGCCGTGGTCACCATGGTGAACGCGGCCCACGCCGAGCGGAGCGCCGCCGGGAGCGCCACGCGGTTCATGGTGAGCGTGCAGGTGGAGACGGCGTGGGGCGGGCTGCAGGGCTCGGGCATCTACGAGGGCATCGCCCAGGACCGGGTGGACTTTCCCTTCCTCGACGCGCTGGGCCTGTCCTCGTATCCCTACCTGGGCGGGTTCGCCGATCCGGACAGCATCCCGCTCAACTACTACACCCGCCTCACGCAGGGCGCGCCGCTTCCCGTGGTGGTGCTCGAGGGGGGCTGGAGTTCGGTGACGGCGGGACCGGTCGCGAGCACGCCGGCCATGCAGGCGCGCTACATCGCCCGGCACGCCCGGATCCTGGACGCCGCTGGCGCGGCCGGGTGGATGCAGATCACCTTCACCGACCTGGACCTGGCCGGCATCCCCTCGCCGCCGCCGACGCTGGCGCTCTTTGCCCACAACGGACTGGTCGACTCGGTGCTGACGCCCAAGCCGGCCCTGGCCGTGTGGGACTCCGTGCTCGACCGCCGCTCTCGCCCGTGAGGCGGCGGGGTCAGGCCTCCGAGTGCTGCGACAGCGCGCGGGGCACCGGGTGGGACCGGCGATAGCGGGAATAGCGCCGGATGCTGCCGGCGAAGAGCCCGCTCACGCCCACGATCACCAGGCCGAGCACGCCGAGCGGCGTCGCTTCCTTGAGGACGGCGAGCACCACACCCAGGATCAGCAGGAGGGTGGGCCCCTCGTTGGCCCAGCGGAGCCGCTCCCCGGTGTGGCGGATGTCGCCCCGGGCCATGCGCTTCATGGTGACTTCGCACCAGTAGTGGTAGGCGATCAGCAGTGCCACCACGCCCAGCTTGACCCACATCCAGCGATCCTGCAGCCATGCGGGCTGGAGCACCAGCAGCGCCACCGCCGTCAACGTGGCGATCACCATGGCCGGGTAGGTAATCATGTAGTACAGGCGCCGCTCCATGATCGCGTACTGGCGCATCAGGATGGTGCGGGCCGGCTCGGCCCCGGTGTTGGCCTCGGCGTGGTAGATGAACAGCCGGACCAGGTAGAACAGGCCGGCGAACCACGACACCACGCCGATGATATGGACCGCTTTCCACCAGAGGTACGCCATGGGGCCCCCGGACAGGTGAACGGGCCGCCCCTGGTGGGGCGGCCCGTCCAGATGTACGCCCGGGCGCGTGAAGCGGGCTTGAAGCGGCGGTGAAAGGCGGGGACGCGACTAGCAGTTTGCCGGGTGCTGCTCGCAGTAGCTGGCGGTGTCATTCTCCAACTGGCCGTCCGGGGCGCAGGCGAGGGTGGTCACCACCAGACCGCCGAGCACCAGCAGCAGCGACCAGGTATAGCGGAACGGGCGGAATCGACGGATCATTGAACCCTCCCTGCGGGCACCGGGGCCGCCCGATGCGGCCCCGTCTGTGGGAGGAACGCGTGCCCGGTGCGTATCTTCTCAGGGAGCCCATGGCCCGAGGGGGGCAGGATGGACGGACAGTCGGATCAGGTGTCGGGGGCGCTCGACCGGGTGCTGGGCCGGTTCGCGGAGCGGGTGCGGTACATCGGCATCCGGCACGGCCTGACGGGCAGCGACGTCGAGGACCTCCTCCAGGAGGTCCGGCTGCGGCTGTGGAAGGCGCTCGAGAGCGATGAGAAGATCCTCGCCGCCCCCGCGTCCTACGTGCACCGGACGGCGGTCTCCGCGGCGCTCGACGTGCTGCGCCGCCGCCGGGCCCGCCGGGAAACCCCGGCCCGGCTCTCGCGCCCCAGCGGGATCGCCATGCTCGGCGAGTCCCCGGCGGCCGACCGGCTCATGGAAGAGATCGAGCTGCAGGAACAGGTGGGGCGCGCGGTGGAACAGCTGATCCCCGCCCGGCGCTCGGTGGTGAAGATGTACCTCTCGGGCTACGGCCGGGAGGAGATCGCCGACCTGCTCGGCTGGACCGAGCCCAAGACCCGCAACCTGCTGTACCGGGGCCTCGCCGACCTGCGCGAGATCCTCACCGGCATGGGCATCGGCCCGGAGGCGCTGCAATGAGCGACGACCGCCTGCGCAGGAGCTACGACATGCTGCTGGCCATCCGCGCGGACACCGGCGCGGATCGCTCGGCCTGCCCGCCGGTGGAGCGGATCGCCAGCCTCATCCGGCGCGAGGAAGACGAGGAGAGCCGCCTCGCCCTCCTCGACCACGTCATGGCCTGCCCCTTCTGCCAGCACGAGTTCGAGATGGTCCGGACCGCCTCCCGCGCCACCGGCGACCACCCCGCGCCCGAGGCCTGACGCCCGCCGCCGGTCAGGGGGTGAAGATGCCCGCGCCCCCCTGGCCGTCGGTGAGGATGCCGATCCCGGTCCGGGAGTTGTGGTAGGCGCCGCCCCCGCCGCCGTCGTTCTCCCCCACGCCGCCATTCTGCTGGTAGAGCCGCGCCGCAAGCAGGCGCAGGTTCACCATGGCCGGTCCGCCCTCCAGCCCGGCGTTGCCCTCGGCGTCGAGCCAGTAGCGGCCGGCCGCCACCGGGCCGGTCAGCTGCTGCAGGCCCGCGAGGTCGGTGGGTGGGAGTTCGCGGCCGTTGATGAACACGCCGGTGCCGCCGCCCGAGATATCCGCGGGCAATGCCCCGCCCAGGGTGAGGCCCGCCTGCACGAAGCCGCGGGTGAAGCTCCCCTCGAGCCCCCAGGCCCCCGAGAGCCGGTCGTACCAGTACCGGCCGTCGGGGATGCGGGGCGCGCCCGGGGGCTCCAGCTGGGCCAGCGTGGCACTGGAGAGCCGGCTGCGGTTGATGAACACCTGCCGGGACGCCTGCTGCCCCGCGGCGCCCGTGGCGCCCAGGGCGACGCCGAGGCTGGTGAGGAGCGCGAGGGTGATCGGGCGCATGCGCAGCCGTGGGAGCCCCTGCGGGCGCGGAAGCGGGGGTCGTGACGCGGGCATGCGATCCTCCAGGGTGGGTACGGGACCACGGACGCCCCTCAACGGAGGAAGGCCGGTGATCCTCTCACCCGCCGCGCCTTCCGCCCGCAGCAGGTGCGGGTAACTTGGGCCCGATGACGGAGCATCCCCCCGATCTCTCCCCGGCCATCGAGGCGGCATTGCGGCAATACGCCGACCTGGTGCGAGGGGTGGGGCAGCGGCATGGCCTGGACCCGATGGACCTCGACGAGGTCATGCAGGAGGTCCGGATCCGGCTGTGGCGCGCGCTCGGGCATGGTGAGAGGATCGGGGCGGTGCGTCCGTTGTACATCCGACGCACCGCGGTCAGCGCGGCGATCGACGTGCTGCGCCGGCGGCGCCTGCGACGGGAGCAACCAGTGGCCGCCGACGAGGAGCCCTCCCCCCTGCCGCCGACCCCCGACACGCCGGAGCGACGGGCCGAGCGCGGTGAGTTCCGGCGCCGCCTGGGCCAGGCCATCGAGGCGCTCGCGCCGAGCCGGCAGCCGGTGGTCCGGATGTACCTGGCGGGGTACAGCAGCGGGGAGATCGCCGAGGTGTTCGGCTGGACCGAGGCCAAGGCCCGCAACCTGCTCTATCGCGGCCTGGACGACCTGCGCGCGCGGCTGACCGCGCTGGGCTGCCACCCGGAGGCACTGGCATGAACGACGAGGCGTTGCGCGAGGCCTACGCCGCGCTCCTGGCGGAGCGGGGCAGCGACCCGGCGCGGACCGCCTGCCCCGGCACCGAGGCGCTGCAGCGGGCGGTCGCCATCAGGGGGCCCGAGGCCGACCGGCTGGCGGCGGTGAATCACGCGATGGCCTGCCCCCCCTGCCGCCGGGAGTTCGAGCTGCTGCGGGCCCTGCAGCACGCGGTGCCTTCGGAGCGGGTGCTGCCGGCGTGGCTGGGGCTGGCCGCGGCGGCGCTGCTCGTGGTGGCGGTGGGGCTCGCGGTGCCGCGGTGGTGGCGCGGGCGGGCGGACGTGGTGCGCGGCCCGGGGGGGCTGACCCTCCTGGCGCCCGCCGCGGGGGCCACGGTGCCGGCGCCGGTGGACCTGGTCTGGAGCCGGGTCCCCGGCGCAGCGCGCTACGAGGTGCTGGTCCTGGGCCACGCGGGCGATACCCTGCTGCGGCAGCGGACCAGCGACACCACCGCCGCGCTGCCCGACGGGCTTCCGCCCGGCGCCCCGCTGCTGTGGCACGTCACGGCCGTTCGCGGCCCGGCCGACAGCGTGCGGTCCGACCCCGCCAGCTTCACGCTGGCGCCGCCCTGACCCGCCGCCGCGCCAGCCACCACGCGCCCGCGGCCGCCACCAGGCCCACGGCCAGCCACCCGGCCCACCGTGGTGCCGGGCGCCGCAGCGGCAGCCGCATCGCCCCGTCGCCCACCACCACGAACGCCGCCCAGTCGGCGGCCGGCACGCCGCGCATGCGCGCCTCGCGCTGGGCGCGCTGCAGCGCCGCGTCGAGCGGCAGGCCATCCGCCATCCCCGTGTAGAGGGCCTCGATGAGGTCCGCGGTGGCCCGGTCCCGCACCGGCCACCGGCTCGCCACCACCGCCCGGGCGCCACCCTCGAGCAGCGCCGTGGTCAGCCCGAGGATGCCCTCGCCGCCGATCATCGCGCCGGTGGCGGTGCGGCAGCCGGAGAGCACCACCAGCTTGCCCGCGAGCGCCAGGGTGCCGATCTCGCCCACCGTCAGGAAGCCGTCCTCGCCGCCGCCCGGCGCGAGGGCCAGCGAACTGCTGGCCAGGCTGCGGGCATCGACCAGCGCGTGGGTGGCAAAGTGGAGGACCCCGAAGTCCCCCAGCGCCGACGCCTTCAGGTACGCCTCCGAGGCCGCGGATCCGGTCCGTGCCACCGACCCCTCGCCGAAGCGCGCCGCGAGCCGGGCCTCGCGCCGTGCGCTGGGCAGCGGCGCCAGGCCACCGGACGTTTCGTACAGGGCGCGCAGCGGGTCATCGTCGGCAGGAGGCCCGAACGCGGGATCGCCCAGCGCCAGCACCCGCAGCGCCGGGCCGGGGGCGGCCGCGGCGTCACCGGCGACGGCCAGCGAGGGCACCTGGCTCAGGGCATAGCGGGCGCCGAGGGGCGTGCCGTCGGGGAGCGGCAGCGCCTCGAAGGGGAGGAAGTGCAGCACGTCGTCCGGCACCAGCACCAGCCGCGTGATGCGGTCCGGCAGCGCGGCGATCGCCGGGGCAAGCAGCGCCGCGCCGAGCGAGCGCCCGGGGGCGGTGGCCGGGTCCCCCGTGCGCAGCAGGTCCACGTAGCGGGTCAGTGGCGCGCGCAGGGAGTCGAGCGCGGGCAGCTCGTAGCCGCGCGTGCCGTCGGAGGTCACCACGAACAGCGTGGTCGGCGCGCCCCACCACCCCGTGACGTATTCCAGGAAGGCGGTGGCCGTGTCCGGCGTGGCCCAGCTGGTCGCCGCGCCGCCCGGCCCCGCGGCCGCGGGCGCCACGAAGCTCCGGGCCTCGGTGCGCCGGTCGCGCAGGGTCCGCGCGCGGCGCGCCTCCGCCAGCCGCAGCGCATCCGCCGCACGCCCCCCCCGGGTCAGCGCCGCCACGATCGTGGACAGCCCGAGGTCGGGCTCATCGAAGGTCTGCCGGGTCTGGTAGACCAGCCGTCGCAGTTCGGGATCATCCAGGCTCGCGCGCAGCCGCTCCAGCTCGGCGTTCGCGGCGGTCATCTCCGCCAGCGCGCCCCCGAGGTCACCGCGGCGGACCAGCGTCTCCGCCAGCCGGGCGCGGGCCACGTAGCGCTCCAGCTCCTCCGCCTCCGGGTCGGCGATGATCCCGCGGAAGGCCCGGGTCGCCTGGTCCAGCGCGCCGAGCCGCAGGGCCAGCAGTCCGCGGATGTAGGCGAGCCCCGGCGGCTGCGGATCCCATCCCCGCGCGTGGGCGTAGCGTAGCGCCGCCTCGAGCTCCGCCGACGCCTCCGCCCACCGGCCCCGCCGCAGCGTCACCTCGGCCAGGCGAAACCGCTCCCCGTACGAGTCGCCACCGGGGCTCCGGTCCAGCGTGTCGCGGGCGGCCTCCAGCCGCGCCTGGGCCTCGTCCAGGCGGCCAAGGTCGATCAGCAACCCGCTGCGCACGTAGTCGAGGCCACCGAGCCCGAACAGGTCGCCCATCCAGGTCAGCACCGACTCGGCCCGGGCGAACTCGCGATCGGCGGCCAGGAAGTCGCCGGCCCACCAGTAGGTCTCGCCCAGGAACCGGTGAATCCACCCCGTGCTGAAGGTGTTGTCGCTGGCCTGCGCCTCCCGCCGGGCCAGCAGCAGCGCGCGCCGGGCCCCCGCAAGGTCGGTGCGCTGCAGGCGGCTGAACCCGCGGACGAACTCGGTGACCGACCAGCCGAAGTGATCGCCGGCCTGGGCCTGGGTGGTGGCCGCGCTGTCGGCGTAGGCCTCGATGCGCCCGCCGGGGCCGGCCAGCGCGGTGAGCACGGTGACGGCGCCCTGGTAGCAGAGCCCGAGGAGGATGGGGTCCCCCGCGACTCGCGCCCCCGCGATGCCGGCGGCGATCTCCTGCACCGCCTCCGGGCGACCCGCAAAGGTGAGGATCGGCGCGCGCCAGCAGCGCACCTGCGCCAGCGCGTGCCCGTCGCCCGCCGGGACCGCGCGCTCCGCCTCCGCAAAGCGCGCCAGCGCCTCGGGGAGCGACGCCTGCCGCGAGTCGAGGAAGGCCAGCACCACCCGCGCCTCCACCAGCGCGGCTGAATCGGCGAGCGCCTGGGCCCCCCGTTCCACCTGCCGCATCAGGGTCCGCGTGGAATCGAAGGGTGCGCGGCCCAGGGAGGCCCGGGCCCGCTCCAGCAGGGTGGCCAGCGCGGGACGGGTCGGGGCGGGATCATCACGCCACACCGCCCCGGCGGCCGGGGGGGCCGCCAGGGCGGTGAGCAGGAGCAGGGGCAGCGAGGCGCGCATGGCTACAGGAACTACACCGGAACCGCGCCGCCACAAGGGCCCGGCCCGCCCGGGCGCCGGTCGCCTAACGGCTGGCGAGGACCTCGACGGGGAGCGCTGACCGCTCCAGCGCCAGTTCGAGGTGCGGGGCCAGCGCGGCCCCGAGTTCCCAGCTCGACACCTCGGCGCGGGCGCCATCCTCGGTCACGGTGAGCCACGGCGCCGGGGCGCCGGCGTCCCAGTCGCCGAAGACCAGCACCGGCGTGCCGTAGCGGGTGACGGCCGAGCCACGGCCGGGCACCCAGGCCTGGGTCCAGTCGAACATCCAGCGGGCATCCTCCTCGAGCAGGCGCACGCAGCCGTGGCTGGCCGGGAGCCCGGGGAGGTCGTACTGGTGGAAGGCCACGCCCTTGAGGGCGATGAAGTTGACGTACCAGTCGAGGATCCAGCTGGGATCGTCAGTGCTGATGGTCTGGCGGTCCTTCCAGTTGGTGAAGAAGAGCCCCGGGTCGGTGGGGGTGCTTGCCTTCCCGGTGCTGGTCGGGCCCCAGCGGACCAGCTCGCCATGCTCGTAGGCGGCGAACGCCTGCACCCGGCGGGAGACCACCACGAACTTGGGCAGCGCGCGCAGCGAGAAGACCGTGGCCGGGAACGGGGCGTAGCTGAGCTCGGGGGCGATGGAATCGGGGACCACCAGGGTGCGGCGGCGCGCGTGCGCGGCGTCGACCCGGTTGAGCTTGAGGATGGTGAGCTGCTCGGCGGAATCGAGCGCGGCCATGCGGCCCCACGCCTCGGCGGACACGCGACGGAAGCTGCGCGCGGCGTTCCACCCCTCCAGCGTGGCGGCCTCACCGGCGCCGGCGAGCAGCGCCGGGTGGGAGACCGCCGGGACACACCCCAGCGGCGCGCACGCCGGTGCGAGCCGGCTGTGGTGTGCACCCAACATCGTGGCCGCCACTGCCAACACCGCGACCACCCTGAACACTCCCGTGACCCCTCCAGAAATCAGACGCTGCGTACAATCGCCGGACATCAGTCGGATCTGCTCCCGGGCGGACGGCGCCACCCATCTGCCATAGTGCCAAGTGGTTACCCCCAAACGGAAGATCCGGATGCGGGGACCGCATCCGGACCTTGGGTCCCGGTGCGGCAGCCACCGGGAAGGGGTAGGGCAACTGGCGTACCGTCCGGCCGCGCCGTCCGTTCAGGGCCCGACCTGGTGCTCCCCGGTCACCGCATGAACGACCTGGTCCACCGCGGCGTTCCCGAACACCCGCCGCGCCACGCGGGCGAACCACTCCCGCAGGCTGTCGAGGATCTCGTAGAAGGTGGGGATCGCGATCAGCGTGAGCAGCGTGGAGGTGATGACGCCGCCGATCACCGCCACGCCGAGGGGCTGGCGGAACTGGGCTCCGTCGCCGCGGCCGAGGGCCACCGGGATCATGCCGGCGATCAGGGCGAAGGTGGTCATGAGGATCGGGCGGAGCCGGATGGCGCCGGCCTCGATCAGCGCCTCGCGGAGCGCCAGGCCCTGCCGCTCCCGGGCCCACTTGGCGAAGTCGATCAGCAGGATGGCGTTCTTGGCCACGATGCCCATGAGCAGGATGACGCCGATCAGGCTCATGATGTTGATGGTGAGTCCCGTGGCGGCGAGGCCCAGCATCACGCCGATCAGCGAGAGCGGCAGCGACAGCATGATGGCGAGCGGGTCGATGAACGAGCCGAACTGCATCACCAGGATCAGGTACATCAGCATGGCCGCCACGCCGAGCGCGATGAAGATGTTGCCGAAGACCTCGCTCTGCTGCTCGGCGTCGCCTCCCTCGGTGATCCGGACCCCCGGCGGCAGCGGGATCTTCGCGATGGCGGCGCGCACGTCGTCCATCACGGCGCCGGAGGCGCGGCCGGAGTAGTTCCACTCGACGTTGACCACCGGGTCGCGGTTCAGGTGGTTGATCACCGCCGGCCCGACGCTCTGGCTGATGTCGGCCACCTGGCCGAGGGGCACGGTGGCGGGGAGGCCGGCGCGGCCGGCCACCAGCAGGGGCAGGCGGCGCAGGTCCTCGGGGCGGGTGCGGCTCTCGGGGGTGAGCCGGATCTCGACGTCGCGGGTCTCGCCGCTCGGGTCCACCCAGTCGCCGGCGTCGATCCCCGCGAAGGCGGGGCGCACCGACTGGGCCACGTCGCCCACGGTGATGCCGAGGCTGCCGGCCAGGCCGCGGTCGAGGGTGATCGTCACCTCCGGCTTCTGGCCCTTGGACGAGAGGTCGAGGTCCACCACGTTCGGCACCGTGGCGACCACCGCCTGCAGCTGCTCCGCCACGGCGGTGATGGTGGCCACGTCGGACCCGCGCACCTCGAGCTGGCCCTGCTTGCGCCCGCCGCCGAAGTCGGTGGTGAAGATCGAGACCTTGGCGCCGGTCATCCGGTTGGTCTCGGCCCGCAGCCGGGCGGCGATGTCCTCGACCGTCGCGTCACGGTCGTGGCGCGAGGTGAGGCGGACGAAGATCGCGCCCTCGTCCACCGCGCCGGCGTTGCCGCCGCCCAGCGTGGTGTAGGTGTAGCGCACCTCGGGCTCGCGGCGCAGCGCCGCGATGACCTCCTGCGCCTTGGTGCGGGTGTAGGCCAGGCTCGAGCCGGGCGGGGTCTCGATCGTGATGTTGAACTCGGCGCGGTCGTCGAGCGGGAAGAAGCCCACGCCCACCAGCCGGAAGTACGGCATGGCCAGCGCCAGCACAAAGGAGGCGGTGGAGATGGCCACCATGGTCCAGCGGTGGTCGAGCGCCCAGGCGATCACCCGCTTGTAGCGTTCCGCCAGCCGGCTGAACCAGGCGTTGAACCGGTCCAGTTGCCGGGTGATCCAGGCCTTCTCGTGCTCCTCCTGGTGCGGGTCGGGCCAGTAGGCCGAGAGCATCGGGTCGAGCGAGAACGAGACGAACAGCGACACCGCCACCGAGCAGGCGATGGTGAGGCCGAAGGGCTTGAACCACTGCCCCGAGACGCCGGGCAGGAAGGCGATGGGCACGAACACCGAGAGGATCGAGAAGGTGGTGGCCGCCACCGCGAGGCCGATCTCGTCGGTCCCCTCGCGGGCGGCGGTGAGGTGGTCCTTCCCCATCTCCACGTGGCGCACGATGTTCTCGCGGACCACGATGGCGTCGTCGATCAGGATACCGATGGCCAGTGACAGGCCCAGCAGCGACATGGTGTTGAGGGTGAAGCCGAAGGCCCACACCGCGATGAACGAGGCCAGCACGCTCACCGGCAGCGCCAGGCCGGTGATGATCGTGGAACGCCACGAGTTGAGGAACAGGAATACCACCAGCACCGTGAGAAAGGCGCCCTCGACCAGCGTCTCCTCCACGTTGCTCACCGAGCGGTCCACCTTCTCGCCGGCGTTCTTCACCACCGCCAGGCTGGCCCCGGCCGGGAGCGTCGCGGTGAGCCGCTCCACCCGCTCGATGATCCGCGCGCTCACGTCGGTGGTGCTGTAGCCCTTCGACTTCTTGATGTCGATCCCGACGGCCTCCTGGTCGTTGTACAGCGCCAGCGACCGGGGCTCGGCGGTGCCGTCGATGGCCTGGGCCAGCTCGCCCAGCCGGATCACCCGCCCGTTCCGCTCCGCCACCACCAGCGAGAGGAAATCCTGCGGCTCCGCCAGCCGGCCGGTGAGCCGGATGCTCCGCTCCTCGAAACCGCTCTCGATCCGTCCCACCGGCGCCGCCAGGTTCTGCGCCCGCAGCGCGCCCACCACCTGCGCCACGCTCACCCCCGCGGCAGTCAGCGCCTGCGGCCGGAGCAGCACCGTCAGCTCCCGCTCGTGCTTGCCCAGCACCGACACCTCGGCCACGCCCTGCAGCGAGCGCAGCTCCCGCGCGATGCCCGGGTCGGCCAGCCGCGTGAGCTCCGCGGCGGTGAGGGTCTCGGAGGACAGGGCCAGGGAGACCACCGGCCGGTCGGTGTCGGAGAGCTTCTTGATGACCGGCTCCTCGAGTTCCTCCGGCAGGTCGGCGCGAATCCCGCTGATGGCGTCGCGCACGTCCTGGGTGGCCTCGAGGAGTGGCTTCTCGAACTGGAACTCGATGACGATCTGGCCGTACCCGTCCTGGGCCGAGCCCTGCATCTTCTTGACCCCGCTGATGGAGGCGATCGCCTCCTCCACCGGCTCCAGCACCTCGCGCTCCACGCCGTCCGGGGAGGCGCCGGGGTAGATGAGCCCCACCAGCACGAACGGCGGCTGCACGTCGGGGAATTCGTCGGTCTTCACCTGGAACAGCGCGATCAGGCCGAACACCGAGAGCGCCAGCATCGTGACGATGGTGACGACCGGCCGGCGGATCGCGAAATCGGAGATCAGCACGGGCTCACTCCTTCTCGGCGGCGACGCCGACCTGCACGGTGCTGCCTGGCGCGATGCCGCGGGCGCCGCCCAGGAGCAGGGTGTCGCCCGGCGCGAGGCCGGTGGCCACCTCCATCTGCTCCCGGGCGGCATCGATCAGCCCGAGCTCGACCTCCACCCGCTCCACCTTGCCCTGCTTCACCCGGACCACGAACGGCCGCAGCCCCTTCCGGTCCACCGCGCCGGCCGGCACCACCACGCCCACCCTCGTGGCGCTCGCCACCCGTCCGTCGGCGAAGAGCCCGGCCACCAGGGCGCCGCGGGTATTGGGAATCCCCACCGTCACCCGCACCTGCCGGGTGGCGGGATCGACCGCGGGGTTGATCCGCGTGACCCGGCCCAGCAGCCCCTCCGCCTGCCCGCCCACCGCGAGCGTCACCGGCGTGCCCACCCGGAGCTCCTTCAGCGCGTCGACCGTCACGGCCCCCTCCAGCTTGAGCTGCGACGGGTCGACCACGGTGAAGAGCGGGTTCCCCACCTGCACGATGTCCCCGAGGTTGGCCGGGCGATCGCTGATCAGGCCCGCGAAGGGTGCCCGCAGCGCGGTGCGCGCGAGCGCCTTCTCGGCCGTCACCAGCCGCGCCCGCGCGTCCGCCAGCTGGCTCTCCGCGCTCTGCAGGGTCCAGTCGGCCTGCTCGCGGTCCCGCTCGGCCACCGCGCCGGCGTCGGCCAGGGCCCGGGTGCGCTCGGCGTTGCGCCGCGCCAGGCCCACCGTCAGCTCCGCGGTCTGCGCCGCGGACTGCGCCGAGGTGTAGCCCTCCCGCACGCCGGTGTCGTCGATGCGGCCCAGCAGCTGGCCCCGCGCCACCGGCTGGCCCGGCTCCACCAGCACCTCCACCAGCGCGCCGCCCACCTCGGCCCGGACCGTGGCGGAGCGTTCGGCGTCGAGGGTGCCGGAGATGGCCGGGCCCACCAGCAGCGTCTCCTGTCGCGCGATCGCGAGGTTCTCCCGGCCCACGAACATTGACGCGTCAGACGCGGCGGCGGGTGGCGCTGCCTCGCGGGCGCAGCCGGCGGCAAGGAAGAAGAGGCTGGCGGCGAGCGCCATCGGGCGGGCAGTCGGGGTCCGCGTCATTGCGTGGGTCCGTGTCATCGGAGGTCAGTTCCCGCCGGCCTGCTGGGTGTTGGCCAGGCCGCTGGCGGCGTTCGAAAGGGTGGCGCTCACGCCCTCGCCGCCCAGCGGCAGGTCGCGAAGCAGGGCCAGGCGGGCCCGGGCCACGCGCACGTCGCGCGCGGCGGTGGCACGGTTGGCCTGGGCCTGCTCCAGCAGCAGGCGGGCATCGGTCAGCTCGGTCTGGGTGGAGATCCCCTCGCGGTAGCGCAGGGTGGCGATCTCGTACGCGCGCTCGGCCTGCGCCACCGTGCCCTGCGTGGCCTGCCACGCGGCCAGCGCGGTGCTCAGTCGCTCCACCGACTGCCGCCCGTCGAGCACCGCGGCGTCGTGCGCCTGCGCCAGGCGGGTCCGCGCCTGGTCCAGGCTGGCCTCCGCCACCATCGCGTTGCCCCGCAGCCGGCCGCTGGTCCACAGCGGCACCGAGACGTTCACGCCGATGGTCCAGTCCGTCACGAAGCTCGCGTTCCAGGGCAGCCCGTCGTTCGGGTACCCGATCCGCGCGAAGTTGGAGGTGAGCCGCACCGTCGGCACCCGGTCCCAGCGGGTGACGTTGGTGAGCACCTCCTGGATCGTCACCGATTCGGACACCTGCTGCACCGCGGTGCGCTCGTTGGCCGCCGTGTCCCGGGGCGCCACCTGCAGCTCGTCCGCCAGCGTCTCTCCCGGCTGCTCGTCCAGCGCGGTGGTGAGGCGCAGCGGCTGGTGCAGCGGCAGGCCGAGCAGCTGGCCCAGCCGGAGGTAGCCGAGGGTCCGCTGCGACCGGCGCTGGATCACCGCCGAGCGCTGGTTATCACGGGTCACCTGCGCGCGCAGCAGGTCGAACTCCGGCTGGGTGCCCACCTGCCGCGCCAGCCGGGTCTGGGCCAGCGTGGTCTCCGCCTGCGCCAGGGACAGCTCCGCGATGCCCACCAGCCGGTCCGTCAGCACCGCGTCGAAGTAGGCCTCTGTCACGTCCATGCGCGCCTGAGCCTCGGCGGCGGTGAGCCCGAGTCGGGCCACCTTGCGCCCCGCCACCGCCGCCCGCGGGCGGCCCTTCAGGATGGCGCTGCTGAAGAGCACCTGGCTGAACTGCAGGCCGAAGTTGTACTGGTTCTTCCGGCCGAAGGGCAGGTTGCTCAGCGCGGCGAAGGGATTGAGCGCCGACAGGCACTCGACCGTCCGCTCCAGGCTGTCCACTCGCGACCCGACCGGCAGCGAAGGGTCGGCGCTGAACCGGTTGCAGAAGGTCGTGGCGGTGGTGTCGACGGTGCCGGAGCCGGTGCTGAACTGCGACTTGAGGGTCCGGGTGTAGGTGGCGGTGCCGGTGAGCTGCGGCAGCAGGTCCGCCCGGACCTTCTTGACCTCGCCCTCCGCCCGCAGGATGTCGGCCCGCGCGATCGCCACGCCGTCGCTCGCCGGCAGGGCCAGCTCGAGCGCCTCCTCGAGGGAGAGCGGCCGCGGCGCCGGGGCCTGGCCCCCAAGGGGCGCCGCCCCGACGAGCACCAGGGCCAGCAGGACGCGCCTCATGCCCGTGCCCCCCGGGCGGAGACCGGCGGCCGGAAGCCCACGCTCTGCAGCAGGAGCAGGACGTACTGGTGGATCACGACCTCCGGCGCGGGGAGGTTCTCGCCGAAGTGGTCCCGCCAGGTGGCGTGGGTGAGAATGGCGCCGAGCAGCATGCCCGCCGCCGCGTCCGCCACGAACTCGCCCTCGGCGGCGCCCTGGGACCGCAGACGCTCCAGGTAGCCCGAGAGCTCGGCGTGCTCGTCGTGCGGCTCCTCGCAGATGCTGGGGGCGATCTCGGGGTGCTCGAGCAGGTCGCCCATGATGCGGGAGATGAGGTGCCGGCCAGCGTACCACCGCTGGTAGAGGTGCCAGGCCCAGGCGTGCAGCTCGACCATCGGGTCCGCGGGCTCGGTCAGGCGCGGCATCCCGTCGGGGCGGTGCACCCGGCCGAGCGCCGCCTTGATGAGCGCTTCCTTGGTCCCGAAGTGACGGAAGAGGGTGACTTCGTTGACGTCGGCTTCCTGCGCGACCCGACGCGTTGTGGTGCCGCGGAACCCCGCCTCGGTGTACACGCGGGTGGCGGCGTCGAGAATGCGTTCGCGGATGTCTTGCATGGCGGGACAGGATAGCGGCCCCGTCGCGGTAAAGCAAGTGTGTGCTTGCTGTCTAACCCTGTGGCTCGATAGCCGACAGTCCCAGGCCGAGGGCCGCGCCAAGGTCTGCTGGGACAATCGGATAGCGGAGCAGTCCGTCCAGCGGTGGAAGCCCCGTGGAGGCCTCGGCCGGGGCGTGAGATGAGAGCACCCCGAACAGGCGTGGGGCGTCGGGTGGGCCATCGCCCTGCTCCCGCAGGGCGGTGAGCAGGGCCGGACCGTCGAGCCGGATCAGGTCCGCGTCGAGCAGGATCGTGGCGCACGGCGAGGCATGGAGCCGCTCCAGCGCATCGGCCCCGCTCCCGGCGACGACGACCTCACTGCCCAGGGTGCGCAGCATGCGGGCCAGGAGGGCACGGCGCACCGCGTTGGCGTCGGCCACCAGGACCCGCGCCTGGGCCGGGACCGCCGCGACGTGGTCCAGTTCGCGCCGCAGCGCCGCCAGCCGGACCGGCAGGTGCAGCGTTCCCGCGCCGGTCGGGGTTCCATCCACGCGACCCGCCCGAAGGCCCGTTTTCACCAGCCGGACGAGCCGGGCGCGGGGGGGCAGGGCGGCGGCCACGCGGTCGACACTCACGATGGCCTGGTCCACCAGCACCAGCAGGTCCGCGCCGTCGGTTCCCGTGGCCCGGAGCCAGGCGCACGCGGCGTCCCAGTCCTGCACCACGGTGCAGTCGGCGCCGCACTCGCGCGCCTGCAGGGCCAGGGACTCCGCGGTGCGCCCCTCGGCGGTGACGACCAGCAGCGTCCGCCGCGAGGGCAGGGGAGGCCTCCCGTGCGGGGCGGCGACCGTCACCGGCACCCGGCACCAGAAGCGGCTGCCCCGGCCCTCGACGCTGTCGTAGCCGATCTCGCCCTGCAGCAGCTCGATCAGCCGCTGCGAGATGGCGAGGCCGAGCCCGGTGCCGCCGAACCGCCGGGTGGTGGAGCCATCCGCCTGGGAGAACGACTGGAACAACCGGCCGCGCGCCGACTCCGGGATCCCGATGCCGGTGTCTTCCACCTCCAGCCGCAGGGTGAGGGCATTCCCAGTGCCCGGGAGCCCGCCGAGGCGGATCGTCACCCCGCCGGCCGGAGTGAACTTGATGGCGTTACCGAGGAGGTTGAGCGCCACCTGCCGCAGCCGGGCCGGGTCCGAGGTCACCCGCGCCGGCAGGCCGGGGGCCACCAGCAGCGCGAATTCGAGCCCCTTCGCCGCCGCCTGCGGCGCGAGGAGGTCGGCGGCCTCCTCGAGCGCCACGCGCGGATCGAAGGCCACGAGGTCCAGCTCGAGGCGTCCCGCCTCGATCTTGGAGAGGTCGAGGATGTCGTTGAGGATAGTGAGCAGGCCATTGCCGGAACTCTGGATGGTACCGGCGTACTCCCGCTGTTCTTCCGTGAGCGGCGTCTCCAGCAGCAGCGCCGTCATGCCCAGCACGCCGTTCATCGGGGTGCGGATCTCGTGGCTCATGTTGGCGAGGAACTCGGCCTTGAGCCGGGCCGCCTCCTGCGCGGCGGTGAGCGCCTGGTCCAGCCGCCGGTTGGCCTCGGTGAGGGCGGCCTCGTTGGCAGTGAGGTCGTCGATGGCCGCGCGGATCCGCTGCTCCGCCGGGCGCACCACGAACCAGCCGAGCAGGAGCACGGCGGCCAGGATCGCCACGGTGAGGCCGATCTGGGTGAGCCGCAGCGCCCGCATCCGCGCCAGGGCATCCGCCTGGTAGGCCGCGGCGATCGCTTCCGCGGAGCGGAGCACCGCGCCCGACGCCGCGACCACCGCTGAGGCGTGGGCCGCCTCACTCGGGCGGTCGGTGGTGGCCTGCAGCGATTCGGCGGCACTGACCAGGAGGCGCAGGGACGGTTCGGCGGCCCGGAACAGCCGCTGCAGTTCCGGGCTGGGATGCCCGGGCAGCCCCAGGGCGGCATCGCCCTGTTGCAGGCCGCGCTGCACCCGGACCAGGTCGGCGAGCGCGGTGCGGAGGACCGCCACCCGGTCCCAGCGTCCCGCCTCGCCGCTCTGCACCAGGCCCAGCGCCGCGGCGCTCACCCGCTGGCTGAGCATCCGCTGCCGGCCGGCGAGGTTCATCACCCGGCTGTCGGTGGCGGCGCGGACCAGGGCGCGTTCCATGGTGAAGCCGGCGATGACCAGCGAGCCCGCGATGACGAGCATCGCGATCAGGTATCCGGCGCGGACCCGGCGGACCAGGGCGCTCACGCCCGGGCTGTCCGGGTGGCCTGCGGGCGTGCCTCGCCGGCCTTCCCGAGGGGGGGCTGGGACTCCATCCTTGTGGTATCGGCCCCGCCCGGGGCAATCCTGAATCCCGACGAGGTGGCGGTGCGCGTCCTCCTGCTGGCCCTCTCCACCCTCGCGGCGTGCCGCGCCCCGGGCCCCCTGCGCCGGGCTGGCGCGGATACGGCGGCCACCCGGCCGCTTGCGGCGGCACCGGTGATCCAGGGGCCCGCGGTGGTGGCCTTCTGGCTCGCCGCCACCGACACCCTGGCCTCCGGCGACGGGCTCGACCTGCTGGACGATTTCCGCGCGTACACCGCGCTGGTGGCCCCCGCGCTCGAGGATGCCGGCATCGCCCTGGAGGCCACGACCGCCGATTCGATCGTGGTCGAGATCGAGGGGGGGCCACGCCGGGTGATCATGCTGACCGGCCTCGACTACCCCTTCGGCTACGTGCTCGTGGAACCGGGGTTTCCGGAGACCATCCTGACCGGGGTGTCGACCGACACCGAGCTGATGGAGCAGGTGGACTGGTACTTCGGGTCGGAGGGGGAGGACGTGGAGGGCGAGCCCCCGCGGCAGATGGTGCGCGCCAGCTAGCCGAGCGTCTCGCGCACCCGCTGCGCCAGGCCGGCTGGGGTGAACGGCTTCTGCAGGAAGCTGGTATTGGGCAGCAGGGTGCCGTGCTGCAGGATGGCGTCGTCAGTGTAGCCGGAGACGTACAGGATCCTGAGCCACGGACGCTGTTGCCGCAGGCGTGCCGAGAGTTCCTGCCCGCTCATGCCGGGCATGATCACGTCGGTGACCACCAGGTCGATGGCGTCGTCCCAGCGGTCCGCGAGCCGCAGCGCTTCGGCCCCGTCGGCGGCCTCCAGTACCCGGTAGCCCACCTCTTCGAGCACCCGCCGCGCCAGGCGGCGCACCGCCTCCTCATCCTCCACCAGCAGGATCGTGCCGGTGGCGCGCGCCGGCGCCGGCTCGGCCGCGGCCTCGGGGCCCTCGACCACCCCCTCCACGCGCGGGAGGTAGATCCGGAAGCGGCTGCCCCGGCCCCGCTCGGTCTCCACGAAGATGAACCCGCCGCTCTGCTTCACGATCCCGTAGACGGTCGCCAGGCCGAGCCCGGTCCCCCGCCCCGGTTCCTTGGTGGTGAAGAACGGCTCGAAGATGTGTCCGAGCGTCTGCGGCTCCATGCCCGTCCCGGTGTCCGTGACCGTCAGCAGCACGTAGGGGCCGGCGGGCATGATCGCCTCGGCGCCGTGGGCGGCCCCGGGGAAGTGGACGTTGGCCGTCTCCACCACGAGGCTGCCGCCGGTCGGCATCGCGTCGCGGGCGTTCACGCAGAGGTTGACGATCACCTGCTCCAGCTGGCCGGGGTCGGCACGGACCCGCCACAGGTCCGCCGCCGCCGTGGTGCCCAGGGTGATGTGCTCCCCGATCAGGCGGCGGAGCATGGTCTCCACCCCGAAGACCAGCTGATTGAGGTCGAGGGTGCGGGGCTGCAGCACCTGGCGGCGACTGAAGGCGAGCAGCTGGCGCGTGAGGTTGGCGGCCCGGGTGGCCGCGCGCTTGATCTCCTCGACGTCCTCCCGCTCCGCGGTGCCCGGCGCCAGCCCGGAGAGCAGCAGTTCGCTGGTGCCGAGGATCGCGGTGAGCAGGTTGTTGAAGTCGTGCGCGATCCCGCCGGCGAGGCGCCCGGCGGTCTCCATCTTCCGCGACTGCCGGGCCTCCTCCTCCAGCTGGCGTTGCAGGGTGATGTCGCGCTGGGTGCCCCACGCCCGCACCAGGTGGCCCCGGTCGATGATCCCGATCAGGTTGTTGAGGAACACCTTGGGGTGCCCCTCGCGGTCCCGTTCGTGGCTCTCCGAATCCGCCAGGCGGTAGCCCGCGCGGATGAACGCCCGGAGCATCGCCCGGTTCCGCGGGTCATCGGGATTGAGCAGGTCGCGCAGCGGGATGCGCAGCAGGTCGGCCGGGTCCTCGACGCCGTACTGGCGCGCCATGGCGTGGTTGCACTCCGCCAGCCAGCCTTGCGCGAAGATCGCGGCGATCATCGCGTCCTCGTCGAGCGAGAGGGGGATCGGCTCCCGCACCTCGAACCGCCAGATCCCGTCCGTGCTCTGTTCCACGAACAGCCGGTACCTCGCCTCGGCCTCCTCCACCCGGAGCCCGGCCTCCTTGAGCTCCGTGATGTCCACGTCCACGCCGAGGAAGCCGACGAACACCCCCTGCTCGTCCCAGCGGGGGATGGCCACCTGCATCAGGTGCCGCCAGGCCCCGTCGCGGCGTCGCATCCGGAACTCGAGCGTGAACCCGCGCTGCTCCAGCGAGGTGCGCCGGTAGTGGTCTTCCACCCGCCCCCGGTCGGCGGGGTGCACTGTCTCAAGCCAGCCGTACCCCGCCTCCTCCGCGAACGTCCGGCCGGTGAACTCCAGCGCGGTGCGGTTCTCCCAGGTCAGCTGGCGCAGCGGGTTCTCGGTCCAGATCTGGACCGGGGCCTTGTCCGCCACCTCCCGGAACAGCCGCTCGCTCCCTACCACCTGCCGGGCGTGCTGGTCGGCGGCGGTCTCGTTGTCCACGGCCAGCACCAGGGCCTCGACGCCGGGCAGGTGCAGCAGGTTCACCAGGCGCCCGGTGAAGGCGCGCTCGGTGCCGTCGGCGCAGCGCGCCGTCATGGCGCCGGCGATCGCCGCCCCGGGAGACTCGAGCGCCCGTCGCACATAGTCGAGCGCGGCCGGCACCGCGCTCGTGGCGGCGAAGTCGGTGATGACCCGGTCGACCAGGGCGGCTGGCGCGTAGCCGAAGCGCGGCAGCACACCGTCGGAGGCGAACCGGATCCGCAGGGTGGCGTCGAACGAGATCCAGGCCGCGGTCTGCGGGTGGTGGAGCGCCTCGAGCAGCGCGGCCTGATGGGCCAGGCGCGGGCGCCGGGTCGCGCGGGCCACCACCCGGTCGAGGGCCGCGGCGAGCGCCGCGCCCCGTGAGAACACGCGCCTCGAGGCACTCGGCGGCGCCGGCGCGGAGCAGGGCCTGCTCGCGGGCCCGATCCAGGCCCGGCACCAGCACCAGCGCGGCGGCGTCGTGGAGAGTGAGCCAGGCCTCGGCGGCGGGAAGGTCCGGCACGGCCACCGGCTCGACCCCGGACCCGGATGTCCCAAGGAGGCTGCGGAGCCTGGGGAGCTCCGGGTCGGCGGTCAGGTACAGCACGGCGGCCGGCGGTGCCGGTCGCTGCTGGGGAGGGTGTGCCATCGATACCGGACCACGGACCCGGGGGGGCGGGGCCACCTGAAGTATCGGCCCGGCGGCGCCTGGTTGGCAATCGCGTGAGGCGCTCAGCCCCGGATCTTGAGCACCACCCGTCCCTTGAAGGTCCGGACGTCGATGGTGGCGCGTCCGTCGCCGGTCCGGGCCGTCCACTCACCCTTGGTGGCGCCGGCGCGCAGGGCGCTGGCCGGCAACAGCTGGTCCTCGGGGCGGCCCCCGTAACTCACCAGGTGCCAGGTGGCGGCCAGGCCGGGCGGGAGCCGCAGTTCGATGTCGCCGCCGTGGGTCTCCGCCTGCAGGCGCCCGTCAGGGACCAGGTCACCCTTGAAGGCGATCTCGCTCGAGACCGTCTCCAGGTGCACCTGGCGCACCGCCCCCTCCATGCCGATGAACAGCGGGCCGCTGACCGAGCGGGCGTCCAGTTCCTGCAGTACTCCGCGCACCACCAGCACCCCGCTCGCGGTCCGCACCCGTGCCAGCGGGCTCGTACAGGCCAGCTCCACGTTGCCGTCGAGGGTCTCGACCGCCACGCTGGCGGCGGTGCCGGCCACCCGCACCCGGCCGCTCACGGTGGTCACTTCCACGCTGCCCCCTCCCGCCGTCACCTCCACCTCCGCCGCGGCGGAGGTCACCCACAGGCGCGCCCCGCCGGGGATCCGCACGTCGAGGTCGGCGATGCCGTCGGCCGTCCGCCCCTCCGGCGGCTCGACGACCACCTTGAGGGCGGCGGGCGAGCCCCCCAGCAGGAGCCGGCCGGCCCCGGGGTCCACCCGCCCCTTCACGTCGACGCTGTCGCGGGTCCAGGTGGTGATCCGCACCGAGCCACGGGGTAGCCAGAGCCGGATGGCCGCATCCTGGCTGGCGGGGCGCCCGGTGCGGACCGCGTCCTGCCCGGCCAGTTCCGTTGTGCCGCCGAGGAGCAGGAGCAGCAGCGCCAGGAGTCGCGTCATGATTCCCGCCGGCCGGAGAGGGTGGCGTGCCGGAGCAGCGCCAGGCGCTGCTCGTAGCGGGCCAGCACCATCTGTTCCAGGGCGCCGTTGCCCGGGTCGGACTGGAGCGCCGCCTCCGCCTCGCCGATGGCCTGGTCGATGATCGCCAGGTTGCGCTCCACCACCCGTCGGGTCTCCGGTGCGAGGACGCCGGCATCCTGGCGCAGCGTGCGGGTGAGCTCGATGCTGGCCGCGGTGTACTCCGCGCGGCGGGCCGCGAAGGCGTCGGTGGCCGGCGCCCCCGGTCCCAGCCGGGCGATCGCGTAGCCACCCAGGAAGAGCGCCAGCGCGGCGGCCAGCCGGAGCCAGGGGAAATTCGCCGTCGGCCGGCGCGGCGCCGCGGCCGCCGGCAGCCGGCTGGCGATGCCCGCCCACACGGCGTCCGGTGGCTGCAGGGCGGCGGGCAGGGCGCGGGCCGCGGTGGAGATCCGCCCGATGGCCTCGAGCTCCGCGCGGCAGGCGGCGCACGCGGCCAGGTGTGCCTCCACCTCGGCGCGCGGGCCGGCGGCGAGGGTGCCGTCGAGGTACTCGTCGAGCAGGGGGGAAGCGTCGGTACAGGGTGTCATCGGTCCAGGTTCTCCCGTAGCAGCCGGCGCGCGCGGTGCAGCTGCGCCTTGCTGGTCCCTTCCGCGATGCCCGTGAGCCGGGCGATCTCCTCGTGCTGGTACCCCTCGACGTCATGCAGGACGAACACCGTCCGGGCCCCCGGAGGGAGTGCGGCGATCGCCTGCTCCAGGTCCCGTGCCGGGGCCGCCGGGGCGGGCCCCGGGTGCCGCTGCAGCACGGCGTCGTCCTCGAGGGTGAGCCGCGCCGAGCGCCGGCCAGCGCTGCGCCGGGCCTGGAGCACCTCGTTGACGGTGAGGCGGTGCAGCCAGGTGGTGAATGCGCTCTCACCACGGAAGCTGGCCAGCCGCTCCCAGACCCGGATGAAGACGTCTTGGGTGTGTTCCACGGCCTCCTGCTCCCGGCCCGTCAGCCGGAGGCAGAGTGCATAGACCCGCCCCGCGTGCGCCTGATAGAGGGCACGGAAGGCCTCGGGGTCCCCGTCCTGGGCCCGGCGAACCGTCTCGTTCATGAAGGCATGGGCATGGGCGGTGTCGGCTGGTGGGATGCCGATGGTCTGGCCGGCGTTTGAACCCGCGACCGGGGCCAATCTACGTCTCATGCAGGCTTCACGCTCCGTTCACGGGCCCGGTCGCTACTTAGGGTCGGCAGTTCACCGGAGGGAACGATGCGCGTCACTGACGTCATGCAGACCAATCTCCGGACGATTCGCGGCACCGACACGGTGGGGGAGGCGATCTCGCTGCTGGCCGAGAGCCACGTCTCCGGTGTTCCCGCGGTGGATGACCATGGTCGGCTGGTGGGCGTGCTCTCGAACAGCGACATCCTCGAGGCCCTCGCCGAGCACACCGACCCGGAGTCCCGCGAGGCGGTCTTCGAGCAGACGCTGGTGCAGGAGGTCATGACCCCGCGGCCGCAGACGATCAATCCCGAGGCCACCATCCGGGATGCGGCGCAGCGGATGCTCTACCTCGAGGTGCACCGGCTCTTCGTGGAACAGGATGGGCGCCTGATCGGGGTGGTCTCCACCACCGACCTGGTACGAGCGCTGGCGGGCGTGAAGGTCTGACCCCCGGCGCAGGAAAAGGTAGGACACCGGTCTGAGGGGGCCGGTGAGCAGGACACCGGTCTGAGGGGGCCGGTGCGTTGGGAACCGGTCTGAGGGGACCGGTGCAGTACGGAGAAGCCAGAGGCGCCAGCCTCTGGCTTTTTCGTTGCCGGTACCCCGGACTCCACCCGCCTCTTGACGGGGCCCGCCCGAAGTCTTACTGTATCGGAACAGTAATACACTCAAGGGCCCGACCTACCATGTTCGAGCAGATCGATCCGCGGAGCGCCACCCCGCTCTACGCCCAGATCGCCACGCGGCTCAAGGTGGCCATCGCCGCCGGGGACCTGGTCCCCGGCGCGGGGCTCCCGTCGGTTCGCCAGCTCGCGGCCCAGCTGCGGATCAACCCCGCGACGGTGGTCCAGGCCTATCGGGAACTCGAGACGGAGGGATTCGTGGAGATGCGACACGGCGCCGGGACCTTCGTGCGCGAGGTGGAGGGTGCCCGGCGCGCCCGCACCCGTGCCGGCGAGGCTACCCGGCTGGTGCGCGCGCTGCTGGCGGAGGCGGCCCGGGCCGGGCTCACGGTGGAGGAGTTGCGGCGGGCGCTCGTCGACGAACTTCCCGGGAGCGGCGCATGACGCTCGCCATCCAAACCCAGGGCCTCGGCTATCGCGCGGGGAAGCAGTTCGCGATCCGGGACCTCGACCTCCATGTGCCGGCGGGCGCCATCTACGGCTTCCTGGGACCGAACGGTTCCGGCAAGACCACTACCATCCGCCTGCTGCTCGGCCTGCTCCGCCCCCAGGGCGGGGCCATCACCCTGCTGGGCGAGCCGGTGCCGGGGCGGCTCCCCGCGATCCTGGCCCGCACGGGTTACGTCCCCGAGCGCCCGCATCTGTATCCCTCGCTCACGGTGCAGGAGGCGATCGCGTATCACCGCGCCTTCTACCCCCGCTGGGACCAGCGCCGCGCCGATGACCTGCTCGCGGGGTTCCTGCTCGAGCCCGGTCGCCAGACCAGCCGCCTGTCCAAGGGGGAGCTGGGCAAGCTGATGCTGCTGCTCGTGCTGGCGCAGTCGCCCGACCTGCTGCTGCTGGACGAGCCCACCGACGGCCTCGACCCGGTGGTGCGGCGCGAGGTGCTCACCGCGCTCCTCGACTACGTGAGCCAGCGCGGGGCCACCGTGTTCATCTCGAGCCACCTGGTGCACGAACTCGAGCGCATCTGTGACTGGGTGGGCGTCATGGACCAGGGGCGGCTGGTGACCGAACTGCCGATGGAGACGTTCAAGAACGGGATCAAGCGGCTGCACGTCTCGGGCGTCCCGGCCGAGGTGGGCGCCACGCCGTTCGCGCTGGTGGCGCGGCAGGTGCACGACGGCCGGCACGAGACCTGGATCGTGCGGGGCTGGCAGGGCCCGATGCGGCAGTACATCGAGGGGCTCGGCGGCACGGTGCGCGAGGTGGTGGACCTCGACCTCGAAGAGGGGTTCGTCGAACTGCTGCGCACCGCGCGCGGCCCCGTCGCGGGGAGGTCCTGATGTTCCGAGCCATCCTCTTCACCCAGTGGAAGTGGATCCGGCTGGCGCTCGTCCCGGCCGCGTTGCTGAGCTTCCTGCTGCCGCTCCTCTCGGTCCAGGACCTCGCAGCCGTGCAGGATGGGCTGTCGCCGGCACGGTTCCTCGAGGGCCATGCGCAGATGGGCATGCTCTACCCGATGCTCGGCGCAATGCTCGCGCTGCTGGTGGCCACCGGCGCCTGGGCGGCGGACCACGCCGGGCGGCACGTGTATGCCCTCACGCTTCCCCTCGCCCGTGAGCGCCTGGTGCTGCTGCGCCTGGGCGCCGGGCTGGTGCTCCTCGCGATCCCCTTGGCCACGCTCTGGATCGGCTGCCTTCTCGCGGTGGCGGGCTCGCCGTTGCCCACCGGCCTGACCGCGTATCCCAACCTGCTGGCCCTGCGCTTCCTGTTCGCGACCCTGGTCGCGTTCGGGCTGTTCTTCGCGGTGGTGACCGGCACCGCGCGCGCCGCAGGGTGGGTGCTGGCCCTGCTCGTGGCCTGGATGCTGGCCCAGGTGCTGCTGAGCAGCGCCGGCTCGCGGGCGGACATCGTGACGCCGGTGCTGGAGCGGCTGCTGACCTGGCCCGGGCCCTTCGATGTCTTCACCGGGCGCTGGGTGCTGATCGATGTCTAGGGGATCCCTCTGCTTCGCGGCCATGCTGCTGCTGGTGTCCCCGGTGGCCGGGCAGCAGCGGGCGGCCCTGGAGGCCCGCGTCCACGACCTGCAGGCCAGGGTCGACGCGATCGGGGCGCGCATCCGCCTGCGCGACAGCGTCCTCGACGCCGGTGCCGGCTGGCGCCGCGTGACCCGGGGCGTGCTGCGGCTGGAGGTGCAGGGGCTGCGGGATACCGCCGAGGCGGCGTGCGACACGGCCGTGGCCCGGCTCGAAGCCACCTTCGGTGATGCCCTGGGCCACACCCAGCCGATCCTCATCCGGGCGACGCCCCGGGTCCGCGGCGCGGGCCAGATCAATCCTTCCGGTGCGCCCCTCGGCCTCTCGGTGCAGTTCACCGGGGACGTGATGCCCGGCCAGCCGTCCAGCGCGCCGTACGTGCCGGCGGGAGCGCCGGTGGGCGAGCTGGCCGCGGCGATTGCCAGTGCGGCGTCCGAGGCGCTCTGGTACCAGGTCGACCGGCCGTTGGCGCGGTGGCATCCCGCTGCTCCGCTGGCGGTACCGGCGTCGGTGCTCGCCCGGCGGACGTTCGTGGAGCTGGTGACGTCGGACTTCCGCAGCGTGGCCAGTTGCCTGGGCGGCGGGCTCGAGGACTGCCACCGCGCGCTCGGCCTGCTGGCGGATCCCGCCGACCTCGTGGGCCAGTACGCGCCAGAGGATCGTCAGGCGTTCGTGCGGCGGCTGGCCCAGGGAGCGGTGGGCGAGCGGGCGGGCCTGGTGGGCCAGTGCCTGCAGCTGGGACAGCAGGAGGCCTGCGACGCGCTGCTGCGCGGTCGCGACTGGGGGGCCATGGTACCCCTCGGCGAGTCCCCGCGTCAGCTCCTCCTCTCGCTGGCGCTGCGCGAGGGGGGCCCGGGGGCGATGGCGCGCCTGCTGGCA